>DATIFE010000142.1:0-19830 GCA_035455425.1 Anaeromyxobacteraceae bacterium | reverse complement strand
AGAGGCCGCGCCGCCCGCCCAGCTCCTCGCCCGGGCCGGCCCGGCCCGGGCCGCCGTGCACGAGCTGGGGCAGCACCGTTCCCGGCGGGATGGCCTGGGCCGCGGTCTTCGACGAGCCGATGACGACGCGGCCGTGGAAGGGGGCGAGGCCGAGCAGGGCGGCCTCGAGGAAGGCCCGGTCGTCGGAGTAGACGCTCGACACCAGGCCCCCGCCGGCCCAGGCGGCGATCTCCGCCGCCTGCCCGGCGCTGCCGTCGTAGGCCACGGCCGTCGCCACCGGGCCGAAGACCTCGCGGCGGTGGACCGCGTCCGCCGGGTCCGGTGACCGGCTCGCGAGCAGCACCGGGCCCATGAAGAAGCCCTTGCCCGGGGGGCCGGCGCCCTCCGGCCGGGCCGCGCTCCCGAAGGCGATCCGGGCGGAGGCCTGGAGCTCGGCCAGGCCCTCGCGGGCGTCGGCCAGCTGCTGCCGCGTGGCCAGGGGCCCCATGCCCACCTCCTCGCGGGCGGGGTCGCCGACCCGGACCTGCGCCAGGCGCTCGCCCAGCAGCTCGAGGACCCGGTCGAGCCTCGCGGCCGGGACCAGGACCCGGCGGATGGCGGTGCACTTCTGCCCCGCCTTCTGGGTCATGTCCCGCACCACGTCGGCGAGGAACTGGTTCATCGCCTCCGAGGAATCCTCGACGTCGGGGCCCAGGACCGCGGCGTTGAGGCTGTCGGCCTCGACGTTGACCCGCACGCCGTTCGCCAGCACCGCCCCGGCGCTCCGCACCCGTCGCCCGGTGGCACCGCTCCCGGTGAAGGCCACCACGTCCTGGCCCTCGAGGTGGTCGAGCAGGTCGCCGGCCCCGCCGGCGAGGAGCGAGAAGGCGCCCTCGGGGAGGAGCTTCTGCTCGACCAGGATCCGGGCCAGGCGCCATGCGACCAGCGCGGTGCTGGTGGCCGGCTTGCAGAGCACCGGCATCCCCGCCAGCAGCGCGGTGGCGGCCTTCTCGGCCAGGCCCCAGGCCGGGAAGTTGAAGGCGTTGACGTGCACCGCGACGCCCTGCCGGGCGACGAGGACGTGCTGCCCGACCAGGCGCGGGCTCCGCCCGAGCTGGGTCGGCTCCCCGTCGGCCAGGACCCGCGCGTCCCCCAGCTCCGCGGCCAGGTCGGCATAGGCCGCCAGCGTGCTGGAGGCCCCGTCGACGTCGAACTTGGCGTCGCCGCGGGTGTTGCCGCCGTTGGCGATGGCCAGGGCGATGAGCTCGTCCCGGCTGGCGTGCACCGCGCGCGACATGGCCCGCAGCAGCTCGCCGCGCTCGCGGAAGCCGAGGGCGCGCAGCGCCGGGCCGCCGCGCCGGCGCGCGAAGCGCAGCGCCGCGGCCAGGTCCAGCCCCTCGGCCGCCGCGGTGGCCAGCGGCTCCTCGGTGGCGGGGTTCAGCAGGGTGGCGGCGGATCCCCTGCCGCGCACCCACCTTCCCTCGAGGAAGCTCTCGAGCTCGATCATGGTCTTCCGTCCGGTGCGGGCCGGCTGCCGGCCCGGGTCAGGCCTCGTTGCGGCGGACGTACTCGAAGTCCACCGGGCGCCCCTTGATGCCCTGCCGCGGCGCACCGATCCAGTTGGCCATCTTCCCGGTGTCGAAGACCGGGTTCTGCATCAGGCTGGCGACGAAGGCCTTGTCCGCATCGCTGGGGAGCCACTCGTCCTTGTGGGCGGCCCACTCCTGCTCGGAGAGGACGCGCCCCTGCGGGTCGGCGAGGACGCCGGCGTGGACGCCGATGTGGCGGTGGAAGCGGCGGCTGGGGAGCACCAGCCGGAAGGGGATGCCATGGGCCTCGATGGCGCGGTTCCAGCGGTCGACGCCGCGCTGGCAGTCCTCGACGTAGGCGTCGCGCAGCACCTCGTTCATGGCGTTGCGCAGCGGGACGTCTTGGCGCACCGCGATCCCGTCCTTCACCACCTCGACCGGGTAGCTGCCCTCCAGGGCGCGGTGGTCGGGATAGCTCTCCTCGTTGGCGCGGCCCTTGATGCCGGTGGCGAACGAGGTGGCCGCGTTGGAGGAGATCTCGCCGCCGAAGAGGTCGAGGGAGAGCGAGTACCAGAGGTTCAGGTAGCGCTGCACGGTGGGGAGGTCGACGAGGCCCAGCCGGCGGACGTCGTCGGGGTGGTCCTTGCCCTGCTCCCGCATCTGCTGCGCGGTGCGGTCGACGACGCGCTGGACCCCGGTCTCCCCCACGAACATGTGGTGCGCCTCCTCGGTGAGCATGAAGCGCGTGGTGCGGGAGAGGGGGTCGAAGGCGCTCTCGGCCAGGGCCAGCAGCTGGAACTTGCCGTCCCGGTCGGTGAAGTAGGTGAACATGAAGAAGGAGAGCCAGTCGGTGCAGGGCTCGTTGAACGCCCCCAGGATGCGCGGCTTGTTGGGATCGCCGCTGCGGCGGTTGAGGAGCTCCTCGGCCTCCTCGCGGCCGTCGCGCCCGAAGTAGGTGTGGAGCAGGTAGACCATGGCCCACAGGTGGCGCCCCTCCTCCACGTTCACCTGGAAGAGGTTCCTGAGGTCGTAGACGCTGGGGCAGGTCCGGCCCAGCAGGCGCTGCTGCTCCACGCTGGCCGGCTCGGTGTCGGCCTGGGAGACGACGATGCGGCGCAGGGCGTTGCGGTACTCGCCCGGGATCTGCTGCCAGGCCGGCTCGCCAAGGTGGTCGCCGAAGCCGATGCGCCGGTCCGGGACCGCGTCGGCCAGGAAGATGCCCCAGCGGTACTCGGGCATCCTCACGTAGTCGAAGTGGGCCCACCCGTCGGGCTCGACGCTGACCGCCGTGCGCAGGAAGACCTGGTCCTCCTGGAAGCCGCTCGGGCCCATCTGCTTCCACCAGTCGATGAAGCGCGGCTGCCAGGCCTCCAGCGCGCGCTGCAGCCTCTTGTCGGAGGCCAGGTCGACGTTGTTGGGGATCCGCTCTTCGGTGATCTGCGACATGTCTAGCACCGCCTCCAGTCGAACTCCGGCCGCTCCGGCTTCCCGTAGAGCGTCAGCGCCCCGCGCGCGCCGACGGCGTTGGGGCGCTGGAAGATCCAGTTCTGCCACGCGGTCAGCCGCGCGAAGATCTTGGTCTCCAGGGTCTCCGGCCCGCCGAAGCGGAGCGAGGCCTCGGTGCCGGTGAGCGCGTCGGGCGAGAGGCTGGCGCGCTCCTCGAAGGCCAGTCGCACCTCGTCCTCCCAGTCGATGTCGTCGGGCGCCGAGGTCACCAGGCCGGCGGCCACGGCGGCCCGGGTGTCGAGCGGCCCCTCCGCCTCGAGCAGGCGCGCCGCCCGCGCCGGCTCGGCGAGGAAGCGCGACTGCAGCCGGGTGAGCCCGTTGGACATGGGCAGCGGCCCGGCGTTCATGGGGGAGAGGGCCACCGCCACCGGCTCCTCGCCGTCGCGCATGTAGACCCGGTCGCTGGCGAGCGCCAGCTCCAGGAGCGAGCCGGCGAAGCAGGAGCCCGGCTCGACCAGGGCGTAGAAGCTCTTCGAGGTCAGGTCGAGGCGCTTCAGCACCCGCTTCATGTGGAGCACCACCTCGCGCACCAGGCCGTCGTCCCGGTGGCGGGCCAGCATCCGGTCCACCGCCAGCACCGCCTCGGGCGACCCGGCGGTCCGCACCGCCACCACGCCCAGCGCCGGGTGGTTGAAGCGCAGCTCCAGCAGGGCGTCGTCGAGCTCGCGGAAGGCGCGCAGCGCCCAGGCGCCGGCGCCGGCGCGGGCCAGCTCGGCCGGGGTCCCGGGCTCCGGGCCCTCGGGGGCGCGCACGGTGAGGGAGGCCGTCCGGGCGGCGGCGTCGATCCCCAGCGACACGTACCGGTACTCGACGCCCTTCTCTCCGCGCCGGGGCTCGAGCGGGGGGAGGAGGACCGGGGGGAAGGGCCTGCGCTTGCTGCGCGCCACCATCGACTCGAGGCGCCGCGCCACCGCCTGCTCGAACTGCGCCCGGGGGGGCGCCTCGTCGACGATTCCCCACTCGACGGCGCGCTTGCCCCGCACCCCCTCGGCCGTGGTCGAGAACACGTCCGCCAGGTCGCGTCGCACCTTGCGCTTGTCGACCAGGCGGGTGAGGCCGCCGGTGCCGGGGAGCACCGCCAGCAGGGGCACCTCGGGCAGGCTCACCACGCTCGAGCCGTCGTCGGCCAGCACGATCTCGTCGCAGGCCACCGCCAGCTCGTAGCCGCCGCCGCTGGCGGTGCCGTTCAGCGCCGCCAGCGTGGGGATGCCGGTCTCGGCGCTCATCTCCTCGAGGTGGACCCGGGTCTCGTTGGTGTACTTGCAGAAGTTGACCTTGAAGCCGTGGGACGAGCTCCCCAGCATGTAGATGTTGGCGCCGGAGCAGAACATCCGGTCGAGGCCGCTGGTGAGCACCAGCGCCCGCACCTCGGGGTGCTCGAAGCGGATGCGCTGCAGGGCGTCGGCCAGCTCGACGTCCACGCCCAGGTCGTAGGAGTTGAGCTTCAGGGGGTAGCCGTCGGGCGTGCCCGGCGGCCGCAGGCCCCCTTCCTCGGCGACGCGCATCACCAGGCGCGCCACCGCTCCGCCGTGCGCCGGGGGGAGCTCGAGCCGCCAGTGGCGGTAGCGATCGGGGTGCGCGTCGAAGCGCACCGGGGCCTCGGGGCTGCGGGGGTCGGCCATAAGGAGGTAAATCGGTACTACAATACCTTGATTCAGGTCAAGGACCCGCCCGGGCGCCGGCCCGGGGAGCGGCGGCTCAGGCGCGGCCGCCGAAGAAGCTGAAGGCCAGCACCCCCAGGACCACCAGCGCCACCAGGACGTAGATCCAGTCGCGCTCGGCCGCGAAGGCGAAGGCGGCCAGCGCCACGCGCGCCACCGGCGTGGCGACGAGCACCAGCAGCCCCAGGAGCGCCAGGCCCTGTCCCCGGCCGGCCAGCGCCTCGCGGGCCAGGCCCACCACCCCGTGCGTCTGCCAGGGCGCGACCCGGAACACCGAGAAGTCGGCCAGGTCGCCGCCGTGGCGGAGGAGGTGGACCACCTCGCCGGCCAGCACCAGCGCGGCCGCGAGCAGGACCCCCGTGCGCAAGAGGCCGGCGATGAGGTGATCCATCCGCTCGTCGGTCCAGGGCCGCATCACAGCCTCCCCGTCGCGCCCTTGTAGAACATCTCCAGGGCGAGCAGGCCGATCACCGCCGCGAACAGCAGGCGCAGCGGGCGGGTGCGCAGCCGCGACAGCATCCGCGCCCCGAGCAGCGCCCCCGGCAGCACCCCCAGGACCACCGGGGCGGCCAGGCCCGCGTCGACGTAGCCGCGGAACAGGTACACGCCCGCGCTGGCGGCCGCGGTGACCCCGATCATGAAGTTGCTGGTGGTGGTGGAGACCTTGAACGGCAGGCGCATCACGTCGTCCATGGCCACGACCTTGAGGGCCCCGGAGCCGATGCCCAGCAGCCCGGAGAGCGCCCCGGCCACGAACATGAGGCCCATGCCGGCCCCGACGCGGTGGACGCCGTACTCGACGCGCCGGTCGCCGTCGGGGTAGGTGCTGGCGAGCCGCATCGACACCGCCAGGGCGCCGGTGCTGGGCGCCGGCGGGTGCTCGTGGGCCCGACGCAGCGAGAGGACGGCGGCGGAGAGGAGCACGGCGCCGAAGACCACCGCCAGGGCGCCGGTGGCCACCAGCCCGGTGGCGGCGGCGCCGGCGAGCGCGCCCACCGTGGTGGCGATCTCCAGGAACATCCCCAGCCGCACGTTGCTGACCCCGTCCCGGACGTAGGCCGCGGCGGCGCCCGAGGAGGTGGCGATGACCGACAGGAGCGAGGCCCCCATGGCGAGGCGGAGGTCGACGTGGAACACCAGCGCCAGCAGGGGAACCACCACCACCCCACCCCCGAGCCCGGTGAGCGAGCCGACCAGCCCGGCGACGAACGAGGCCATCCACACGAGGAGCGACATGGCGAGGAGGGTCACGCGGCGGAGTAGACCACGACCCCGGGCGGCGGGCTCCACCCTCGGCGGGGCGGGCCCTCAGCGGCAGACGCAGGGAACCGTCCGCCCCGAGGAGAGGGTGCACCGGCCCGAGGACTCGGTGGCCCCGGCCGCGGCGCTGCACGGCGCCCAGTCGTCGCTGGCGGCGTCGCACTGCCTCTTGCCCGTGGCGACGCAGTCCAGCCCGGCGCGGCCGACGGCGACCGCCTGGGCCTCGCAGGCGTTCCGGCAGGAGATGGCGTCGGGGAAGGGGCCCAGGGCGAAGCCGCAGCAGTTGGCGCTCCGGTGGGTCCGGGTGGCGTAGCCGCAGGTCTCGCCCGGCACGCACCTCACGGCGCGCGCGGAGCCCGGGCTCGCGTTCCCGGTGCAGGCCGAGACGGCGGCGAGGGCCAGGGCGAGGAGGGCCCGGGAGGCGGGGGGGAGGCGCGTGTGCGTTCCCGGCGGCTCCCCCCGCCCCGGCGCGGCGGGATGTGCACCCGTCGCCTCCGGGCGGCGACGTCGCCGCAGCGCAGCATCCACTCGGCCGGAGTGTACACGCCCCGGGCGCGCCGGGCGGGGCGAGGGCCCGAGAGGGCCATGCCGCGGCCGCAGGCGGCGTCCCCCCGGGATCCGGGGAGCGTCACTCCGTAACCGGGCCGGTCACGGATCTGGCGGCCAGAGCTGCGACCGGGACGTGGACTCGCTCGTATCCCCGCGGCCCGCCGGGCGGGGCAGCCCCCGGCACGCCTCGTGCTTCCCGGGCCGCCAGGCTACCGACGGAACCCGAGACCGAGGAAGGAAGGACGCATGCAGAACAAGACCTGGCTCACCCTCGCCGCGGCCTGCGCGCTGCTCGCGGCAGGCCCCGCCCTCGCAGGAGGGCAGCCGCAGCGCCGCGCCGGCAGCGGCGCGAAGCCTCGCACCATCGAGGTCGCGGTGAGCTCGGAGGGATTCGTCCCCGCCGAGATCCACGTGAAGAGGGGCGAGAAGGTGAACCTGGTGATCACGCGGACCACCGAGCGCACCTGCGCCACCGCCATCGTCATCAAGGACCTGGGCGTGAGCCGCGACCTGCCGCTGAACCAGGCCGTGACCGTGGCGGTCGCGCCGGAGAAGAAGGGCAAGCTGCGCTACGCGTGCCCGATGGACATGATCGCCGGCACCCTCGTCGTCGACTGAGAGGCCGCGCCGCGGCGGCCTCCCCGGCCCGCCTGCCCGTCGCCGAACCCCCCCGTCGGTGGCGGAGCAGGCGGCCCGGGTGCCTGTACCATACCCCCGGTAGAGGGATGTCGCTTGACGAGACAGACGTCCGCTATCTAGGATAAGCCTCATGATGCTCCGCCGGCGACGCGCTCCCCGATCCGCTCCCGCCCCCGCGGCGCTCCGCTGCATCTGTCGCTAGCCGGCGACGCCGGGCGCGCCCAGGGCGCGTGAGGCGGCAGCCGGCAGTCTCCTCGCAAGCCACTTCCCGTTCCATCCATCCGCGGCGCGCCCGTGCGCGCCGCCACGCGAGGTCGCACCATGAGCCAGCAGTCGACTGCCCCCCGCGGGCGCTACCTCCTCGTCTCCCCCTGCCGCGACGAGGCGCAATACCTCCGCCGCACGCTGGACAGCGTCGCGACCCAGACGGTCGAGCCGGCCCTGTGGATCGTGGTGGACGACGGCTCCACCGACGACACTCCCCGGATCCTGGAGGAGTACGCGCGCCGGCTGCCGTACCTGCGCGTGGTGCGCCGCACCGATCGCGGCCGCCGGAACGTCGGCCCCGGCGTCGTCGACGCCTTCTACCAGGGCCTGGAGGGGGTGGACCTCGCCGCCTTCGACTACCTGTGCAAGCTGGACGTGGACCTCGAGCTGCCGCCCCGCTACTTCGAGGGCCTGATGGAGCGGATGGAGGCCGACCCGAGGCTCGGCACCACCTCGGGCAAGCCCTGGTTCGTCCACCCGCGCAGCGGCGCCCTGGTGCCGGAGGTCTGCGGGGACGAGATGTCGGCGGGGATGACCAAGTTCTACCGCGTCGCCTGCTTCCGCGAGATCGGGGGCTTCGTGCGCCAGGTGATGTGGGACGGCATCGACTGTCACCGGGCCCGGATGCTGGGCTGGGTCGCCGAGAGCGTGGACGACGAGGCGCTGCGCTTCGTCCACCTCCGCCCCATGGGGTCGAGCCAGAAGGGCGTCTGGACGGGGAGGGTGCGCGCCGGCTTCGGGCAGTACTTCATGGGCACCTCGCCCCTCTACTACCTGGCGGTGGCCGCCTACCGCCTGATCAAGCACCCGGTGCTCTACGGCAGCGCGGCCATGCTGTGGGGTTACCTCTCGAGCGCGGCGCGGCGCGTGCAGCGCTACGAGGACGCCGAGTTCCGCCGCTTCCTCCGCGCCTACCAGCACGCCTGCCTGTGGATGGGGAAGCGGGCGGCCACGGCCCGGGTCACCGCCGAGCGGGCCTCGCTGTGGCACTCGCGGCACTCTCCGCGTCGCCTCTCTGCCCATCAGGCTCAGGTGGCGCCGAAGCTCGCCAGCAGCGTGTAAAGGCGCCGCCGGCTGATCCCCAGCAGCTTGGCGGCGCTCGTCTTGTTGCCGCCGGCGCGCTCGAGCGCGGCGAACACCAGGTCGCGCTCGTGAGCGTCGAGGTCGAAGCCCTCGGCGAGGAGGTCGGCCAGCGGGGCGCCGCGCGCCGCGCCGGGGCCGAGGGCCAGGTGCTCGGGGCGGATGTCCCCGTCGCCCGCCACGATGAGCGACCGCTCGAGCGCGTTCTCGAGCTCCCGGACGTTGCCCGGCCAGCGGTGGGCCAGGAGCCGGTCGCGGGCACCCGGCGACAGCTTGTCTGCGGGCCAGCCGCGCACCGCCAGGAGCTGCTCCGCGATCCGGAGGACGTCCTCGGGCCGGTCTCGGAGCGGGGGGACCCGGATCGCGAAGACGTTCAGCCGGTAGTAGAAGTCCTCCCGGAAGGCCCCCTCGCGAACCGCGGCCTCGAGGTCCCGGTTCGTCGCCGAGACCAGGCGTGCGTCCACGCTCCGCTGCTCGGTGGAGCCGAGCGGGACGAAAGTGCGCTCCTGGAGGAAGCGGAGCAGCTTCACCTGCGTCGCCGGCGGGATCTCCCCGATCTCGTCCAGGAAGATGGTCCCGCCCTCGGCCGCCGCCAGGTGCCCCAGCTTCCGCTGGTTCGCCCCGGTGAACGCCCCGCGCTCGTGGCCGAAGAGCTCTCCCTCGAGGAGGGTGTCGGGCAGGGCGGCGCAGTGGACCTCGACGAGGGGCCCCTGGGCTCGCTTGCCCTGGTAGTGGATGAGCCGCGCCAGCTGGCTCTTGCCGGTCCCGCTCTCGCCGAGGAGGAGGACCGTCGCGTCCGTGGGCGCGACCTGCCTGGCCGCGGCGAGGGCGGCCTTCATGGCGGCGCTCTCCGCCACCAGCTCCGGGGTCAGCCGGGCCAGGAGCCGCGCGCTCCGCGACTCGGTGGCCCGCTGGGCCGCGAGCCGCTGCACCCGCAGGCGGAGCTCGTCCATCGAGAACGGCTTGGTGACGTAGTCGGCCGCCCCCGCCTTCATGGCTTCCACGGCGCTCTCCGCCGTCGCGTGCGCCGTCATCAGGACGACCTCGGGCGCGCCGGCGCGGCCCCGTGCGGCGCGCAGCACCGCGAGCCCGTCGACCTCGGGCATGCGGAGGTCCGTGACCACCAGGTCGAAGGCCTCCTGTGCCAGGCGCGCCAGCGCTTCCTTGCCCCCGCTTGCCCGGACCACCTGGTGGCCGTCGAGAGCCAGCATCTCGGCGACGTACCGGCCGAGCTTGGGCTCGTCGTCGACCACCAGGACCCGCGCCCTGGCCGGATGCTACTCCGCGGCGAGGGGGAGGCGGATCTCGAACGAGGCCCCTCCCGGGCCGTCGAGGAGGCGGAGCGCCCCGCCGTGCCGCTCGACGATGCGGCGGGAGACGGCGAGGCCCAGGCCCGTCCCCTCGGGACGCCCGGTGGCGAAGGGCTCGAAGAGGCGGGCGCGCACCGAAGGCCCCACCCCGGGGCCGTCGTCCCGGATCTCCACGCACGCCACCCCGTCCACCGGTCCGCCCCGCACCTCCACCCGGTGCGCGCCCGCCTGGGCGGCGTTGAGGAGCAGGTTCCCGAAGACCTGCCGGAGCCTCGAGGGATCGGCGTCCACCGGGAGCGGGGGGAGGCCGACGGTGACGGCGGTCGAGGGGTGACCCGCCGCGAGCGCCCGGGCCGCCTCGCCCGCCACTTCGGCCAGGTCGACCCGCACCGGCGAGATGGGCGGCTCGCGCGACAGGTCCAGGAAGTCCTGGGCCAGCCCGCGGAGTCGCTCCACCTCGCCGAGAACGTCGGCGAGCGCCTCGCGGTCCTCGCCCGCCAGGCTCCGCCCGCTCCGCGCCCGGACCAGCTCCACGGCGGCCCGGATCACCCCGAGCGGGTTGCGGATCTCGTGAGCCACCATCGCGCCCATCCTGGCCATGGCGTCCCCGAGCGCGGCGCGCTGCGCCTCGCGGCGGCGCCGCGCCTCGGCCCGGGACCAGCTCCAGGCGACCGCGGCCAGCGAGAGCGCGCCGGCCACGGAGACGCCGACGCCGATCCACGCCGCGCGGACGAGGGCGCTGCGGGCGCGCGCGAACTCCTGCCCCGCCTCGAGGCCCAGCACGGCGCGCACCCCTCCCCCCGGCCCGCGGATGGGGAAGTACCCGGTCGCGATCGGCACCGACCCGAAGGCGTATGCGAAGCCGACCGATGGGCGGCCGGCGAGGGCCTCCCGCGCCCGGGCCACGTCGACCCGGAGGAGGTCGGCACGCCCTCCGGAGGGCCCGGTGGCGTCGGCGATCACCACCAGATCGGGCGCGAGCAGGTACGCGCCCTCGAGCCCGTTGGCGCGCATGAGCGACCGGAGCGCGGGCGCCGCGGGGTCGCCTCCCCTCAGGAGCTCGGCCGCCGTCTCGCCCGCGCCGCGGAGCCGCTCCGCCAGCACCCTCTCCAGCGCGCCTTCCCCGGCGCGGTAGAGGTAGGCCGTCGCCGCCAGCGACGCGGAGAGGCCCAGGAGCGCGGCGGCGCCGGAGACGAAGGCTCGCCTCATGGCGAGAGTCCGATGGCGTATCCGATGCCGACCGTCGGCAGGAGCTTGTCGTAGGAGAAGGCCGGGACGTTCGAGAGGGCCCTGCGTCCGAGGAGCGACACCCGGAACGAGAGACGGCCGTCGAGGTCCCATTCGGCGAAGGCGGCGCCGTCGAGGTAGGTGTCCGACCGGCGGGCCGAGAGCGCGGGGTCGTACGAGTCGTACGGGCGCCAGGTCACCGACGCGTCCAGGCCGAGGAGCGCGCGGCCGGCCGCGATCCGCAGCTCGGCCCTGGGCCCGTGCTCGAGCCACGAGAGGGCCGGGTCCCTCGCGGCGTCGCGCCCCGCCCCGTAGGCGAGGCCGATCCGGAGCCCGGGAGTCGCGAGCAGCGACGCCCGGACCTCGGCGCGCTGGAGCTTTCCCGAGAACGACGACCAGGTGGGCGCGTAGGTCTCGCGGCGGACGAGGTAGCTCGCTCCCAGGAGGGTCGGGCCCGCCCGGAGCCACCCGGTGCCGAGGAGCCGGTGGGCGGAGAGGTACGACGAGCCGCCGAACCGCCGAGAGCCGTAGTCGTATTCCAGGAGGAGCCCGCGCCCGGACCCGCCGAGCTGCCATCCGGCCGCGGCGTCGAATCCGCCGAAGTCGTAGGCACCGAGCTGCACCTGGTCCTGGAGGAAGCCACCTGCCCGGAGATACGGGCCCGAGGTTCCCTGCGGCCGGAAGAGGGCGTTCAGGGAGAAGGCGTACAGGCCGTCGGACCGGGGTGGCCCCGACGGCGTGCCGCCGGGCGCCAGGTTGACGTTCGAGTCCCACCCGGACTCGGCGAAGGCCGAGAGCACCAGCCGGCCCTCGCGCCGGGCGAGCCGTGCCAGGTCCCGGGCGGTGCGCTCGAGCGCCGGGCTCGCGGCCGCGGACTCGAACAGCGCCCCGGCCTCCGCCCCGGCGCCGGCTCGCAAGGCCACCAGGCCCAGGTACATCCGGGCCTCGTCCCGGTGCGGCGGATACGCCGCCACCTCCTGGAAGAGGCTCCGCGCCTCCTCGTCCTCGCCGAGCTCGAACAGGCAGATGCCCTGGAGGAGGACCGCCGACGGCCCCGCGTCGCCGCTGCGGGCGCCGCCGAACGCCGCCGCTGCGGCGCGGTACTCCCCGGCATCCATCAGGCGGATCCCCTCGCGGAACGGATCCGGCGGGGGAGGCGACTGGCACAGCCGGCGGAGCGCCTCCCGCGCCTCGCCGTCTGCGGGATCGCTCGCGGCCGCCTCTCGATAGGCGGCGATGGCCGTCTCCACGGACCCTGCCGAGAGCTCCGACGCCGCCACGGCGCGATAGGCGCTGGCCGCGGCCCGGTCCGGCAGGTGCGCTGGCTCCACGGGCGCGCAGGGGTTCGCGCTGGCCAGGAGGAGCGAGAGGGCGAGGCCGGTCAAGGCCGCTCCGCAGGCGCCGCGGGGCCGGGCTTCGCCGTCCCGGAGAGCTTCGCCCGTCGCGCGGCGAGGTCGGCGCCCTCGCGGCAGTATGCGCTGGCGAGCAGGGGCCGGTTCTTCTCCCGCAGGGCGGTGCACCGGCCGGTGTACCAGGCGATCACGTCGGCGGCCGGTGCGCGCGGCCGCTGCGCCGCGATCTCGCGGCGCAGGCTCGCGACCTCGGCGGCGATGCGGGGTCCTCCCCGGTCTCCGATGCCCGCCAGGATGTCCTCGGCGCAGGAGTACAGGTGCGCCCCGAAGCACGCGAGCGCGCGGTAGTAGTCGAGGAGCGCGTCCTGCCCGCGGGGAACGCCCTCGAACGCGTCCAGCGCCTCCTCGAACCGCTCCAGCTTCACCAGCGACGCTCCGGCATAGGCGCGGGCCCCCTCCTCGCCGAGGGCGGCCGCCACGCGGAACTCGACCAGCGCCTCGCCGTAGCGGCCGTCGCGGAAGTGGCGGGCGCCCGCGAGCAGGTGCTCGGCCCCGGGACCGGGCGCGGAGAGCGTCGACGCGAGGAGGATCGCGACCGCGGCGTTCAAGGGTCGCTCCCGGCCCGTCAACGGCCCGAGGGGCCGGGGCTCGCCTTCATGCCACCGGGCATGGGGTGGCCCGGCATCCCGCCGTCGTGCATGTCCTTGGTGCGCGAGTTGCCGGCCGCATCCTGGCAGTCCGCTCCCCAGGAGTCGCCGCCCCCACCGTGCATCCCGCCGGGCGCTCCGCGGGCGTCGCGCTCTGTCCTCCCCGCGCCCGAGCGCCTGGCCCCGTGCTCCAGGGCGCGCTGGTGGGCGGCGCGCTCGGCCTCGGCTCGCCGCATCCGGTCGAGCTGCTGGCGTGCCGCTGCGCTCGCCGGCGCCATCTCGCGGTCTCCGGCCATGGTACGGGCCGTCCCCATGGCGCGGTCGAGCATGGCCCGGCGCATGATGGCGTGCGCCTCCTGGACCGGATCGTCCGCCCGGGCCCGGGGAGACCAGAGCGCGAGGCTGGCTGCGAAGAGGGCGACGGCGATGCGACGGCTCATGGTTCGATTCTCGCTCCTGCCCGCGGCAAGCGGCAACCAGCGAGGAGAGCAAGGGGCGTGCCGCCTCGAAACGCTGCCGGATCGGCTGCGAATGCCGGGCCGATCGTGCAGATCGGTACACCGGGACGTGCGAATCGGTACACGCGACGCCGCCCGTGTGTGTGCTCCCTCCCAGCCCCGCTCGGCTGGGACCCCGCCGAAAGGCACGTCCGCAGCCGATTCCTGCACGGCCCTCCGCCGGAGCGGGGAATGGCACGGCCCCTGCTGGGGCGATGCGTCGCGCACCGGCATTCACGCTGGCGCCGCACGGTGGGTGGGTGACGCGCGAACGCCCCCTCATGCCCTCACTGCTCGCGCAATGGAGCGCACTCGTGAAGACGATTCGAACGATGGCCATGGCCGCTGCGGCCGCCGCCGCCGCGTGCGGTGGCCCGGCAGCTTCGCCGGACGCCAGCGCCGCGCAGGCCGCCCAGAGCTATCAGGCGGTCGGCCAGGGCATGGCGGAGACCGTGGCCGGGTACCAGACCGCCGCGGCGGTGATGCCGGACCTCCCCGCTTGCCACCGGGAGGAAGTGACTTACGAGGCCCGCATGGGCGGCATGCTCGACCACATGCAGGCGCTGAGCGGCGCGATGGACGGGTACATGGCCGGCGCCATGGGTGAGGCGGCGGCGGACATGGACTGCGTCGCCGCGGCGATGAGGGCGGAATACGAGCGCCACCGGGCGGTCGCCTGCACCGCCACCGACGTTCCTCCGGAGCGCGAGGAGGCGCAGCACCACGTCGCCACCATGGGCGGCTTCCTCGAGCACCAGCGCGTGAGGTACGAGCAGATGGGCGAGGCGATGGGCGTGATGCCGCCCACCGGCGACGCGACCTGGACCTGCGTCCACCACCCCGACGGCACCTTCACCATGGACGGACACGACTGGATGCCCACCACGCCCCCGGGCCCCACGCCGAGCCCGGACCCCGCCCCGCAGCCGTGGCCGATGCCGTGCGGCGGCATGGGCTGCCCCTGCCCGGGCGGCAGCATGCCCTCGGGCTCGTGAGACCGGAGCCACCGGGGGGGAACCGGGCGAGAGCACGTCGCCCGGTTCCCTCGCTGCGCCTGCCCCGGGTGCCGGGTGCGTCAGCCGCTCCTTGCTCCGACGTCGTTCACCTCCACCGTGACGTGTGCCAGGTCCCGGAAGCCCGAGAGACGTACCCGGTAGTGGCGCGGCTCGCGGGGATCGAGGGTCGCGAGCGACACGATGGCGGCGAGGTGACGCGGTCCCGAAGACCGTGCCGGCCGCGATCTTGCCGAGCATCATGGCGAGCGTGATGCCCACCACCCACCGGCTCCGGGGCGGAGGTGCAGCGGCCCCTGGCGACGGTGGTGATCGGCGGCCTGGTCACCGCAACCCTGCTCACGCCTTTCGTGCTGCCGGCGATCTACGGCTGGTTCACCGGACGGGGGCCGGGGGACGGCGGGGCCGTCACTCGCGGGGCCTGAAGTCGTCCGAGCGCAGGCCGTAGCGCTTGAGGAGCCGGTGCAGGCTCTCCCGCTCCATGCCGGCCCGGGCGGCGGCCTGGGTCACGTTGCCGCCGAACTCCCGGAGCAGCGCCACCAGGTAGTCGCGGGAGATCCGGTCGCGCGCCAGCTCGACGGCGTCGCGGAAGGGCATCTTGGCCAGCTCCTCCGCCGGGAGCGTTCCCTCCTGGAGGCCCTTCACCTCCGGCGGCAGGTCCTTGAGCGCCACCCGCTTCCCCCGGGACACGGCCACGGCGCGCTCGAGGGCGTTCTCGAGCTCCCGCACGTTGCCGGGCCAGGGGTAGCCGGTGAGGGCCCGCAGGGCGTCGGGATCGATCCCCTCGACCTCGCGGCGGAAGGCGCGGGCGTGCTTCTCCAGGAAGTGGGCCGCCAGGAGCGGGATGTCCTCCCGGCGCTCCCGCAGCGGCGGCAGCTCCACCGGGAAGACGTGGAGCCGGTAGAAGAGGTCCTCGCGGAACCGGCCGGCCTTCACCTCCTCCTTGAGATCGCGGTGGGTCGCGGCGATGACCCGCACGTCCACCTTCGACGCCCGGTTGTCGCCGACGCGCCGGATCTCCCTCTCCTGGAGCACCCGGTTGAGCTTCACCTGCACCGGGAGCGGCACCTCGCCGATCTCGTCCAGGAAAATGGTCCCGCCAGAGGCCTCCTCGAAGAGCCCGGCCTTGTCGCCGGTGGCCCCGGTGAAGCTGCCGCGGGCATGGCCGAAGAGCTCGCTCTCCACCAGGTCGGGCGGCAGGGCCCCGCAGTTCACCGGGACGAAGCGCCTCTCCTTGCGGCCGCTGTGGTAGTGGACCGCCCGCGCCGCCAGCTCCTTGCCGGTGCCGGTCTCGCCCCCGAGCAGCACCGTGATGTCGAGCCCGGCGGCCTGCTCCAGCAGCCCGAACACCTCCCGCATCCGGGCGCTCTTGCCGATGATGTTGTGGAAGGCGTAGACGCCCTCGAGCTCCTTGCGCAGCGTGGCGGCCTGGAGCCGGAGGCGCCGGCGCTCCAGGGCCCGGGAGACCACCAGGGCCGCGGCGTCGGGGTCGAAGGGCTTCTCCAGGTAGTCGTAGGCCCCGCGCTTCATGGCCTCCACCGCGTCCTGGACGGTGGCGTAGCCGGTCATCATCACCACCTCGGTGTCGGGTGAGCGGCTCTTCACCGCGGCCAGCACCTCGAAGCCGTCGGCCGCCGGCATCCTGATGTCGGTGACCACCACGTCGAACTCCTGGGCCGCCACCAGGGAGAGCGCCCGGGCGCCGTCCGCGGCGGTGGTGAGCTCCCAGTCCTCGCCCAGGATGCGGGTGAAGAGCTTGAGCATGTTCTCCTTGTCGTCGACCACCAGGATGCGGGCGCGCGTCACGGCGGGCCTCCCATGGCGGCCGGCAGCCGGAGCGTGAAGCGGGCTCCCCCGGCGGCCGCCGCGTCCACCTCGATGGTCCCGCGGTGGGCCCGGGCGATGGCCTGGGAGACCGCCAGGCCCAGGCCGGTGCCGTGGTCCTTGGTGGTGAAGAACGGCTCGAAGAGCCGCGAGCGCACCTCGGGGGCGATGCCGGGACCGGAGTCGGAGACCGAGGCCTCGGCGACGTCCCCGCTGCTTCCCAGCCGGATCTCCACCCGCCCGCCGGCGCCCGCCGCCTCGGCGGCGTTGCGGACCAGGTTGAAGAGCACCTGGCGGAGCTTGGGGGGGTGCCCGCGGGTCGCGGCCGCGCCGTCCACCTCGACCTCCACCCCGTCGAGCAGCCGCGCCTCGCGCAGCCGCGCCAGCACGTCGTCGGCCAGCTCGCGCAGCTCGACCGGCTGCGGGGCGGCGGCCATGGGCCGCGACAGGTCGAGGAGCCCCTCCACGATCTCGCGGCAGCGCAGGGTCTCGTCCTCGATGATGCGCAGGTCGTCGGCGATGGCCGGGTCGGCGCGCTTTCGCAGGAGCCGGGTGTAGCCGAGGATGACGCCCAGCGGGTTGTTGATCTCGTGCGCCACGCCGGCCGCCAGCCGGCCGATGCCCGCCAGCTTCTCGCTGTGCACCAGCCTGTCCTGGTGCTCCGCGAGCGCGCGGGTCATGGCGTTGAACTGGCGCGCCAGGGCGCCGAACTCGTCCGGGGAGTCGATGGCGATGCGCGTTTCCAGGTCGCCGGCCGCCAGCCGCTCGGCGCCGGCGCGCAGCCGGGCGACCGGCCGCGCCACCGATCGCAGCACCATGGCCCCCATGGCGAGGGCCAGGACCGCGGCCGACAGGTGCAGGGCGATCACCCAGCGGATGGCCCCGCGCTCCACCGCGTCCACGTGCGCCTGGAAGGCGCGGATCGACTCCTCCGAGCGCTCGACGAGCTGCTCGACGCGGTCCTGGATCCGGGTGACGAGCAGCTGGGCGTGGTCGTGCTCCAGCCTCACGTCGGCGACCTGGCCCCGGAGCACGGCGGGGACGATCCGGTCCCGGAACACCCGGTCGAGCTCCTGGGTGGCCTGGCCGATGTCGTCGAGCCAGGCGCGCTCCTCGGGGCCGGTCGCCCGGGCGCGGACCTGCGCCAGGAGCTCCAGGACGCGCTTCTCGGCGGCGTCGTAGAAGCCGAGGTGGCTCTGGTCGCCGATGATGATGGTGTGGGCCTGGTGGGCGTACTGATCCCGCACGGCGCTGGCGAGTTCCAGGACCAGGCGCACGTTCTCGGCGCGGTCCTTGGTCTTGCCCAGCCCGTCGTGGATGTCTCGGAAGCCGGCGATGGTCACCGCCGACGCGATCGCGAAGACGACCAGCAGTGAGCCGAAGGCGAGGAGGAGCCGCCGTGCCGTGCCCGACCAGTGCATGATGGTTTCCCGACTGCCCTCCGGAAGCACCGGCCGTGCCGGGCGGGTCTGCCCGCCAACGGGGCGGCGCGACTCGTGTTCTCTCCGACGGCCCCGCGCGCCGGATCGCGCGCGTGTGACCGCCGCCATCACAGTGTAAGCGAGCCCGTCGCCGCTCGCCGTGCCGAAGCGCCGGGATTCCGCATACCTCCGGCGCGTACCGGTGGCACAGTCGATGCTGGGCGGTCCCCTCCATGCGCCCGAGCCTCCGACTCCTTGCCGCCCTCGGCGCGGCCGTGGCCGCCCGGGGCGCCTGGGCCGGGCCACCCGTCCTCCCCGCCGACCCCACTCTCGAGGCCCTGGTGCGCGAGACGCTCGAGCGGCGCCCGGAGCTCCTCCAGGCCCGGGCCGCGGTGAAGGCCGAGAGCCAGCGCGTTCCCCAGGCCGGGGCGCTCCCCGACCCGATGCTGACGCTCGGCATCCAGAACGACGGATTCCAGGGAATCCAGGTGGGCAAGATGGAGAGCAGCTTCTACCAGGCGATGGTCACGCAGCCCTTCTTCTGGCCCGGCAAGCGCGGCCTCCGGAGCGAGGTGGCCAGCCGCGACGTGCAGCTCGCCGAGGCGCGCCTGCAGCGGGCGGGCCTGACCGCGGAGGCCGACGTCCGCCGCGCCTACGTCGACCTCCTGCTGGTGCGCGACCAGCTCGCGCTGCTCGAGAAGCAGGAGGCCCTGTGGGAGCAGTCCGAGGGGCTGGCCCGGGCCCGCTACCAGGTGGGGCAGGGCCCGCAGTCGGACCTTCTCCGGGCCCAGCTGGAGCGGACGCGGCTGCGCCAGCGGCGGCTGGGGCTGGCGGCCGCCGAGCGCACCCGGGTCCAGGCGCTGAACCGCCTGCGCGCCCATCCGCTCGACGAGCCCATCGAGACGCCGCTCCATCTCGCCGACGTCCCCGATCCGCGCCTGCCGGCGTTGCCGGAAGCGCTGGCGGACGCCGAGTCGCGGAGCCCCGAGCTCCGGGAGGCGCGGCTCTCGGTGGAGCAGGCGGAGAAGCGGGTCGAGCTGGCGAACCGGGAGCGGTACCCCGACATGGCGGTGAGCGCCGGGGTGATGCCCCGGGGGTCGATGGACCCGATGTGGACGCTGTCCTTCAGCGTGGGGCTTCCGGTCTACGGCGGCCGCAAGCAGGGGAGGGCGGTCGCCGAGAGCGAGGCGCGCCGGGACGCCGAGGGGCAGGGGGCGGAGGCGATCCGGCAGATCCTCCGGCTGCGGACGGAGGAGAGGCTGGCACTGCTCGAGTCGGAGCTCGGGACCAGTGCGCTCTACCGGGGCGGGCTGCTGGTGCAGTCGGAGGGGACGACCGAGAGCACGATGAGCCAGTACCGGGTGGGCCGGGTGACGTTCGCCTCGGTGCTGGAGGCGCTGAACGGCTACGTGGCGGACCACGCCAGCTTCCTCGAGTCCATGGCCCGGGCGCAGCGCGTCGCCATCGCACAGTGGGAGCTGTCGCTGGAGCCGCCGGTGGGGGCCTCGGCGGCGATGGCGGGGGGCGCGGTGCCGGGGGCGGGAACCATGGGCGCCGGACCGGCAAGGGCCGGAATGGGTGGCGGCGACGGCGGCGCCGAGCCGGCGGCGCCGTCGCCGTCCCGCGGCAGCGGGATGTGAACGACGGAGCATCGGAGAGCGTCATGGACGATCAGCCTGGCATCCGCACCCCCTCGCCCTCGCGCCGCTTCGGCGCGGCGGCGCTCGCCGTCGCCCTGGCCGGCGGCCTGGCGGTGGGGGCCGGGGGCTTCTACGCCCTCTCGCGCGGCCACGACCACGGCGCCGCCACCGCCGGGGGCGGAGCGGAGGCCAAGAAGCCCCTCTACCAGTGCCCCATGCACCCGAGCATCACCTCGGATCACCCGGGCGACTGCCCCATCTGCGGCATGAAGCTGGTGGAGGTGAAGGGCGGCGCGGGCGAGCGCAAGATCGCCTTCTACCGCTCCCCCATGGACCCGAAGCAGACCTCGCCCGTCCCACGCAAGGACGAGATGGGGATGGACTACCTCCCGGTCTACGAGGACGAGACGCACGGGGGCGGCGCCGCCG
>DATIFE010000141.1:0-2200 GCA_035455425.1 Anaeromyxobacteraceae bacterium | reverse complement strand
CGGCGGCGCCGCTTGTCCCGGCCGGGGCGCCCCGCTATCGTGGCGGATTCGCGAGCGAGCCGGAATCGAGTACCAGCGGCACTCCCATGCCCGAGCGCAAGATCCGCAAGGTCCTGATCGCCAACCGCGGCGAGATCGCGGTCCGGGTGATCCGCACCTGCCGGGAGATGGGCATCCGCAGCGCCGCGGTCTACTCCGACGCCGACCGGGGCTCGCTCCACGTGCGGCTGGCCGACGAGGCGGTGCACATCGGCCCGCCGCCGGCGCGCGAGAGCTACCTCTCGGTGGAGCGGATCGTCGAGGCCTGCCGGGCCACCGGCGCCGACGCGGTCCACCCCGGCTACGGGTTCCTCTCGGAGAGGGCCGAGCTCGCCCGGGCGCTGGCCGCGGCCGGGGTCGGCTTCATCGGCCCGCCGGCGGAGTCGATGGACGCCATGGGGGTCAAGACCACGGCGCGCAGGAACATGGCCGCAGCCGGCGTTCCCACCGTCCCCGGCTCCCCGGACCCCATCGCCGCGGAGGCGGAGGCCCGCGCCTTCGCCGGCTCCCTCGGCTGGCCGGTGATGATCAAGGCGGCCGCGGGCGGCGGCGGCAAGGGGATGAAGAGGTGCGACCGCCCCGAGGACTTCGCCTCGATGTGGCAGTCGGCGCGGCGCGAGGCGGCGGGCGCCTTCGGCGACGACCGGCTCTACCTCGAGAAGTATCTGGAGAAGCCGCGCCACGTCGAGATCCAGGTCTTCTTCGACGAGCACGGGAACGGCATCTGGCTGGGCGAGAGGGAGTGCTCGGTGCAGCGCCGCCAGCAGAAGGTGATCGAGGAGAGCCCGAGCTGCGTCCTCGACGAGGGCATGCGGCAGGCCATGGGCGAGGTGGCGGTCCGGGCGGCCCGGGCGGTGGGCTACCGCGGGGCCGGAACGGTCGAGTTCCTGGTGGACGCCGGGCGCAACTTCTACTTCCTGGAGATGAACACCCGCCTCCAGGTGGAGCACCCGGTCACCGAGATGGTGACCGGCCTCGACCTGGTGCGGATGCAGATCGAGGTGGCGCAGGGCCTGCCCATCCTGCGCCAGGAGCAGGTGGTCCGGCGCGGCCATGCCATCGAGGCCCGCATCTACGCCGAGGACCCGGCCCGCAACTTCCTGCCCAGCCCCGGCAAGATCACCTACCTGCGGCTGCCCGGCGGCCCCGGCGTCCGCGACGACTCCGGGGTCTACGCGGGGTGGACGGTGTCGCCGTTCTACGATCCGATGATCTCGAAGCTCATCGCCTGGGGCGAGACCCGCGACCGGGCCATCGAAAGGCTCCGGGGAGCCCTGGGCGCCTACACCGTCCACGGGATCACCACCAACGTCGCCTGGCTCGGGGCGGCGCTGGACCACCCCGCCTTCCGCTCGGGCGACTACGACACCGGGTTCTGCGCCCGCTTCGCGCGGGAGCTGCTGCCGCCCCCCGATCCGTCGCTGGAGGAGGTGGCCCTGGTGGCCGCGGCGGTGGCCGCGTACCGGCGGGACCACGAGGAGGCCGAGGCCTTCGCCGCCCGCGCCGGCGCGGCGCCCGGGGGCTCCGCCTGGGCCCGGCTGGGCCGCCTGGGCTCCCTGCGGGGAGGCCTCGGATGATGCGCAGCTACGTGGCGCTGCTCGAGGGCGGGAAGCGCGAGGAGACCGTCGGCGTCGAGGCCCTCGGGCCCGGGATCTACCAGGTGTGGGTCGGCGGGCGCGCCCTGCGCGTCGACGCCTACCAGCACGACCACGGGACGCTCTCCCTGCTGGTGGACGCCGCCAGCTACACGGCGACGCTGGACCGGCGCGACGCGGTGGTGCACGTGCGCGTCCGGAACGGCCACTTCCCCATCGAGATCCTCGACGAGCGCCGCCTGCGGATGCGCCGCGCCCCCGCCAGGGCGGTGATCGCCGGCAGGCAGACCCTCTGCGCCCCCATGCCCGGCAAGGTGGTGAAGGTCCTGGTCCGCGCCGGCGACGCGGTGAGGGAGGGGCAGGGGCTCCTGGTGGTCGAGGCCATGAAGATGGAGAACGAGGTGCGGAGCCCGAAGGACGGCAAGGTGGTGGAGGTGCACGTCCAGGAGGGGCAGGCGGTGGAGGGCGGCGCCAGGCTGGCCGCGGTCGAGTAGGCCCGGCGGCGAGCCGGGGCGGGGCGAGGTCGAACGACCCACGGGTCGGCGGGAGCACCGAGATGGCGAACA
>DATIFE010000140.1:0-13236 GCA_035455425.1 Anaeromyxobacteraceae bacterium | reverse complement strand
TGTTACATACTGAACCACATGGTTCAGTATACCCGGACCGGCTTCGATGCCTCGTTCGCCGCGCTCTCGGACGCCACCCGACGCGGCGTTCTGGAGCAGCTCGGGCGTGCAGACGCTTCGATCACGGACCTTGCCGAGAAGTTCCACATGACCCTCACGGGCATGAAGAAGCATGTCGGCGTCCTGGAGCAGGCGGGGCTCGTCACCACGGAGAAGGTCGGGCGCGTGCGGACCTGCAAGCTCGGCCTGCGCCGACTGGAGGAAGAGGCGGCCTGGATCGAGAGGTACCGCCAGCTCTGGGACGCACGCTTCGACGAGCTGGACGAGGTTGTCGAGGAACTGAAACGGAAGGAGAAGGTCGATGGACGCAAGAAGAGAGAGTGAGCCTACCCCCATGAAGAACCGCACGACGGTGGAACGGAAGTCCGAGCGTGAGCTGGTCGTCACGCGAACCTTCAACGGCCCGGCGCGCATCGTGTTCGAGGCGTGGACCAAGCCCGAGCTGCTCAAGCGGTGGTGGGCACCGAAGTCGACAGGCGTGTCC
The DNA here is from genome assembly GCA_035455425.1 of Anaeromyxobacteraceae bacterium. Taxonomy (GTDB): domain Bacteria; phylum Myxococcota; class Myxococcia; order Myxococcales; family Anaeromyxobacteraceae; genus JACRMN01. The sequence goes on along the minus strand of DATIFE010000140.1, from coordinate 12,692 downwards.
CTGCTTTCCTGCGAGGCGGATGTTCGTGTCGGGGGCAGGTACCGTCTCGAGTTCGGCCGCGAGGCCTCGAAGCCCATGGCGTTCTTCGGTAGGTACATCGAGGTGACACCGCACTCGCGCCTCGTCTGGACCAATGACGAAAGTGACGACGGTGCCGTCACCACGGTGACCTTCGAGGAAAGAGGTGGCAAGACGCTGCTGGTCATGCACGAGCTCTATCCCTCGAAGGAAGCTCTCGACGGTGCCATCGCCGGGATGGAGGGTGGGATGCCCGAGACGTTCGCGCAACTGGACGAGCTTCTCGTCGCCCTGGGCGCGAGCGTGGGACGGTCATGAAGTCGTCGATCTCGCGGTCGGCCGCCTCCACCGGCGCGGACGCCCTCTGCGGACCTACGAGACCGCCATGCAGGAACTGCGGGAACTGAAGGTCGAGCGCGCGGTCCCTAGGGAATGCAGCCGGGAGAGCCCCCGCCGCAGGTGGTACCGTCGAGCAGGGCGCAGATGTCGGGCGTGTAGGCGCACAGCGGGAGGTCGAAGGCCCCGGCGATCGAGTTCCCGGTCCCGAAGCCGACGCTCAGGCTGCCCTGCACCCGGGCCGCGTCCACCGCCGTGATGGAGATGCTCCCGCTGGCAGCGTCGAAGGTGTTGCTCGGCGTGCACGCCGCCCCGGTGACGGTGATGCTGCCGCCGTTGACGCCGAAGTTGCCGCTGGCGTCGGGCACCGGGGCGCCGGTGGTGATGGGGTACGTCCCCGGCCCGACGGGGCCCTGCGCCTGGACCAGGCCGCCCTTCATGAGCTGGAGGCCGATCAGGGTGGCGCTCGCCTTCTCGTCGCAGAAATGGGCCGCCTGGGCGTAGGCGCACAGGCCCGTGAAGCTCCCGAAACCGATGATGAGACCGGAGACGTGCACCGTCCCGGTGCCGGTGACGGTGCAGTCCGTGGGCGGGACCACCAGCGCCCCGCCCTCGGCCGGGGTGAACGCCGTCCCTCCGACGGTGCCGGAGACCGGCCCGGTCGGCCCGCCGCCCCCTCCGCCACCTCCGCCTCCTCCGCAGGCCGCCAGCGCCAGGGCCGCGGCCGTCGCGAGCATGCGCCTTCTCATGGCAGGACCTCCCGGGCAGGCCGCCCGCGCCGCGGCGCCGGCCGCGAGGTGGGCGGGTGGCCCAGTCTACCTCCTCCGGCGCCGCGCCTGCGGTCTCCGCGCCCCGGTCATGCGGGCCATGGCCTCGCCGCCGGCCCCGCTCCCCAGCATCCCCCGGACCCCCGCCGTCTTCCGCTGCACCCCGAGCTGCAGGTCCTTGAGGCCCAGGATCCGGTCCCGGAGCTGGGCCGCCTTCTCGAACTCGAGCTGCTCGGCGGCCCGGGACATCTCCCTCTCCAGCTCCTCGACGATGCGCGGGATCTCCTCGGGCCGGTACTCCGCCCCCTCGGCGGCCACCGGCACGGTGACGTAGTCGGCCTGGTAGATGGCCATGCCCAGGTCGGTGATGTTGCGCTTCACCGACTCGGGCGTGATGCCGTGCTCCTGGTTGAACTTGCGCTGGAGCTCCCGGCGCCGGTCGGTCTCGTCGAGGGCGCGGCGCATCGAGTCGGTCACCGCGTCGGCGTAGAGGATCACCCTCCCCTTCACGTGGCGGGCGGCGCGCCCGATGGTCTGGATGAGCGAGACCGCCGAGCGGAGGAAGCCCTCCTTGTCGGCGTCCAGCACCGCCACCAGCGACACCTCGGGGATGTCGAGCCCCTCGCGCAGCAGGTTGATGCCGATGAGCGCGTCGAACTCGCCGCGGCGCAGGTCGCGGATCAGGGCGCTCCGCTCCAGGGTGTCGATGTCCGAGTGCAGGTAGCGGCAACGGACCCCGACGTCGGTGAGGTACTCGGTGAGGTCCTCGGCCATGCGCTTGGTCAGCGTGGTGACCAGCACCCGCTCGCCGGCCTCGGCCCGCTGGCGGATCTCGCCCAGCAGGTCGTCCACCTGAGAGCCCACCGGCCGGACCTCCACCTCGGGGTCCATCAGGCCGGTGGGCCGGATGATCTGCTCCACCACCACGCCGCCGGCCTTGCGGAGCTCGTACTCGGCGGGCGTCGCCGACACGTAGATGGCCTGCCCCGCCATCTGCTCGAACTCCTCGAACCGGAGCGGCCGGTTGTCGAGGGCCGAGGGGAGCCGGAAGCCGTACTCGACCAGCGTCTCCTTGCGCGAGCGGTCGCCGCGGTACATGGCGCCGATCTGCGGCACCGTCTGGTGCGACTCGTCGATCACCAGCAGCCAGTCGCGGGGGAAGTAGTCGAGGAGGCAGGGGGGCGGGTCGCCCGCCTTCCGCCCCGAGAGCCAGCGGGAGTAGTTCTCGATCCCGGAGCAGAACCCCATCTGCTCCAGCATCTCCAGGTCGAACATCGTCCGCTGCTCGAGGCGCTGGGCCTCCACCAGCTTGCTGGCGGAGCGCAGGTCCTGGAGGCGCTCCTGCAGCTCGCCGCGGATGCCGTCGACGGCCCGCTTGCGCGTCTCCGGCGCCGAGACGTAGTGGCTGTTGGGGAAGATGGCGACCTTGTCGAGCTCCCCCAGCACCGCGCCGCGGAGCGGGTCGAACTCCACGATGCGCTCCACCACGTCGCCGAAGAACTCGATGCGGACCGCCCGCTCCTCCTCGTAGGGCGGGAAGACCTCGATGGTGTCGCCCCGCACCCGGAAGGTGCCGCGGTGGAAGTCGAGGTCGTTGCGCTGGTACTGGATGTCGATGAGGGAGCGGATGAAGCGGTCGCGCAGGAACTCCTGGCCCCTCTCGATCTGCTGCAGCAGGCCGTAGTAGGCCTCGGCGGTCCCCAGGCCGTAGATGCAGGAGACCGAGGCCACGATGAGCACGTCGTTGCGGGTCAGGAGCGCGTGCGTGGCCGCGTGGCGCATCCGGTCGATCTCGTCGTTGATGGACGAGTCCTTCTCGATGTAGGTGTCGGTCGAGGGGACGTAGGCCTCGGGCTGGTAGTAGTCGTAGTAGCTGACGAAGTAGTGGACCGCGGCCGAGGGGAAGAGCTCCTTGAACTCCCCGTAGAGCTGGGCCGCCAGCGTCTTGTTGTGGGCGATGACCAGGGTGGGACGCCTCACCTCGGCCACCACGTTGGCGATGGTGAAGGTCTTGCCCGAGCCGGTGACGCCCAGCAGCACCTGGTGGCGGTCCCCGCGGCGCAGCCCCTCCGCCAGCTCGCGGATGGCGCGCGGCTGGTCGCCGCGCGGCTGGTAGCCGCTCTGGATGTCGAAGGGCACGCGGGGAATGTAGCGCGGCGGGCCGCCATCCGCCGCGGGCGCGCGGGAGGGCGGAGAGCGCCCGCGGGCCCTCTCCGCCGGTCGCGCCGGGGTGCCGGCTGCTACTTCTTCTTGGCGGGCTTGGCGGCCTTCTCGGCCTTCACCTCGATGCTCTTGGCGGTCAGCGTGTACTCGACCGTCACCTTGGCGCCCTTCTTGAGGTCGCCGGTGACCTTGGTGTCGGCTCCGCGGGCCATCTCGAACTTCTCGCCCTTGTTCTTCCCCTTCTCCTGCTTCACCACGATGGTGGTGTCGCTGACGCTCTCGACCGGGCCGGTGACCTGGTAGGCCCAGGCCGAGCCCGCCGCCAGCACCGCCAGCACCGCCACCGCGCTGCGAATCGAAATCATGCTCTCCTCCTTGCGACCGGTTGCCTGCGCGCCACCTTCTACCGCAAAAGGGCTCGGCCTAGTCCACCTTCCACGAGGTACCTTGCGGGCCGTCCATCAGCGCCACGCCCAGCCGGGCGAGCTCGTCGCGGATGGCGTCCGAGCGAGCGAAGTCCTTGGCCTTGCGGGCCGCCGTGCGCTCGGCGATGCGCTGCTCCACCTGCGCCCGGTCGATGCCCCGGCGCGCCGCGGCGCGGTCGCGCAGGGTCGCGAGCGCCTGCTCCGGCGGGCGCGCCAGGAGCCCCAGCTCCGCGCCCACCGCCCGCGCGTCGCGGGCGAAGGCGGCCAGCCGGGCGCGCTCCTCCGGGCTCTTCCTTCCCTTCCGGTCCGCGAGGGCGTTGGCCGCGGTGAAGACGTCGGCCAGGATGCCGAGCACCTGGGCGGTGTTGAAGTCGTCGTCCAGGGCCGCCCGCGCCTCCTCGACGAAGGGCTCCTCGGGCCCGGGCGCCGCGCCGGCGGCGGCCCGGTCGGCCTTCTCCAGGGTCTCGTAGAGGTAGCCGAGCCGCCTCTCGGCCTCGCCCAGCAGCAGGTCGGAGAAGTTGAAGTCGTTGCGGTAGTGGGTGCCGAGGAGGAAGAGCCGCAGCCCCTCGGCGTCGTAGCGCGCCAGCACGTCGCGCACCGTGAAGAAGTTGCCCAGCGACTTCGACATCTTCTCGTCGTCGATCTCCACGAAGCCGTTGTGCGCCCAGTGGCGGCAGAAGCTCTCGGCGTGCTCGCCGTCGCCCGCCGCCGCCACCGACTGCGCGATCTCGTTGGTGTGGTGCGGGAAGACCAGGTCCTTGCCGCCGGTGTGGAGGTCGAAGGGGAAACCGAGGTGCGCCAGGGTCATCGCCGAGCACTCGATGTGCCAGCCGGGCCGGCCCGGGCCCCAGGGCGAGCCCCAGGACGGCTCGCCCGGCTTGGCCGCCTTCCACAGGGCGAAGTCGAGCGGGTCGCGCTTGGCCTCGCCGGGCTCCACCCGCGCCCCGGCCAGCAGGTCGTCGAGGTTGCGGCGCGAGAGCCGGCCGTACTCGGGGAACTTGCGGACGGCGAAGTAGACGTCGCCGTTCCCGGGCGCGTAGGCGAATCCCCGCGCCACCAGCTTCTCGATCATGGCCACGATCTGCGGGATGTGCTCGGAGACCCTGGGCTCGGCGTCGGGCCTCAGGTTCCCGAGCGCGTCCATGTCCTCGAGGTAGGCCTGGGCGAAGCGGGCCGCCAGCGCCAGCGGGTCCTCTCCCCGCTCCCCCGCCCGCTTGATGATCTTGTCGTCCACGTCGGTGAAGTTGCGGACGTACTTCACCCGGAGGCCGCGGGCGCGCAGGTGGCGCACCACCACGTCCCAGACGACGTAGCAGCGGGCGTGGCCGAGGTGGGAGAGATCGTAGACCGTGGGGCCGCAGGCGTAGAGGCCGATCCGCCCCGGCTCGAGCGGCACCAGCTCGCGCTTCCCGCCGGCCAGCGTGTCGAAGATCTGGATGGCCATCCCGTCCCCCCCGCGGGCCCTAGCGGCTCCGCACCAGGAGCGCCACCGCGTGGGCGGCGATCCCCTCTCCCCGCCCGACGAACCCCAGCCCCTCGCCGGTGGTGGCCTTGACGTTCACCTGCCCGGGCGAGACGCCCAGCGCCGCGGCCAGGCGGGCCCGCATCTCCTCGGCCCGGGGCCCGATCCGGGGCCGGCGCGCCGCCAGCGTCACGTCGCAGTTGCCGACGCGCCAGCCGCGCGCGGCCGCCAGGCGGGCGATCTCGGCCAGGAGCCGGAGGGAGGAGATCCCCTCCCACCTCGGATCGGTGTCGGGGAAGTGGCGCCCCAGGTCGCCGAGGCCGGCGGCTCCCAGAACGGCGTCGCCGATGGCGTGGGCGCAGATGTCGGCGTCGGAGTGGCCCTGGAGGCCGTCGCCCTCGAACTCCACGCCGCCCAGGACCAGCCTCCGGCCGGCGGCGAAGGGGTGGACGTCGTAGCCGACGCCCATGGCCACCGGCGCCTCCAGGCTGGACCGGGCCCGCTCCACGTCCTCGGGTCCGGTGATCTTGAGGTTGCCGGGCTCGCCCGGCACCAGGGCCACCGGCTGGCCGAGCCGCTCCACGAGCTGGCACTCGTCGGTGGCCTCCGAGGCGGAGGCGCCGGCCGCCTCGAAGGCGCGGCGCAGGAGCGGGGCGCGAAAGGCCTGGGGCGTCTGGGCCAGCCAGATGGCGCGCCGGTCGAGGGTCTCTGCCACGCGCGCGCCGGGGCCGGCCCGCTTCACGGTGTCGCTCGCCGGGAGCGCGGCCAGCGCCGCCCCGTCGCGGTCGGCGGCCTCGAGCACCGCGCGCGCCAGGGCTCCGGTGGCGAAGGGTCGCGCCGCGTCGTGCACCACCACCAGGTCGGCCCCGGGGAGCGCGGCGAGGCCGTTCCGCACCGAGTCGGCCCGCGCCGGGCCCCCCGCCAGCGCCCGGGTCGGCCGGGTGAGGCCGGCCAGCTCGGCCTGGGCCCGCGCCTCGTCGCCGGCGGGCACCACCGCCACCAGCTCGTCCACCAGCTCGCAGTCCAGCAGGGAGCGGGCGGCGCGGCGCAGCGCGGTCTCGTCGCCGAGGACCAGCCACTGCTTGGCCAGGCCGGCGCGCTGCCCGGACCCGCCCGCCGCCAGGATGGCCCCGACCCGCTGGCCGCCGATCATCCGCGCCTCCTTGGCACCTGCGCTGCAGATGCGGCCCGGGGTGCCGCCCCCCGGGTTCCCGCCGCCGGTTTCTACCCCGAAACGCGACCGCCGTGCGGACCGAGGTCCGCACGGCGGATGGGCTCCCCTCGCCGGGCGCCCGGGGCTCTCAGCAGTTGAAGATCCGCTTCAGGTCCATCTCCACGTCCTGCTCGTCGCAGTCCTTGGCGATGGCCAGCTCCTTGATCAGGAGCGAGCGCGCCGTGTCGAGCATCTTGCGCTCGCCGAAGGAGAGGTCCTTGTCGGAGCGCAGCAGGTAGAGGTCGCGCAGCACCTCGGCGATCTCGAAGACCGAGCCGGTCTTGATCTTGTCCATGTACTCCCGGTACCGGCGGTTCCAGGTGGTCGAGTCGACCGAGACCTCCTTCTCGCGGAGGATGGTGTAGACCTTGCGGACGTCCTTCTCGCCGATGATCCCGCGCAGGCCAACCTGGTTGACCTTGTTCATGGGGATCATGATCTTCATCCCGTTGTCGAGGATGCGGAGCACGTAGAAGGACTGGCGCTGGCCGGCGACCTCCTTGTGCTCGATCCCCATCACCTCACCCACCCCCTGACCGGGGTAGACGGCCTTGTCGCCCACCTTGAAGTTTGCAGGGGTTGCGCTAGTCTGCGTTCCAGGCATCCGGACCTCTGGCCCTATCGGCCGTTTTCGGGTCCCCGCGGCCCGGCGAAGCTGCAAAAGGGGCGGCAGCGGGGCGTAGATGTAGGTTTTTCCACCTTAGCACGATCGGCTAACCGGGTCAATAGGCTCGGTTTTTTCATTTCGTCCCGACCCTCCCGGGATGTCCGGGCGAGGAAATGACGCGGCGCGCCCCGCTGCTGGCGCTGGCGGCAGGGTTCGCGGCCGGTGCGGCTCTTCCCGCGCCACGCGAGGCCGCCTGGACCGCGGCCCTGGGCCTCCCGCTGGCGCTCTCCCCTGCGCTCGCCCCGGTCGCCTTCGCCGCCGCCGGCGTGCTGGCGGCGGCAGCGGTCGATGCGGGAGTCAGCGGGCAATCGCCCTCGGCCCCGCCGTCCTCCGCCGGCGCCGCCGAGGTCCTGGAAGGGCGCGTGGCCAGCGTCCCCGAGCGACTTCGGGAGAGGACCCGGTTCGTCCTGCGGGAGCGATCGGGCCGGCTGGTCATGGTCCTCGCGCCCCCCTGCGCCTGGCCCCTGGCATGGGGCGACGAGGTCCGGGTCGCGGCCGTGGTGCTCGCGCCCGACGGCGCGCGCAACCCGGGCGGCCGGGACCCGGCCGCGCTGCTGGCGGCGCGCGGGATCGCCTCGGTGGCATCGGCCCGCATGCCGCCGGCCCGTCTCGCGCCCCCCTCGCCGCTCTCCTGGCTCGAGGAGGGCCGGTCCCGCCTGGCCGCCGCCGCCGGGAGCGCCCTTCCTCCCCGGGAGGCGGCGCTGGTGCGCGCCATCGGCGCCGGGGACCGGTCGGCGCTCGACCCGGCCACGGAGGAGGCCTTCGGCCGGAGCGGGCTGGCGCACCTGCTCTCCGTCTCCGGCCTCCACCTCGCGGTGGTGGCGCTGGGGGCCTGGCGCGGGCTGCGCGCGCTGCTGCTGCGGATCGACGCGGTGGCCGCGCGCGTCGACGCGCGGCGCGCGGCGGCCGCGCTGGCCCTCCCGCTCGCCGGGCTCTACGCCCTGGCGACCGGCGCCGACGTGCCCGTGGTCCGGTCCGCGCTGGCCGCCGGCCTGGGCTTCGCCGGCGTGCTGCTCGACCGCGAGGCCGGCGCGCTCCCGGCGATGGCGCTCGGGCTCCTCGCGGTCCTGGCCGCCGAGCCGGGGGCGCTGCACGACGTCTCCCTGCAGCTCTCCTTCGCCTCGGTCGCGGGGCTGGCGCTCCTCACCCGGCCCGTCCGCCAGGCCCTGCCCTGGCGCCCGGCGCCGGGCCGGGCCGGGCGCGCCGCCGAGGCGGTGCTGGCGTCGCTCGCGGCCAGCCTGGCGGCGGCGATGGCCACCGCGCCGCTGGTGGCCCTCCACTTCCGGCGCGTCTCCCTGCTCTCCCCCGTCGCCAACCTGGTGGGCGTGCCGGTGGGCTCGGCGCTGACGCTCTCCTCGGCGGGGGCGGCCGTGGCGGCGGCGCTCTGGCCCCCGCTGGCGCTTCCCTTCCTCTGGGCCTCCTGGCCGCTCGCCTCGCTGCTGCTGCGCGCCAGCGACCTCTTCGCCGCTCCCGGCGCGGCGGCGGTGGGCCTGGCCTCGCCGGGCCCGCTGGGCGTGGCCGTCTCCTGGCTCGGGCTCGCGGGAGCCTTCGCCCTTCGCGGGCGGGGGCGCCGGGTGGCCTGCGCCCTGCTGGCCGTGGCCGGGATGGCCGCGGCCGGGCCGCTGCGGGCGCTGGCGGCGGCGCGCCGCGGGCTGCTCGAGGTGGTCTTCCTCTCGGTGGGCCAGGGCGACGCCACCTTCCTGCGCCTGCCGGACGGCGCCGCCCTCCTCGTCGACGGCGGAGGCGACCCCCGCGGTCGCCGCGACCCGGGAAGGCGCGACGTGCTCCCCTTCCTGCGGGACGCGGGGGTGCGGCGGCTCTGGCTGGCCGCCTACTCCCACCCCCACGCCGACCACCTGCTGGGCCTGGTCTCCGCCGTGGCGGAGCTGCCGGCGGAGCGGGTGCTGGGCAACGGCCGGAGCGGCGGCGAGGAGATGGCGGCGGCGCTCTCGCGCCTTCCGCCGGCCGCGCCCCTCCGCCGAGGGGAGGCGCTGGAGCGGGCCGGCGTGCGCCTCGCGTCCCTGGCCCCGCCTCCCGGGAGCGAGGCCTGGTCGGAGAACGACGCCTCGCTCGTCCTCCGGGTGGAGCACGGCAAGGTCGCCATCCTGCTGGCGGGCGACGTCGAGCAGGAGGGGGAGGAGGCGCTCCTCGCGTCGGGGGCCAGGCTCGAGGCCGACGTGGTCAAGGTGCCGCACCACGGCTCCCGGACGAGCTCGGGCCAGCGCCTCGTCGCCGCCACCCGGCCGCGCTTCGCGGTGATCTCCGTCGGGCGGCGCAACCCCTTCGGCTTCCCGGCCGAGGAGGTCGAGGCCCGCTGGCGAGCGGCCGGCGCGCAGGTGCTCCGGACCGACGCGGGCGCGGTCCGCTTCCTCTCCGACGGGGAGAGGATCTGGCGCGCGCCGGCGGAGGGGGCGATCGACGCCTGGGCGATGTGGGGCGAGCGGCGCGGCCGGCGGGCCGGGACCTCGCCCGGGGGCGCGCCCCCCTGAACCGCCCCGGCGATGCGGCGGGCACCCGCACCCTCGCCGCCGTGCTCCTGCGCAGGGCGGTGGCGGGCGAGATCGCGGCGCCGGCGCACCTCCGCATCCTCGACGGGCCGATGGCGGGCCGCCGCCTCCCGCTGGGCGAGGAGGAGACGCTGGGTCGCGGCGTGGGGGCGACGCTCCGCCTCCCCGACCCGGCCGCCTCGCGGATGCATCTGAGGCTGCGGGTGGCCCGGGGCTCGGCCGAGGCGCAGGACCTGGGCAGCAAGAACGGCGCCCAGGTGAACGGCCGGCGCCTGGGAAGGCGCCGGCGCCGGCTCCGCCCCGGCGACGTGCTCTCGCTGGGATCGACGCGCCTGGCCCTGGAGATCGACGCACCCGGCCCACCGGCCCCGGGACCGCGCGCCGGGGCGCGCCGCGGCCTCACGGCGGCGGCGGCACTGCTCCTCGCGGCCGGTCTCGCGGCGCTCCTGGGGCTGCTGGGGTGAGCTACCGCCGCAGCTCGCCCAGGCGCTTCCGGGCCTCCGCCCGCAGGTCGTCCCGCACGTCGGAGGCCGTGCTGGCGACGTAGCGGGCGTAGTAGCCGACCGCGGCGACGCCCTGGCCGAGGAGGCGGTTGCACTCCCCCAGGCCGAAGAGCGGCGTCGCCCGGGACGGGTCCAGCGACAGCGCCGTCCGGTAGTCGGCGGCCGAGTCGACGTAGCGCCCCAGGCCGAAGAGGGCGCTGCCGCGGGCGGAGTAGGCCACCGCCAGGCCGGGATCCAGGCGCACGGCCTCGTCGAGGCTGGCGAGCGCCTCGGCGTACCGCCCCCGGGAGATGAGCGCCACCCCGGCCTCGTAGGCCGGGGCCGCCGGCGTCGCCGCCGAGGTCCGGCCCGCCTCCGGCGGCAGGGGCTTCCCGTCGCGCGCGGCGCGGGCCCTCTCGGCCCGGCGCAGCGCCTCCTCGCCCGGGGGCTCGAGCGCGGCGGCGAGCTCGTACTCCTGGACGGCCTCGCCGAAGTGCGACAGCTTCTCGTACGCCTCGCCCAGCCGCATGCGGTAGCCCGCGTTCCGCGGGTCCAGGTTCACGGCCTCCTGCCAGGCGAAGAGGGCGCTGCGCCAGTCCCCCGCCTTCCCGGCCTCCTCCGCCCGCTGCGCCTTGCGCTGGGCCATGGAGGCCGGCCTCGCGGTCGAGGTCGAGGTCGGGGTCGCGGTCGGGGTCGCGGTCGCGGGCGGGGTTGAGGTCGCGGGCGGGGTCGAGGTCGCGGTCGGGGGCGCGGAGCCCGCCTGCGCCCGCGCCAGGCCGGCCGCCGCCGCGAGGGCCAGGCCCAGGCCCCACCGTGCCATGCGCATGTCGGTCCTACTTGCGGAACGGGTTCTCGAGCAGGATGGTCTCGCCGCGGTCCGCCCCGACCGAGACCGCCATCACCTTCACGCCGACGAGCTGCGCCAGGCGCTCGACGTACGCCCGGGCCCTCGCCGGCAGGTCCTCCCAGCGGCGCACGCCGTCGAGCTTCTCGGTCCACCCGGGGAGGCTCTCGTAGACCGCCTGGCAGCGCTCCAGGGACTCCAGGTCGCTCGGCATCTCGTCGTAGGTCTCGGCGCCCGCCCGGTATCCCACGGCGATCTTCACCTCGGGGAAGCCGGTGAGGACGTCGAGCTTCGTGACCGCCAGCCCGTCGAGCCCGTTCACCCGCGCCGCATAGCGCAGCGCCAGGGCGTCGAGCCATCCGGTGCGGCGCGGCCGGCCGGTGGTCGCCCCGTACTCGCCGCCGATCTTGCGCAGCCTCTCCCCGATCTCGTCCCGGAGCTCGGAGGGATAGGGCCCGCCGCCCACGCGGGTGGAGTAGGCCTTGGTGATGCCGATGACCGAGTCGATGGCGGTGGGGCCGACGCCCGACCCGCAGGCCGCGTTCCCGGCGACGGTGTTGGAGCTGGTGACGAACGGGTAGGTGCCGTGGTCCACGTCGAGCAGCGTGCCCTGCGCCCCCTCGAACAGCACCGACTTCCCCGACTGGATGGCGCGGTGGAGCCAGAGCGCGGCGTCCCGGGCGTAGGGCCTGAGCTTCCTCCCCAGGTCGGAGTACCGGGCCACCACCTCGGCGTCGTCCCAGGAGGCGGCGGCGCCGAGGCGGGCCAGCTCCTCCCGGGCGGCGGGCGAGCGCTCGCCCACCTTCCGGGCGAGCCGCTGCTCATCGAGGAGGTCCCGGATGCGCAGGCCGCGCCGGGCCACCTTGTCCTCGTAGGTGGGGCCGATGCCGCGCCCGGTGGTGCCGAGCTTCCTCTCCCCCGCCTGGGCCTCGCGCGCGATGTCGATGGCCTTGTGCCACGGCATGATCACGTGGGCGTCGTTGGAGAGGACCAGCTGCCCGTCGTCCTTCAGGAAGCCGCGCTGCTTCAGCTTGTCGATCTCGCCCCAGAGCACCTCGGGGTCGGCCACCACGCCGTTGCCGATGACGCAGCTCTTGCCCGGGTGCAGGATGCCGGCGGGGATGAGGTGCAGCACCGTCTTCTCGCCGCCCACCACCAGGGTGTGGCCGGCGTTGTTCCCGCCCTGGAACCGGACCACCACGTCGGCGTGCTGGGTGAGGAGATCGACCAGCTTCCCCTTCCCCTCGTCTCCCCATTGCGCGCCGATGATCACGACGTTCGGCATGGACCCTCGCTCCTGGCTGGACGTGCGACGATAGCAGGGGGCGGGGGCACCCGCCACAGATGGGTGCCTAGCGGCGCGCCCCAGGCGATTCGACCCCGGGGGCTCCGGCGCAGGGGTCTCGCCTTCGGGTGCTGTCCTCGCCCGCGATCGCGGTACTCGACCCGCGCGAACCCGCGGTGCGGAGGCTCCTCGCTGACGGCGGTCGCGCAAGCCACCGGACGCGCCGGACGGCGGCGCTCCTCGCCGGCAGCTCGTCGCCGGCGAGGAGCAGAGCCGCACGCTCGGGGTGGCACCCGGCGGGCTGCGGAGGCGCCCGCCGGCGAGACCCTGCGCCGTCGCCGCGTGCCAGGGCGCTCACGGGCCCAAGCCCGCGCGGGACGCGGTCCGGCGGGACGCATTTGCGGAGCGAGCCTCCGGCCCACGCGTTCGCGCGGGGCGGGAACCTCGGCCGCGGCGAACTTCCTGCGCGGAGCGCCAACCCCCCGCGGCCGCCGCGGCTTGCGCGACCGCAGTAAGTGAGCCG
>DATIFE010000139.1:0-8619 GCA_035455425.1 Anaeromyxobacteraceae bacterium | reverse complement strand
CGCGGGCACCGACCCGCTGCCGGGCCGGGCAGGCGGGCCGGGGGAGCCGGGGAGCGGCGAGCGTTGATCGGCCCGCCCGGTACTGTTACAGGACCGTCAACCGGAGGAGCGATGAGCCGAGCGGACGAGCCCAGGCCGGCGAAGGACGAGGCCCCCCGGGCCTACGACCAGCTGGTCTCGAGCCTGGAGAAGGTCGTGGCCGAGCTCGAGGCGGGGAACCTCCCCCTGGAGCAGTCGCTGGAGAAGTTCGCCGAGGGCATGGGGCTTGCGAGGGAGGCGCAGCGCAAGCTCGACGAGGCGGAGCGGCGCATCGAGAAGCTGGTGCGCGCCGCCGATGGCGCCGAGGAGGCCGTCCCGCTGGACGGCGGCGAGAAGGGTGCGTGATGCCGGACGAGGCGCCCAGGCCCAAGGTGATCATCGTCGACGACGACCGCGACACCCGCGAGATGCTGACGCTGGCGCTCGAGCTCGAGGGCTTCGGGGTGAGCCAGGCGGCCAACGGGCTGCGGCTCATCTCGGCGATGCACGTCGACCGGCCCGACGTCATCCTGCTCGACGTCATGATGAGCTGGATCGACGGGTTCGAGCTGTGCCGCGCCATCAAGAAGAACCCGACCTTCGCCGACATCCCGGTGATCTTCATCTCCGCCCGCAAGAGCATCGAGGACGAGAAGGCGGGCCTCGACGCCGGCGCCGTCGACTACTTCGCCAAGCCGCTCGACGTGGACCGGCTCATCGCGAGGATCCGCGAGATCCTGGGCGCGCGCGGCCCCGACGCCTCGGCACCGGCGCCGGCCTAGCGCCTGTGCTAGAACGGGACCCCTCCGGTGCCCGGCGCCTTCGCCATCGAGGACTACCTGCGCAGCACGGCCGCGCGCGTGGAGGTCCAGCTGCGCCGCGTGGCCGACGCCCGGCGCCGGGCCGGCCCGCCCCGTCTGGCCGAGGCCCTGGCCCACGCGCTCCTCGGAGGGGGGAAGAGGCTGCGGCCGGCGCTGGCCCTGGCCTCGGCCGAGGCGGTGGGTGGGGACGCCGGCGACGACTCGCTGGCCATGCGCTTCGCGGTGGCCCTGGAGATGGTGCACACCTACTCCCTGGTCCACGACGACCTGCCGTGCATGGACGACGACGACCTGCGCCGCGGCCGGCCCACGGTGCACCGGGCCTTCGACGAGGCGACCGCGGTGCTGGTGGGGGACGGGCTCCAGTCGGAGGCCTTCGCCGGGCTGCTCGCCGGCGGCGGCGACCGCGCCGGCAGGCTGGCGCTCCTGCTTGCCGAGGGGGCCACCCGGATGGTCGAGGGGCAGGCGATGGACGTGGCCGCCGAGGGGCGGAGGCTGGAGGAGCCCGAGGTGCTGGAGCTCATGGCCCGGAAGACCGGCGCCCTGCTGGCGGCCGCCGTGGCCGGCGGGGCCATCGCCGGGTGCGGCGAGGTGCGGGGGATGGACGCGGTGGGCCGGCTCCTCGGCCTCGCCTTCCAGATCGCCGACGACCTCCTCGACCTGACCGGGGACGCGTCGGCCATGGGCAAGCGGGCCGGGAAGGACGCCGCCGCCGGGAAGGCCACGCTGCCCGGGCTGGTGGGCGTGGCCGAGGCGCGGCGGCGCGCCGACGCCCTGTGCGCCGAGGCGGTGGCGCTGCTATCTCCCCTCGGCGACCGCGCCGAGCCGCTGCGGGCCCTGGCCCGCTTCGTGGTCACCCGCAGGAGCTGAACATGTCCCGACTCCTCGACAGCATCGACTCGCCGGCGGACCTGAAGCGCCTCGAGCCCAAGGACCTGCCCGCGCTGTGCCAGGAGATCCGGGACGAGATCATCGAGACCTGCTCGCGGAACGGGGGCCACCTGGGCTCGTCCCTGGGCGCGGTCGAGATCAACGTCGCCCTGCACTACGTCTTCCGCTCGCCGGTGGACCGCCTGGTGTGGGACGTGGGCCACCAGGCCTACGCCCACAAGCTGCTCACCGGGCGGCGCGACCGCTTCCGCACCATCCGGACCGAGGGGGGCCTGGCCGGCTTCCCGGAGCGGGACGAGTCCGAGCACGACGCCTTCGGCGTGGGCCACGCCTCGACCGCCGTCTCCGCCGCGCTGGGGATGATCGAGGCACGGCGGCTCAAGGGCGAGAAGGGCAAGGTGGTGGCGGTGGTCGGGGACGGCGCCCTCACCGGCGGCGTGGCCTTCGAGGGGCTGAACCAGGCCGGCTACCTCAAGAGGGACCTGATCGTCGTCCTCAACGACAACGAGATGTCCATCTCGCCCAACGTGGGCGCGATGAGCGAGTGGCTCTCCAAGAAGTTCACCTCCCGCACCTACAACCGCTGGCGCCACGCGGCCAAGGACCTCCTCCACCACCTGCCCCGCGGCGGCGAGGCCATCGAGGCCATCCGCCACGCCATCAGCGCCACCAAGGCCCTGGTCACGCCGGGGATGATCTTCGAGGGGCTGGGCTTCCACTACGTCGGGCCGGTGGACGGGCACGACGTGCTGGGCCTCGTCGAGGCGCTGCAGAAGCTGGCCCTGTTCGACGGCCCCACCCTGCTGCACGCCGTGACCACCAAGGGCAAGGGGTACCACCCGGCGGAGAGCGACCTGGCCACCCGCGGCCACGGCCTCTCCTTCTTCGACGTCAAGACCGGCCAGGTGACCAAGAAGGCGGGCGGGAAGGCCTTCACCGACGTCTTCGCCGAGGCGGTCTGCGAGCAGATGCAGCGCGACGGGCGGGTGGTGGCCATCACCGCGGCCATGCTCGAGGGCACGGGCCTCATCAAGGCCAAGAAGCTGTACCCCGACCGCACCTACGACGTGGGCATCGCCGAGCAGCACGCCGTGACCTTCGCCGCCGGGCTGGCCTGCGAGGGGCTCCGCCCGGTGGTGGCCATCTACTCCACCTTCCTGCAGCGGGCCTACGACCAGATCATCCACGACGTGGCCCTGCAGCGCCTTCCGGTGACCTTCGCCCTCGACCGCGGGGGCCTGGTGGGCGCGGACGGGAAGACGCACCAGGGGGCCTTCGACCTCGCCTACCTGCGCTGCGTCCCCAACCTGGTGGTGATGGCGCCCTCCGACGAGAACGAGATGCGCCACATGCTGGCCACGGCGCTGGGGCACGACGGCCCCGCCGCCCTCCGCTTCCCGCGCGGCTCGGTGCTGGGCGTGCCGCTCGACCCCGAGCCCATGCCCCTGCCGCTGGGGAAGGGGCGGGTGCTGCGCGACGGCGGCCCGAGCCCCGACGTCGCCGTGGTGGCCGCCGGCACGCCGGCCCACGCGGCGGCGGCCGCGGCCGAGCAGCTCGCCCGCGAGGGGATCTCCGCCACCGTGATCGACGGCCGCTTCGTGAAGCCCCTCGACGACGAGCTGGTGGGGGCTGCCGCCGCCGCGGCGGGGCGGGTGGTCACGGTGGAGGAGGCGGCGCTGGCCGGCGGCTTCGGCAGCGCCGTGCTGGAGTCCCTGGAGCGGTCCGGCCTGCTGCGCCGGGTGCAGGTCCGACGGCTCGGGCTGCCGGATCGCTTCGTCACCCACGGCGATGCCCAGAGGCAGCGGGCCGAGATGGGCATCGACGCCCGGGGCATCGCCGAGGCCTGCCGCCAGCTGGTCGGCATCCGCCCCAACGTCGCGGAGCGGGGGCTGGCGTAGGGCGCGTGGCCGTCCGGAAGCAGCGCGCCGACCTCCTCCTGGTCGAGCGGGGCCTGGCCGCCTCGCGCGCCCAGGCCCAGGCGCTGGTGCTCGCCGGGGCGGTGGTGGCGGGAGAGCGGCGCGTGGACAAGCCGGGGCAGCTGCTGGACCCGGGCCTGCCGCTCCGGGTGAAGGAGGGCGCGGCGCCGCAGCGCTACGTCTCTCGCGGCGCGCTCAAGCTGGAGAGGGCGCTGGAGGCCTTTCCCGTGGATCCCGCGGGGAAGGCGTGCGCCGACCTCGGCGCCTCCACCGGAGGCTTCACCGACCTGCTCCTGCAGCGCGGAGCGGCCCGCGTCTACGCCCTGGACGTCGGCTACGGCCAGCTGCACCCCAGGCTCCGCGGCGACCCGCGCGTGGTCGTGCGCGAGCGGGAGAACGTCCGGCACCTGACGGCCGCCTCGCTGGGCGAGCCGGTGGACCTGGTCACCGCCGACCTCTCCTTCATCTCGCTCCGGCTGGTCCTCCCCGCCGTGAAGGACGTCCTGCGGTCGGGCGGCCAGGCCGTCCTCCTGGTGAAGCCCCAGTTCGAGGTGGGGAAGGGGGAGGTGGGAAAGGGCGGGGTGGTGCGCGACGAGGGCCGCCGCCGCTCGGCCCTCGAGGGGATCGAGGAGGCCGCGCGCCAGCTGGGCTTCGAGGTCCTGGGCCACGCCGAGTCGCCCATCGCGGGACCGGCGGGCAACCGGGAGTGGCTGCTGGTGCTGCGGAGGCCCTAGCACCTCGGGCCTGCGAAGCAGGCCCGAGGCCCGTCGCGAGGGAAGTGGTCGGGCTCGGGGAATGGTCGCGATGGCGCCCGGCGGCTACATTCCCTGCCATGACGCCGCTCGGCCGGGACGTGGTCCTCCTCCTCGTCGACCTCCAGAAGGCCATCGACGACCCGAGCTGGGGCAGGCGCAACAACCCGGCCCTCGAGGCCAACGTGGCCCGGCTCCTGGCCGCCTGGCGCGCCAGCGGCCGGCCGGTGATCCACGTGCGCCACGATTCGGCGGAGCCCGGGTCCACCTACCGGCCGGGCCAGCCGGGGCACGGCTTCAAGGAGGAGGCGCGGCCCGCGCCCGGCGAGGCCGTGGTCGCGAAGCGGGTGAACAGCGCCTTCGTCGGCACCGACCTCGAGGCGCGGCTCCGCGGCGCCGGCCGCTCGCGGCTGGTGGTGTGCGGCGTCGTCACCAACAACTCGGTCGAGGCCACGGTGCGGATGGCGGGCAACCTGGGCTTCGACGCCGTGGTGGTCTCGGACGCGACCGCCGCGTTCGACAAGCGCGACCTCCGCGGCCGCCTCTGGCCGGCGGAGGACGTGCACGCCCTCTCGCTCGCCAACCTCGAGGGCGAGTACGCCCGGGTGCTCGACACCGACGCCGTGCTGGCGGCGATCCGGGGCTGGTAGCGGTTCCGGGCGCTCCGCTTCGGCGGGGACTCGCGCGCTCGCCTGGCGGCGAGGTCTCCGCGCCCGAGCCGGCCCTGGGACGGGACGGCTCACTTCACCACACGCCCGGCAGGAGCCTCCACCGCACCCTGCGCGCGTACTCCGCGTACCCCGCCAGCTCCCTCCGGAGCATCCGGTCCTCGAGCGCCGTCCGCAGCACGACCCATGCCGCGGCCAGGGCCGCGGGCGCGAGCGCCCAGCGGGAGAGCAGGAGCAGCGGCATGGAGAGCGCCCAGAGGGCCAGGCCGGCGTATCCCGGGTGCCGCATCCGGCGGTAGGGGCCCGCCTCCACCACCTGCTGGCCGAGCTCGCGCTGGACCCGGGCCGTGCCCTCGAAGGAGGGATTCACCGCCATGGCGGCGGCGGAGAGGGCCAGGCCGAGCCCGAAGACCAGCGCGCCGGCCGGCCAGAGCCAGGGCTCGAGAGGCCTGCCCCCGAGGCGGACCTCCAGGCCTGCCGTGGTCGGCACCGAGAGCATGAGCGGCCAGAACGCGGCGAGCCAGACCCGGTCCCAGGCCGCCCCCCCGGCCCCGGCCGCGTCGCGGCGGGCGAAGAGGTCGGGGTTCCGCCGGGCCACGTGGGCGCGATGGAGGACGAAGCCGGCGCCGGTCGCCGCGACGAAGCCCCAGCCCGCCGGCCACCGGAGGGTGCCGGCGCCGAGGAACAGGAGGCCGACGGCCACCACCGCGAGCAGGATCGCCAGCGGCAGCTCGCGCACCCGGGGCCTCGGGCCGGCGGGGGCCGGCCGGGGGGTCGGGGCCTTGGCCACGGGAAGCACGCTAGCAGGCGGCGGGACCTCGCCGGGGCGTCCCGTCGTCACCCCCGGGGCGCCCGGGGGATCGCACCGCCCGGTGGGTGGCGGGCCCCTTCGTCTCCCCCGCCGGCGGGGTGCCGGCCCCTCGCCTTGACCCATCGCGGCGCTTCTGTTACCTAAACCCCACATTTTCGGACCCTCGGGCGACCGGGTTCTCGAAAGTGGGCCGCTGGTGCGCCCACTTTTTCTTTTTTTTGGATCATGACCGGCATCGCAGAACAGCCCATCGCCGAGCGAGCGCGCGCCCTGCTCGAGCCCATCATCGCCCGCGACGGCTTCGAGCTGGTCGAGGTGGAATGGCTCCGCGAGGGCGGCGCCTGGGTCCTGCGCCTCTACGTGGACCGCCCGGGCGGCGTCACCGTCGACCACTGCCAGGAGCTGTCGCGGACCGTCGAGCCGGTGCTGGACGTGGAGGACCTGATCCAGCCGGCCTACCACCTCGAGGTCTCCTCCCCAGGGGTGGAGCGGCCGCTGCGCACGCCCGGGCACTTCCAGCGCTTCGCCGGCGAGCGGGTCCACGTGAAGGCCTTCGGGCCCGTCGAGAGCCTGGCCGGCGGGCCGCGCGGGCGGGGCGCCGGCCCGGGGCCGCGGAAGAACTGGACCGGCATCCTGCGGGGCTACCGCGACGGCGCGGTGGAGGTCGAGGTGGACGGCGAGCTCCACCGCATCCCCCACGAGAAGATCGCCAAGGCCCATCTGGAATACGACTTCGAGGCAGACCTCCGCCGCAAGGAGTGAAGAGCATGCAGCCCAACGTGAACCTGAACCTCATCCTCGACCAGGTCGCCAAGGACAAGGGCATCGACCGCGCCACGCTGGTGGCCATCCTGGAGGAGTCCATCGCCACCGCGGCCAAGAAGCACTTCGGCATGGAGCGGAACCTCAAGGCCCACTACGACGAGGAGAAGGGCCAGGTGGACCTGTTCCAGGTGCTCACCATCGTCGCCGAGCCGACGCTGGAGGCGCCGCTGCCCGATCCGGTGAACATGGTCCCGGTGTCGCTGGCCCACGGGAAGGGCATCGAGGTGGAGGTGGGCGACGAGCTCGACTTCCCCATCTACTACCGCATCGAGGACGAGGCCGAGGCCAAGGCGCAGGACGAGCAGTGGGGCGACCTGCTGAAGCTCAAGACCTTCCGCCGCTCCTTCGGCCGCATCGCCGCCCAGACCGCGAAGCAGGTGATGATCCAGGGGACGCGGAACGCCGAGCGCGAGAACGTCTACAACGAGTACAAGGACCGCAAGGGCGAGGTCATCACCGGCATCGTCCGGCGCTTCGAGCGCGGCAACGTCATCGTGGACCTGGGGCGGGCCGAGGCGGTGCTCCCGGTGCGGGAGCAGGTCCCGCGCGAGAGCTACCGCGCCGGCGACCGCATCCAGGCCTTCGTGCTCGACGTGCTGCGCGAGTCCAAGGGGCCGCAGATCATCCTCTCGCGCGCCTCGGTGGAGCTGCTGCGCAAGCTCTTCGAGATGGAGGTGCCGGAGATCGCCGAGGGGGTGGTGGTCATCGAGGCCGCCGCCCGCGAGCCCGGCGGGCGGGCCAAGATCGCCGTCAGCTCCCGCGACTCGGACGTGGACCCGGTGGGCGCCTGCGTCGGCATGAAGGGCAGCCGGGTCCAGGCCGTGGTCCAGGAGCTGCGCGGCGAGAAGATCGACATCGTCCCCTGGAACGAGGACCCGGCCCGCTTCGTCTGCAACGCCCTGGCGCCGGCCGAGGTCTCCCGGGTGCTGCTCGACGAGCAGAACAACGCCATGGAGATCATCGTCCCCGACGACCAGCTCTCGCTGGCCATCGGGCGCCGCGGCCAGAACGTCCGGCTCGCCTCGCAGCTCACGGGCTGGAAGCTCGACATCAACAGCGAGTCGCGCGTCAAGGAGATGCGCGAGTTCGCCACCCTGAGCTTCACGGCCATCGGCATCCCGGAGCAGACGCAGGAGCTGCTCTACTCGCACGGCTTCCGCAAGGCCGCGGACCTGGCCAACGCCTCGCCCGACGTGCTGACCCAGTTCCCCGGCTTCACCATGGAGATGATCCCCGAGCTGCAGCGGAGCGCCCGGGACCGCGCCTTCCTCGACGCCCAGGAGGAGGACCGGCTGGAGCGGGAGCGCGAGGCGGCCCGCATCGCCGAGGCCCGGCGCCACCCCGACGAGCTGACGCAGGAGGAGCGGCTGGCCCGGGTGCGCGGGGTGGGGGAGAAGACCATCGAGCAGCTCAAGGGCGCCGGCTACGGCACGGTGGAGGCGGTCAACACCGAGCAGGACGTGATGAGGCTGGCCGAGAGCACGGCGCTGGGGATCAAGAAGGCGCGCCAGCTCAAGCACGCGGTCGGGGTGTACCTCGAGGAGGAGGCCCGGCTGCGCAAGGAGCTGGACGCGGAGCGGGCGGCGGCGCCGGGAGGCGGCGAGGCGGCATGAGCGGGGGGAGCGAGCGAGGCCCATGGAGCGCACCTGCGTCGGCTGCGGCGGGAAGGCGGACCCCGGGGCGGAGCCCCGGGCCCTGGTGCGGCTTGCCGCGCCCGGCGGCCGCCTGCAGCTCGACGCCGGCCGCCGGCTCGGGGGGCGCGGCGCCTGGCTGCACCGCGCGCCCGGGTGCCTGGAGCGCGCGCTCCGGCGCAAGGCCCTCGGGCGCGCGCTCCGGCGCGAGGGGCTCGCGGTGGACGCAGGGGAGCTGGGACGGCTGTTGACGGGGGTCGTCCCCAGGGATTAGGAGTGACCGGCA
>DATIFE010000138.1:0-7295 GCA_035455425.1 Anaeromyxobacteraceae bacterium | reverse complement strand
CACCTCCTCCTCGCGCCGCGCCGGCACTTGCTCGACCTCCGCCGCCACCCCCTGGCGCTCGAGGAGGTCCATCATCTCCTTCACCGAGGCGTAGCCGGAACGGGAGAGGATCTGCAGCCCGTCGGCCGCGGCCCGGCAGGTGACGCAGAGCCCCGCGGCGTCGAGGGGCGTGTTGCACTTCTCGCAGACCCGGACGTCCATGGCGCCTCCCCCGGGGCGAGCCGCCCCGCGCCGGCATCTTAGCGCCGGGCGGGCGCCCGCGGGCGCGGCGTCTCGCCCCCGGGGCCGCCCCCCGGGCCTCCAGCCCGCGCTGCCCCCGGGCCGCGGCGTCGTGTAGACTGCGCGCCCCATGATCATCGACGGCAAGGCCATCGCCGCGAAGGTGCGCTCGGAGGTGGCGAAGGACGTCGCCGCCCTCCGGGACCGGGGCATCGTCCCCGGGCTGGCCGTGGTGCGCGTCGGCGAGGATCCGGCCTCGGCCATCTACGTGCGCGGCAAGCGCAAGGCCTGCGAGGAGGTGGGCATCCGCTCGGTGGAGCACCACCTCGACGCCGCGACCACCCCGCGGCGGCTGCTCGACCTGGTCGGCGAGCTGAACCGCGATCCCGCCGTGCACGGCATCCTGGTGCAGCTCCCCCTGCCCGAGCAGGTGGACGAGGACCCGGTGCTGGACGCGATCGACCCGGCCAAGGACGCCGACGGCTTCCACCCCTTCAACGTCGGCTGCCTCTGGACCGGGAAGCCGGCGCCCCGCGCCTGCACGCCCCACGGGGTGATGCGCCTCCTCGACGAGGCCGGCGTGGCGCTCCAGGGGAAGCGGGCGCTGGTGGTGGGGCGCTCCAACATCGTGGGGAAGCCCATGGCGGCCATGCTGCTCGAGCGCCACGCCACCGTGACGCTGGCCCACTCGCGCACCCTGGACCTCGCCGACGAGGTGGCCCGGGCCGACGTGCTGGTGGCCGCCATCGGCCGGCCGGAGATCGTCCGGGGTGCCTGGGTCAAGCCCGGGGCCGCGGTGATCGACGTGGGCATGAACCGCCTCGCCGACGGGAAGCTGGTCGGCGACGTGGAGTTCGCCGAGGCCTCGCGGCGCGCCGCGGCCATCACCCCGGTGCCGGGCGGCGTCGGACCCATGACCATCGCCATGTTGCTGCGGAACACGGTGGACCTGGCCCGGGCGCGCGCGTGAGGGGCCTGGCGTTCGCGGCCGCGCTCGCCTTCTCCTGGGCCAACCGCGCCGGCTGCTGCTGGCTCGCCGGCCAGGACGCCTACACCGTCCGGCCCGCGCCGGCGCCGGCGGCCGAGCCGGCGCCGCCCTCGGCACCGGCCCTCCGGGCGGTGGTCTTCGCCGACTTCGGCGACGACACCTGCCAGCAGGCGGCGGTGGCCCGGGGCCTGGCTGCGGCCCAGGCCCGGGCGCCCTTCGACCTGGCCCTCTCCCCGGGAGACAACCTCTACCAGTGCGGCCCGGACACGCGCCTGCCCGGCGCCGCCGCCTGCGACTTCGCCCCCGACGGCGCCACGGTGGCGCCCGGCTACGCGCCGCCCGAGGACCCGCGCTTCCGCGGGCGCTTCGAGCAGCCGCTGCAGGCGCTGGCCGGCGGCGCGCATCCCCTGCCCATCTACCTGGCGCTCGGGAACCACGACGTCGCCGCCTGGCGCTCGTGCCTGGAGGGAGACCTCCCGCCCGAGCGGGCCGGCCGGGTCCGCGCCTGCCTGGAGGTGGCCCACCGCAGCCCCCTGTGGCGCATGCCGGGCCGCCACTACGTCCTCGACCAGGGGCCGGCGCGCTTCATCGTGGTGGACTCGAACGTGCTGGTCCAGGACTACGGCGGGTTCACGCTGGGGCAGGAGGAGGCGTTCGTCCGCGAGGCGACGCGCGGCTGCGACGCCCGCCCCTGCTTCGTGGTGGGCCACCACCCGCCGGCCAGCGCCGGCGCCCACGCCGACGCCCTCCGGCCCGGGTCGCCCTTCGTCGAGCGGGTCCGCCGGCTCGAGGAGGCGATGAGCGCCCCGGTGGCCGCCTGGCTCGCCGGCCACGACCACGACCTGCAGCACGTGCGCGCCGCTCGCGGATACGACGTCTTCGTCTCGGGCAACGGCTCGCGCTGGAGGAAGGAGAGGTTCGAGCAGGTGGGGCCGCCGGGGGCGCGCCTCCTCTTCGCCTCCACCGCCTGGGGCTGGGCGGCCCTCGAGGTCTCGGCGGCCGGGTGGTCGGTGCGCTTCGAGGACCCGGACGGCCGGCCGCTCCACTGCTGCCGGGCCACCTTCCCCGGCCCCTGCCAGCCGGTCGCCTGCGGCCCGGGGCCCTCGGGCCCTGCGGCGCCGTAGGGGTTGACCGCCCGGAACGCCCCGCTATCATCGCCGCCTCGCCATGGCCCTCCGCACGCCTCTCTACGACGTCCACGTCCGCTCCGGCGCCCGCATCGTCGAGTTCGCCGGCTGGGACATGCCGGTCCAGTACGCGGGGATCCTCGACGAGCACGAGGCGGTGCGGACCCGGGCCGGCCTGTTCGACGTCTCCCACATGGGAGAGGTCGTCTTCCGCGGCCCCCGGGCGCTCGAGTCCCTGCAGCGGCTCTTCACCAACGACCTCTCGAAGTGCGCGGACGGCCAGGCGATGTACGGCTGCCTCTGCCGCGACACCGGGGGGATCGTGGACGACGTGGTCGTGTACCGCCGCGGCGCCGCCGACCTGCTGGTGTGCGTCAACGCCGCCAACCGGGCCAAGGACTTCGAGTGGCTCCGGGACCACGCCGGGGGGGCCGACGTCCGCAACGAGTCGGACGAGTGGGCCCAGCTGGCGCTGCAGGGGCCGGCCGCCCCCGGGGTCCTGCAGAAGCTCACCTCGGTCCGGCTCTCCTCGGTCGGCACCTACCGGTTCACCACCGGCGACGTCTCCGGCGTGCCCTGCCTGATCGCCCGCACCGGCTACACCGGCGAGGACGGCTTCGAGCTCTTCTGCCCGCCCGACCGGGCGGCGGCGCTCTGGGACGCGCTGCTCGAGGCCGGGAAGGCCGAGGGCGCCGCCCCGGCCGGCCTGGGGGCCCGCGACTCGCTCCGCCTGGAGATGGCCTACCGGCTCTACGGAAGCGACATGGACGACGGCACCACCCCGCTGGAGGCCGGCCTGGGGTGGGTGGTGAAGCTCGACAAGGGCGACTTCGTCGGCCGCGAGGCGCTGGTTCGCCAGAAGGAAGCCGGCCTGCAGCGCAAGCTGGTGGGCTTCACCCTCACCGACCCGGGGATCGCCCGCCACGGCTACCGGGCGCTGCGCGACGGCCAGCCGGTGGGGACGGTCACCAGCGGCACCAAGTCCCCGTCGCTCGGGATCCCCATCGGCCTCGCCTACCTGCCCGCGGCGCTGGGCGCCGAGGGCTCCACCTTCGCGGTGGAGATCCGGGGCCGGGCCGCCGCCGCCCGGGTGGTGAAGACCCCCTTCTACTCCAGGAAGAAGTGAACGCGCCCAGGGAGACGCCATGAACTTCCCCGAGGACCTCAAGTACACGCGCGAGCACGAGTGGTGCCGCGTCAAGGGCAACCGGGCCATCGTCGGGATCACCGACCACGCCCAGGACGCGCTCGGCGACATCGTCTACCTCGAGCTGCCCGAGGTGGGCGACACGGTGAAGAAGGGCGAGGCCTTCGGCGTGGTCGAGTCCACCAAGGCGGTCTCGGACCTCTTCGCCCCGCTCTCCGGGAAGGTGGTGGAGGTGAACGACCCCCTGGCCGACGCTCCCGAGACCATCAACGAGGACCCCTACGAGGAAGGCTGGATGATCCAGGTCGAGTTCTCCGATCCCTCGGAGGTGAAGGACCTGCTCGACCCCGCCGCCTACCGGAAGTTCGTCGAGGAGGAGGCGGAGTAGCCGAGGTCCGCCCCCCGCGTCCCGAAAACCAGCGCTGGCGCCCCGCCCGTCCGGGCGGTTAAATGGCGGCCCTCACCGCCGGAGGACCGCGTGCGCTACCACCCCCACACGCCGGACGACGTGCGCCAGATGCTGTCGGCCATCGGGGCCGAGAGCGTCGAGGCGCTCTTTCGTTCCATTCCCGACCGCCTGAGGCTGCGGCGCCCGCTCGACGTGCCGGCCGCCGTGGACGAGATCGGGCTCCTCGCCGAGTTCCGCCGCCTGGCGGCGCGCAACGCCGTCGAGCACCCGCCCTTCGTGGGCGCCGGCGCCTACCCGCACCACGTCCCGCCGGCCGTGGACCAGCTGCTGCTGCGGGGCGAGTTCTTCACGGCCTACACGCCCTACCAGCCGGAGGTGAGCCAGGGGACGCTCCAGGCGCTCTTCGAGTGGCAGACCTTCGTCGCCATGCTGACCGGCCTGGAGGTGGCCAACGCCTCCATGTACGACGGCGCCACCGCCATGGCGGAGGCGGCGCTGATGGCCACCCGGCTCACCGATCGCAACCGGATCGCCGTGTCGGCGGCGGTGCACCCGGAGTACCGGCGGGTGCTGGCCACCTACCTGGCCTCCACCGGCGACGAGATCGTCACCGTGCCCTACGGGCAGGATGGCCGCACCGATCCGGCCGCGCTGGCCCGGGCGGTGGACGACCGGACCGCCGCGGTGATCCTCGGCTACCCCAACTTCTTCGGCGTCGTCGAGGCCCTCCCCGAGGCCGCGGCCCTCGCCCGCAAGGCCGGCGCCCTGACCGTCTCGGTCACCGCCGAGGCGGTGGCCCTGGGCCTGCTCCAGGCGCCCGGCGCGCTGGGCGCGGACGTGGCGGTGGGCACCATGCAGAGCTTCGGCGCCGGCCTGCAGTTCGGCGGCCCGGCGGCCGGGTTCTTCGCGCTGCGCCAGGAGCACGTGCGCCAGATGCCCGGCCGGGTCTGCGGGGCCACCGTCGACAAGCAGGGCCGCCGCGGCTTCGTGCTCACCCTCTCCACCCGCGAGCAGCACATCCGGCGCGAGAGGGCCACCTCCAACATCTGCACCAACGCCGGCCTGATGGCGCTGGCGGCCACCATCCACCTCACCCTGCTGGGGAAGAAGGGGCTGGCGCAGCTGGCGCTGCTCAACTTCGAGCGTGCCGGGCTGCTCCGCGACGCCATGCAGCGGGCCGGCTTCGGGCTGCGGTTCACCGGCCCGTCCTTCAACGAGATGGCCTTCGACGTCGGCGACGCCGAGGCGGTGGTCTCCCGGCTGGCCCGCAAGGGCATCGCCGCCGGCGCGCCGCTCTCGCGCTGGTACCCGGACGACCCGAGGATGCGGGGCGCCCTGCTCTGCGTCGCCACCGAGCTGCACGCTACCGAGCTCATCGAGCTCTTCGCCGCCTCGGTGAGGGGATGACCATGGCCAATCCGACGGGCTGGAAGCCGAGCGTGGAGAGGGGCAGCGGCGGGGGCGACGCCGCCGAGACGGGAGCGGGCGGGGCCACGCGCGGCCTGGCCTACGAGGAGCCGCTGGTCTTCGAGCACGCCGCCTCGGAGCGCGTCGGCGTCTCCCTGCCGGCGCCGGCGGGCGGGCGCGACCCGGCGAAGGAGCTGCCGGCCGGGCTCCTGCGGGGCGAGATCGAGGGGATGCCCTCGCTGGCCGAGCTCGACGTGGTGCGCCACTTCACCCGGCTCTCGGCCTGGAACCACGGCATCGACACCGGGTTCTACCCGCTCGGCTCCTGCACCATGAAGTACAACCCCAAGTCGAGCGAGGCGCTGGCGCGCCTGCCCGGCTTCGCGGCCGCCCACCCGCTGCTCCCGGCCGAGCTCTGCCAGGGCTCCCTCGAGCTCATGTGGCTGCTGGAGCGGGCGCTCTCGGAGATCTCCGGCTTCGCCGCCACCACCGTCTCGCCGGCCGCCGGGGCCCACGGCGAGCTCTGCGGCGTGATGATGATCCGGGCCTTCCACGTGGCGCGGGGGAGCCCGCGCAAGAAGGTGCTCATCCCGGACACCGCCCACGGCACCAACCCGGCCAGCGCCGCCCTCAACGGCTACAAGGCCGTAGAGGTCAAGAGCGGCCCGGACGGGCGCCTGCACCCCGACGCGGTCCGGGCGGCGATGGACGAGGACGTCGCCGCCATCATGATCACCAACCCCAACACCCTGGGCATCTTCGAGAGCGACATCGGGGCCATCGCCGAGGTGGTCCACGCCAAGGGCGGCCTGGTGTACGGGGACGGCGCCAATCTGAACGCGCTGCTGGGGGTGGCGCGGCCGGGCGACATGGGCTTCGACGTGATGCAGTTCAACCTGCACAAGACCTTCGCCACCCCCCACGGCGGCGGGGGGCCGGGATCGGGCCCGGTGGCGGTGAAGGAGTCCCTGGTCCCCTTCCTGCCGCTGCCGCTGGTGGCCAAGGAGGGGACCGGCTTCCGGCTGGTGACCGACCCGAAGGAGCGGCCCTCGACCATCGGCCGGCTGCACGCCTTCCACGGCAACTTCGGCATGATGGTCCGCGCCTGGGCGCTCATCCGCGAGCTGGGGCCGGACGGGCTCCGGCGGTGCGCCGAGCTGGCGGTGCTGAACGCCAACTACCTGCGGGCGAGGCTCCGGGACGCCTTCCACCTGCCGTACGAGACCGACTCCCTCCACGAGGTGGTCTTCACCGACAAGCTGCAGAAGGCGAGCGACGTCAGCACCATGGACGTGGCCAAGCGGCTCATCGACCACGGCTTCCACCCGCCCACGGTCTACTTCCCGCTGGTGGTCTCGGGCGCCCTGATGATCGAGCCCACCGAGACCGAGTCCAAGGAGACGCTGGACCGCTTCTGCGAGGGGATGCGCGCCATCGCCGAGCAGGCGCGGGCGGACCCGGAGGGGCTCAAGGCGGCGCCGCTGAAGCCGGTGCGGGCGCGGCTCGACGAGACGCGCGCCGCCCGCAAGCCGGTGCTGCGCTGGACCCCGGGGATGAAGGTCGAGTAGGCCAGCCATGCCCGTCTCCCGGGGATTCCTGGACCACGCGCTCGACCTGCTCTCGCTCGCCGGGCCGGTCCGGGCGCGAGCCATGTTCGGCGGCTACGGCCTCTACCTGCGCGACGCGATGTTCGGCCTGCTGGACGACGACGAGATCTTCCTCAAGACCGACGACGCCTGCCGGCAGGAGTTCGTCGACGCCGGCTGCGAGCAGTGGGTCTACCCGAGCCCCAAGGGCCCCATGGCCACGCAGTACTTCCGCCCCCCGGACGACGCGCACGAGGACGCGGAGGCGATGCTGCCCTGGGCCGGGCTGGCCATCGCCGCCGCGCGGCGCGCCGCGCGGGACAAGGCGGAGAAGGCCAAGGCGAGGGAGGGGCGGAAGCGGACGGGGGCTAGGAAGAAGGTGGCGAGGAAGGGGAGGCGGAAGTAGGGCCTC
>DATIFE010000137.1:0-32567 GCA_035455425.1 Anaeromyxobacteraceae bacterium | reverse complement strand
CGCCACCGCCGGAGGCGATGCCCAGCAGCGCGTGGTGGGCCACCTCGGCGCCCGGGGCGCCGGGCGCCGCCTCCAGGAGTTCCGAGAGCCGGTGGTGCAGCGCCGCGCGCCGCGCCGGGGCGAGGCGCTGGTAGAGCGCCTCGCGCACCAGGATGTGCGTGAAGGCATGGCGACGGGCGCGCCCGGCCACCGGGGCGACCAGCCCGGCGGCGGCGCAGGCCGCCAGCACCTCCGGCAGCGGATCGGCCCCCGCGCGCAGGCGCTCCAGCAGGCGCTCTTCGAACTCGCGTCCGAACACGCTGGCCGTCTCGAGGGCCTCGCGGGCGTCCGCCGGCAGGAGCGCCAGGCGCCCGTCGAGGACCACCTCCACGCTGGCCGGCATGGGAAGGCCCTCGAGCGTGCCCCGGTCGGCCAGGAGCCGGAGCAGCTCGTCGACGAAGAGGGGGTTGCCCTCGGTGGCCCGCACCACGCGCTCCAGGACCTGCGCGCTCACGGGCCGCCGCAGGACGCCGCGCGCCAGCTCGGCGACGGCCTCGGCGCGGAGCGGGGGCAGCTGCACCCGGCGGCCCTCGCGGGCGACGCGCTCGAGCAGCGCGCCCACGCGCGGCGCCAGGCGGACCTCCGCGTCGCGCGCCGTGCCCAGCACCAGCGCCCGGACCCCGCGCAGCGAGCGGGCCACGAACAGCAGCAGCTCCAGGCTGGCGGCGTCGGCCGCGTGGAGATCGTCGAGCACCAGCACCAGCGGTGCCCGTCCGCCCGCCCGCAGCAGCGCGGCCCGCACGGCCTCGAAGCGGCGGAAGCGGGCGGCGTCGGAATCGCCCCCGGCCGACAGCGCGGCCTCCTCGCCCAGCTCGCGCAGCGCCTCGCTCCACGGCCACAGCGGCGGCGCCCCGCCCGCCTCCCAGCACCGGCCCCAGGCGACCAGGAAGCCGCGGGCCGAGGCGATGCGGGCCGCCTCGTCGGCGAGCCGGGTCTTGCCGATTCCGGGCTCGCCGACCACGAGGCGCACACCCCCGCACGCCTCCGCCGCCTCGCCGAGCGCATCCGACAGGTCGGCGATCTCCGCCTGGCGCCCCACGAAGGCGCGCGATGGGCCCTCCGCCGCCACGCCCACAAGGGTATCGGGGAGACGGCAAGTTGTCGCGTGGCCCCTGATAGGGGATCCTGGGGAAAAAAGGGGTCGATCCCACCGTGCAGGTACCGAAGCTCGCCCCCGAGGTGACCTCGGCGCTCCTCGGCGCAGCGCTCGAGTCGTCGGTCGACGGGCTGGTGGTCGTCTCCGGGGGCGGCGTCCTCTTCCGCAACCGGCTCTTCGACGAGATGTGGGCCATCCCCCCGGAGCTCCGGAACGGCGACGGCCGCAAGGTCCTCGAGCTGGCGGCGAGCCGGCTCCGCGATCCCGGGAGGCGCGCGCGCGGCCTGCTCGACGTCGCCGACGGCGAGCCCGCGTACGAGGTCCTCGAGCTCTCCGACGGCCGGTTCATCGAGCGCCGCTGCGCCCCCCCGCACCGGGACGGCCCGGTGGTGAGCTGCGTGTCCGCCTACCGCGACGTGACCGCGCGAAAGCGGGCCGAGGACGCGCTGCGGGAGGGCGAGGAGCGCTACCGGCAGCTGGTCGAGCTCGTCCCGGACGGGATCGCGGTCCACTGCGACGGGAAGCTGGTCTTCGTCAACGGCGCCGGCGCCCGGCTGTTCGGGGCCGCCACTTCCGAGGAGCTCCTGGGCCGGCCCATCTTCGACCTGGTGCATCCGTCCTCGCGGGCCTTCGCCGCCGACCGCGTCCGCCAGGTGCTGGAGGGTCGCGAGCTGCCGCTGGCGGAGGAGTTGCTGTTGCGGCTAGACGGCACCGCCCTCCCCGTCGAGATCGCGGCCATGCCCTTCCGCCACCAGGGAAGGCCGGCCGCGCTGGTGGCCCTGCGCGACCTGACCCGCCACCGGCGCGCGGAGCGCGTCCAGGCCGCCCTCTTCCGCATCGCCGAGGTCGCGAGCAGCGCGCCGGACATGGAGACCCTCTACGCCTCCATCCACGCCATCGTGGGCGAGCTCACCTACGCCCAGAACTTCTACGTGGCCCTGGCCGATGACGACGGCGCCACCATCCGCTTCCCCTACTTCGTGGACGCGGTCGACCCCAACCCCGGCGCCATCGTGCCCGGCCGGACGCTCACCGGATACGTGCTGCGCTCGGGCCAGCCCCTCCTCTGCTCGCCCGAGGTCTTCGCCCGGCTGGCGAGCCAGGGCGCGGTGGAGCTCGTCGGCGGGGCCTCGCTCGACTGGCTGGGGGTTCCCCTCAAGCGCGGCGAGCAGACCTTCGGCGTCCTGGCGGTGCAGAGCTACAGCGAGGGGCACCGCTTCACCGAGGCCGACCGCGAGCTGCTCACCTTCGTCTCGCAGCACGTGGCCACGGCCATCGACCGCACCCGGGCCTCCGAGTCGCTGCGCGAGAGCGAGGCCAAGTTCCGGACCCTGGCCGAGACCACGCCCATCGCCATCTTCATCTCCCAGGGGGGGTCGCTCCGCTACGTCAACCCCGCCATGGCGGCGGCCACCGGATTCCCGCGCGAGGAGCTCGAGGGGATGACGCTGCGGGCCCTGGTGCACCCCTCGGTGCGCCAGCGGCTGGCGGCCGACGGCGGCCTCGAGCCCGGCGAGCACGAGCTGCCCTTCGTCTGCCAGGACGGCAGCGAGCGCTGGTTCTCCATCTCGGTGGGCCGGCTCGAGTACGACGGGCAGCCCGCGGTGCTGGGGACGGCCCACGACACCACCGAGCGGAAGCGGGCCGAGCAGCAGATCCGGGACCTCGCCTTCCAGGACGCCCTCACCGGCCTGCCCAACCGGCGGCTCTTCACCGACCGCCTGCAGCTGGCGGTGGCGCAGGCGCACCGCTCCGGCCAGCACCTCGCGGTCCTGTTCCTCGACATCGATCGCTTCAAGATCATCAACGACTCGCTCGGGCACTCGGTCGGCGACGAGCTGCTGCGCGAGGTGGGCAGGCGCCTGCAGCAGACCATCCGCGAGGGCGACACGGTGGCGCGGCTCGGGGGCGACGAGTTCATCCTGCTCCTGCCGGGCCTCTCGCGGGGCCCGGACCTGGCCCGGGTGGCGGGCAAGCTCCTGGAGGCGCTCCGCCTGCCCTTCCAGCCCGGAGGCCGCGAGGTCCGGATCACCGCCAGCCTGGGAGGGAGCCTCTTCCCCGAGGACGGCGCCGACGTGGAGGCGCTCATCCAGAGCGCCGACACCGCCATGTACCGGGCCAAGGACCAGGGGCGGGACACCTACCAGCGCTTCCAGAGGCCCGGCGGGCAGCCCGAGAGGGCCGACCCGGGGGTGCGGCAGGCCTAGGCTCCGCCGCGGGCGCAGGGCCCGTCGGCCGTGTTATGGAACGGGGGCCGCACCGGAGGACGCCATGCGCAGCGACGCCGTCAAGAAGGGTTTCGAGCGGGCCCCCCACCGCAGCCTGCTCCGGGCCGTGGGGCTGAAGGACGAGGACTTCGACAAGCCCTTCATCGGGATCGCCAACAGCCACGTCGACATCATCCCGGGGCACTTCTTCCTCCAGGAGTACGGCCGCGTCGCCAAGGAGGAGATCCGCAAGGCGGGCGGCGTCCCCTTCGAGTTCAACACCATCGGCGTGGACGACGGCATCGCCATGGGGCACCAGGGCATGCTCTACAGCCTGCCCTCGCGCGAGATCATCGCGGACTCGATCGAGACCATGATGAACGCGCACCAGCTCGACGCCATGGTGTGCATCCCCAACTGCGACAAGATCGTCCCGGGGATGATCATGGGCGCCCTGCGGGTCGACGTGCCCACGGTCTTCGTCTCCGGCGGCCCCATGGCCGCCGGGCGGGCCGCCGACGGGAGGAGCATCGACCTCTCCACCGCCTTCGAGGCCGTGGGCCAGCGGGCGCTGGGGAAGATCAGCGACGAGCAGCTCCACGAGATCGAGTGCCAGGCGTGCCCGGGCGCCGGCTCCTGCTCCGGCATGTTCACCGCCAACTCGATGAACACCCTGTGCGAGGCCATGGGGATCGCCCTCCCCGGCAACGGCACCATCCTGGCGCTGACCCCGGAGCGGGAGCAGCTGGTGCGCCGCGCGGCCCGGCGCGCGGTGGAGATCGCCGGGGACGCGCGCTTCACCATGCGCAAGGTCCTGAACGAGGACGCCGTCCACAACGCCTTCGTGGTCGACATGGCCATGGGCGGCTCCACCAACACCGTGCTCCACATGCTGGCCATCGCCAGCGAGGCGGGCGTCCCCTTCGACCTGGCCCGCATCGACGCCATCGGCCGCCAGGTGGCCCACGTGGCCAAGATCGCGCCCTCGCTGGCCAGCGTCCACATGGAGGACGTGCACCGGGCCGGCGGCGTCTCCGCGGTGATGCACGAGATCGCCCGCCGCGGCGACGTCCTGCGCACCCGCGCGCTCACCGTCACCGGCGAGCAGATCGGCGACCGGATCCGGGGCGCCGAGTCGAGGGACCGCGAGGTCATCCGGCCCCTGGAGAACGCCTACTCGCCGGTCGGCGGCCTGGCCATCCTCTTCGGCAACCTGGCGCGCCAGGGTGCGGTGGTGAAGACCGCCGGCATCCGGCCGGAGATGCGGAAGTTCACCGGCAAGGCCATCTGCTTCGACTCCCAGGACGAGGCCATCGCCGGGATCATGGCCGGGAAGGTCCGGGCCGGCCACGTGGTGGTCATCCGCTACGAGGGGCCGCGGGGCGGGCCGGGGATGCAAGAGATGCTGGCCCCCACCAGCCTCATCATGGGCATGGGCCTGGGCGACGAGGTGGGCCTGATCACCGATGGACGCTTCTCCGGCGCCACCCGCGGCGCCTGCGTCGGCCACGTCTCCCCCGAGGCCGCGGAGGGCGGGGAGATCGCGCTCGTCCGGGACGGCGACCCGGTCACCATCGACGTCGAGGGGCGCGCCCTGACGCTGGGCGTCGACGAGGCCGAGATGGCGCGCCGCCGGTCCGCCTTCCGGCCCGTGCGCAAGCCGGTGGCCTCGAAGTGGCTCCGCCGCTACGCGGCCCTGGTGGGCAACGCGTCCGGCGGCGCGGTGCTGCGGTCGGACTTCTAGCCGGGCAGGCGCTTCTCTCCCACCTGCCGCCACATCGGCGCCACCGGCCGGTCCCTGGGGTCGCGCCCGGAGTCGCGGTAGGCTGGTGCGGACGCGATCGGTCCGCACCCGGAGCCGCCCTTGGAGACCCAGAGCGCCTTCTCCTTCGTCGACAGCTTCGTGGCCTCGGCGGCCTTCTCCGCCGTGCTCTTCGGCGCGCTGGGCTTCGCCTGGCGCACCTACCGCCAGCGCTACCTGGGCTACTGGGCCCTCTACTGGGGGCTCTACACGCTGGTGTGGCCCGGCGTGGCCGTGGTCCAGTCGAACTCGGATCGCATCTACTCCCATCCGCTGATCTTCGCCCTGAGCTTCGGCACCACGCTGGCCGGCTACTCGGCGCGCGCCGTGCTGGCCCTGGGGGTGCTCGACTACCTCGGGCGCCGGCCCCTCTCGCGCCGCGGGCTCCTGGCCGTGGGCGCCGGGGTGCTGCTGCTCGGCCTGCTCGGCAGCCTGGCCCAGCTGGCGCTCCAGGCCGGCCTCATCGCGACCTGGGCCGCGCGCCCGTTCCGCGCCTTCACGGTGGGCACGGTGCTGTTCGCGGCCCTGGCGGTGATGGTGCTCAGGGCCTCCTTCCGCCACCCCCATCCGGCTCCCCACCGGCTCCTGGCCGCCGCGCTCCTGGCTTACGGGCTGGGCGATCTCTGGGACCTGATCCTCGACGCCTCCGCCGGCTCCGCCACCTGGCTGCCGCCCGACGTGAACCTGCGGCTCTCCGCGCTCGCCACCCAGGTCCTCGACGCCCTGGCGGCGGTGGCCATGATGGTCGTGGCCATGGGGGCGGAGTGGCAGCGCGCCGAGGGCGCGGCCCGGGAGCTGCGCCAGGGGGAGGCGCGCCTCCGCTCCCTCTTCGAGAACGCGCTGGACGTCATCGCGGTGCTGGACCCCTCGGGCGCGCTGCTGTTCACCGGACCCTCGGCCGAGCGGATCCTGGGCCACGGGCCGGGGGCCCTGGACGGGAGGAACCTCCTCGAGCTCCTGCACCCCGACGACCGCGACGGCTGCGCCGCCAAGTTCCGCGAGGCCCTGGCCGCGCCCCAGGCGCCCAGCCGCCTGGAGGCCCGCATCCGGTGCGCCGACGGCCAGTGGCTGTGGATGGACATCGCCCTGCAGCTCCGGGAGCTCGCCCCGGGCGCGCAGGCGCTGGTGGCCAGCCTCCGCGACGTGACGGAGCGGCGCGCCCTGGAGGCGCGCCTGCAGCAGGCGCAGCGGCTCGAGACCATCGGCCAGCTGGCCGGGGGCGTGGCGCACGACTTCAACAACCTGCTCACCGCCGTCCTGGCCAACCTCTCGATCCTGGACTCCACCCTGCCGGCCGGCGCTCCAGGCCGGGAGGAGGTCCGCGACGCCACGCTGGCGGCGGAGCGCGCCACGCGCCTCACCCGGCAGCTGCTCACCTTCGCGCGACAGCAGGTGGTGGCGCCGCGCCAGGTGGACCTGAACGAGAGCGTCGAGGCCATGGAGCGCCTCCTGGGCCGGATCATCGGGGAGCACATCGCCCGCGAGACGCACCTCGCCCCGGGGCTCTGGCCGGTGCGCATCGACCCCAGCCAGCTCGAGCAGGTGCTCGTCAACCTGGTGGTCAACGCCCGCGACGCCATGCCCGGAGGCGGCACGCTGACGGTGGCCACCGCCAACGTCCTCCTGGCTCCGGGCGAGCGCAGCCCGGAGGCCGTCGACCTGCCGCCGGGCTCCTGGGTCCGCCTCACCGTGGAAGACACCGGGCACGGCATGGACGAGTCCACCCTGTCGCGGATCTTCGAGCCCTTCTTCACCACCAAGGAGAAGGGGCGCGGCACGGGCCTGGGCCTGGCCACGGTGCACGGGACGGTGCAGCAGGCGGGCGGGCACATCCGGGTCCGGAGCGCGCCGGGCGCCGGCACCCGCTTCACCGTCTGGCTCCCGCGCGACCGCGGGGAGCCGGAGCCGGAGCGCGCCCCGGCCCCGGCGGCGGCCGCCGGCGGCCGCGAGACCATCCTCCTGGCGGAGGACGACCCGCAGGTCCGGGCCATCGCCGCCCGCATCCTCTCCGATCGGGGCTACCGCGTGCTCCCCGCCGCCGACGGGCTCGAGGCCCTCCGCACCGCCGAGGCCCACGCCGGCCCCATCGCGCTGCTGGCCACCGACGTGGTGATGCCGGGGCTCGGCGGCCGGGGCCTGGCCGAGACGCTCCGCTCCCGCCGCCCCGCGCTGGCAGTGCTGTTCCTCTCCGGCTACCCCGAGGGCGGGGTGGAGCCCGGCGCCGCCTTCCTGCCCAAGCCCTTCACGCCCGAGCAGCTGGCCGCGATGGTGCGCCAGGTCCTGGACCGGGAGCCGGCGGCCGCCCCGGCGGCCTGAGCATCGCCCTCTCCCCCCGGCCCCTCAGACGCCGCGCAGGTAGGTGTAGCCCTTCATCACCTGCTCGTAGAAGTCGGCCAGCTGCACGCCCTCCTTGGGGCGGAGCGCGCCTTCCTTGGTCCGGGCCTCGAGCGCGCTCTTCACCCGCCGCGCCAGGTCGGAGGGCTCGTAGAGCACCTGCTTCAGCACCTGCTCGATGGTGTCCCCGGGGATGACCTCCTCCAGGTAGAAGTCCTCGGGGTCGTCGTCGTCGACGAAGACGTGGACCTCGTTGACGCGGCCGAAGAGGTTGTGCAGGTCGCCCATGATGTCCTGGTAGGCGCCGGTCAGGAACATGCCGAGGTAGTAGGGCTCGCCGGGCCGGAGCGAATGCAGCGCCAGCGTCTCGTCCACGCCGGCCTCGCCCTCGATGAAGCGGTCGATCTTCCCGTCCGAGTCGCAGGTGATGTCGACGATGGTGCAGTCGCGCGTCGGCGCCTCGTCCATCCGGTGCAGCGGCACGATGGGGAAGAGCTGGTCGAAGGCCCAGTGGTCGGGGGCGCTCTGGAAGAGCGAGAAGTTGGCCATGTACTGGTCGGCGATCTTGTCGCCCAGGTCGCGCGTCTCCCGCGGCAGCCTCTTCTTGCCCCGGTTCATCTCCACCAGGCCGCGGCACAGCTTCCAGAAGAGGCTCTCGACGACGGCGCGCTCCTCCAGGCCCAGGATGCCCAGCTTGAACATCTGCAGGGCCTCCTCCTTCTTGGCGACGGCGTCGTGGTAGGTCTCGGCCTTGTTGGCGGGCTTCAGCGAGCCCACGATCTCCCGCATCTCCCGGACCACGCGCGGCTCGGCCTCCCGCGGCTGGCTGGCGGCCGCGATCTCCTCGGGCGCTCCGATCTCGATGTGGCCGAAGATGGGGATGATGACGCAGGAGTGGTGGGCCACAACGGCGCGCCCCGACTCGGACACGATGTGGGGCTCCGGCACCTGCTCGTTGGCGCAGATCCGCTGCACGTTGTAGACCACGTCGGCGCAGTACTCCTCGGTGGTGTAGTTGGTCGAGGCGGCGTGGATGGCGGTGCGCGTGCCGACGTAGTCCACGCCCAGGCCGCCGCCGACGTCGAGGTACTCGATCCCCAGCCCCATCCGGCGCAGCTTGGCGTAGACGCGCGCCCCCTCGTTGACCGCGTCCTTCACCACCCGGATGTCGGTCAGCTGGCTGCCGACGTGGAAGTGGAGCAGCTTGGCGCAGTGCTCCTTCCCCGCCTCCTTGAGGATCCGGACCGCGTGGATCATCTCCGGCACGGTCAGGCCGAACTTGGCGAAGTCGCCCGACGAGCCCTCCCACTTGCCGGCGCCGCGGGTGGTGAGCTTGGAGCGCAGCCCGATGAGGGGCTCCACCCCCATCTCCTCGGCCACGCGGAGCAGGTGCGGGAGCTCGGAGAGCTTCTCGATGACCACGATCACCTTGCGCCCCAGCTTGCGCCCCAGCAGCGCCAGCCGCATGAACTCCTCGTCCTTGTAGCCGTTGCAGATGGTGAGCGCCTCGGGGTCCACGTTGTGGCCCAGGACGATGAGCAGCTCGCCCTTGGAGCCGGCCTCGAGCCCGTAGTGCCAGGGCGCGCCGGCGTCGAGGATCTCCTCGACCACCTCGCGCATCTGGTTCACCTTGATGGGGTAGACCCCGAAGTACTTCCCGGCGTAACCCATCTCGGCCACCGCCTTGGCGAAGGCCTCGTTGATGACCTTGACGCGGTCGCGGAGCACGTCCTGGAAGCGCACCACGCAGGGGAAGCCCAGCTGCCGCTCGCGGATGTCCTCGACCACGTCCATCAGGTCGATGACCGGCCCGGGCTGCCCGTGGGGGTGGACCACCACGTGCCCCCTCTCGTTGATCGAGAAGTAGCCCGCGCCCCATCCGGCGATGTTGTAGTGCTGGGAGGACTTCTCGATGGACCACGCGGCGGGCTTCGTCGATGCGGTGGCGTCGCTGCGCGGCTCCGGGATGATCATCTCGCCCCTTCTTTACCCGATGGGCCCCGCCCGTTGAAAGACCTCGTGGCCGACTTTCTTCCGCGTTAGACATCCCTCCCGGTGACCTCCCGCCACGCGCCCCTGGCCCGCCCCGGCCCCGAGCCCCGGACGATCCGCGAGCGGCTCCGCGGCCTGCGCCAGGCGTTGCGCCACGCGCCCGAGACCTACCGCATGGTGTGGCAGGCCGACCGCCGCGCCGCGCTCCTGCTGGCGCTCCTCACCGCCGTGGCCGCGGTGCTCCCGGCGGGGGTGGCCTGGGTCGGCAAGCTCATCGTCGACGCGGTGGTGGCCGCGGCCCGGGGCCAGGCCGGCGTGGAGCGGGTGGTCGGCCTGGTGGCCCTGGAGGCGGGCCTGATGGCCCTCTCCATGGGCGCCGGCCGCACCCTGGGCCTGTCGCGCGAGCTGCTGCGCGCCCGGCTCGGCAACCTGGTCAACGAGCGGATCCTCGAGAAGGCGATGGAGCTGGAGCTGCGCCACTTCGAGGACGCCGGGGTCTACGACAAGATGCAGAACGCGCGGCGCGAGGCCTCGGCCCGCCCGCTCTCCCTGGTGATGCAGGGATTCGCCGTGGCGCAGAACGGCGTGACGCTGGCGGCCCTCTCGGCGCTGCTCTTCCGCATCTCGCCCCTGGGGGTGCTGGTGCTGCTGGCGGCCTCCATCCCGGCCTTCGTGGCCGAGGCCCGCCTGGCGGTGGAGAGCTTCCGCATCAACACCTGGCGCGCCCCGGAGGCCCGCCGCCTCAACTATCTCGAGTGGATCCTCACCCGCGA
Source organism: Anaeromyxobacteraceae bacterium (assembly GCA_035455425.1). Lineage (GTDB taxonomy): Bacteria > Myxococcota > Myxococcia > Myxococcales > Anaeromyxobacteraceae > JACRMN01. The sequence goes on along the minus strand of DATIFE010000137.1, from coordinate 22,325 downwards.
CAGCCACGTGAAGGAGGTCAAGCTCTTCGGCATGGGGGGCCTGGTGCTGGCCCGCTACCGCGCCCTGTTCCGGCGCTTCTACCAGGAGGACCGGCGCATGGCGGTGCGCCGCATGGCGGCCGGCGTGCTCTTCGGGCTGCTCTCGCTGGCCGCCTTCTACGGCATGTACGCCGCCATCGCCGCCCGCGCCGCCCGGGCCGAGATCACGCTGGGCGACCTGGCGCTGTACCTCACCGTCTTCCGGCAGGGCCAGGGCGCCATCCAGAGCATCCTCTCGGCGGTGGGGGCCATGTACGAGGACGCCCTCTACATGTCCAACCTCTTCGACTTCCTCTCCATCCCCACCGGCGGCGAGCGGCCGCGCTCGCTCCCGGCGCGGGCCCCGGCCCGGGGACGGCCGGGGCGGATCGAGCTCCGCGGCGTCTCCTTCCGCTACCCCGGACAGCAGGACTGGGCCCTCCGCGACCTCGACCTGGTGCTCGAGCCCGGGGAGAAGCTGGGGCTGGTGGGCGAGAACGGCGCCGGCAAGAGCACCCTGGTGAAGCTCCTGCTCCGGCTCTACGACCCGACCGAGGGGGCCATCCTCTACGGCGGCGTCGACCTGCGCGACATGGACACGGCGGACCTGCGCTCCCGGTTCGGCGCCGTCTTCCAGGACTTCGTGCGCTACCAGTTCACGGCGGCCGAGAACGTCGGCCTGGGCCAGCCGGAGCTCGTCGAGGACCGGCCGCGCATCGCCCGGGCCGTGGAGAGGGCCGGCGCCGGCCCGCTGGTGGCGTCGCTGCCCGGCGGGTACGACACCGTCCTGGGCGGCTGGTTCGAGGCCGGCCACGAGCTCTCCGCCGGCCAGTGGCAGAAGCTGGCCGTGGCCCGCGCCTTCATGCGCGAGGAGGCCGAGGTGCTGATCCTGGACGAGCCCACCGCCAGCATCGACGCCGAGGCGGAGCACGAGCTCTTCGAGCGCTTCCAGGAGCTCGCCGCCGCCCGCACGGCCATCATCATCTCCCACCGCTTCTCCACGGTGCGCATCGCCGACCGCATCGCGGTCCTGCGCGGCGGCCGGCTCGTCGAGCTGGGGAGCCATCGGGACCTCCTGGCGCGGGACGGGCGCTACGCCCATCTCTTCCGGCTCCAGGCCCAGGGATACCTGGACTGACGGTGCGCGGCGTCGAGCAGATCCCCTGGCTCTACGACGCCTTCCTCTGGCTCACCGAGCGCTGGGGCCACCTCCAGGGCTGGCGCCGCTGGCTCGTCGGCGGCGCGCGGGGACGGGTCCTCGACCTGGGCACCGGGTCGGGCCACAACCTGCCGCTCCTCCCCCGGGGGGCCCGCGCCGTGGCCGTCGACACCTGCCGCCAGAACCTGGAGGCGGCGGCGCGCCGCGGGCCGGGCGTGGCCCTGGTGCGCGCGCGGGCGGAGCAGCTGCCCTTCCGCAGCGGGGCCTTCGACACGGTGCTGGCGGCCTACGTCCTCTGCAGCGTCGTCGACCCTCCCGCGGCGCTGGGCGAGGTCGCACGGGTCCTGGCGCCGGGCGGTACGCTCCGGATCCTGGAGCACGTGCGCTCCCGGCACCCGGGCTGGGCGCGCTTCCAGGAGCTCGTCCAGCCGGCCTGGACCCTGGTCACCGGGGGCTGCCACCTGGAGCGGGACACCGGGGCGGCCATCGACCGGGCCGGCTTCCGGGTCCGCGACGGCAGCCGGCGCGAGCGCGGCGTGATGCTGTCCCTGGAGGCCGAGCCGGGCCGGGCGGGAGGCGCGCCCGCGCGCTAGCCGCGCCGCAGGATCTCCAGGGCCGCCTCGAGGTCGCGCGGCACCGGCGCCTCGAAGGACACCCGCTGGCCGCCGCGCGGATGGGCGAAGGCCAGCCTCCAGGCGTGCAGCGCCTGGCGCCCCACGGCCTCGGCCGCCCGCCGCGCCGGATGCCCCGCGGGCAGCCGCGCCTCGCGCCGGCGCCCGCCGTAGGCGGCGTCGGCCAGCAGCGGGTGGCCGCTCTCCGCCAGGTGGACCCGGATCTGGTGGGTCCGCCCGGTGTGGAGCCTCACCTCGGCCAGGGTGGCTGCGTCGCCGAAGGCCTCCCGCACCCGCCACTCGGTCAGCGCCCGCCGCGCGTGCTTCCCCCGCGAGGTGAACCGGGTCCGGTCGCGCGGATGGCGGCCGTAGGGCGTCTCGAGCCGCCCCTCGGGCGGGAGGCGACCGTGGCACAGGGCCAGGTAGGTCTTCTCGACGCTTCGCGCCTGGAAGGCCGCCTGGAGGGCGGCCAGGGCCGCCTCGGTCCTCGCCACCACCAGGCACCCGCTCGTGTCGCGGTCGAGCCGGTGGACCAGGCCGAGGCGCGCGCCCTGCCCCGGGCCGAACCGGTGGAGGAGCGCGTTCACCACCGTGGAGTGAGGCGCTCCCCGGGCCGGGTGCACCACCATGCCCGCCGCCTTGTCGAGGACCACCAGGTCGCGGTCCTGGTACAGCACCCGCAGCGGGAGATCCTGGGCCACCGGCTCCCGCGGCTCCGGCGGCGGGATCTCGACCTCGATCTCCTCCCCGCCGCGGAGGCGAACCGAGGGCCTGGCCGGCCGCCCGGCGACCCGGACCCGCCCCTCCCCCAGGAGCCTCTGGGCCCGCGCCCGCGACAGCCCGGGGGCGAGCCGGGTCAGGGCCACGTCGAGCCGCTGGCCCGCGAGGTCGGCACCGGCGACGAGATGGAGGACCTGCGGCATCCCCTCCGTCAGGGCTTGCGGGGAGCCGTGTCGTCGCACTGGAAGCCGCCCGCCTTGTGCGAGGCGTCGCAGAAGGGCTTGTTCCTCGAGTGGCTGCAGCGGCACAGGGCGATGCGCGTCCGGCCTCCCAGGTCGAAGGGCTTGCCGGCGGCGTCGAGGACCTCGGACACGCCCTCGACGACGTAGGGGCCGTTGGGGAGGCAGGTGACCTTGGACATGGCCTGGATGATGCCCGACTCGGCGCCTCGCGATCCCGCCCCCGATTGGGCCCGGGAGCCCGCTCACCAGATCCGGGAGCGGACGCTTCCCTTGCGGCGCAGGATCACGTCCACGATGGCCCGATCGTAGAAGTTGGTCCGGGCGTAGAGCTCCGGGGAGACCCGCGAGCGGTAGAGGTCCCGGCCCTCCTCGATCTCGGCGCTGAGGAGGTCGAAGAAGGTGTCCTGCTCGATCCCCTCGACGATCTTGGCCTCGTTGTACAGGGCCAGGTCGGAGCAGATGGCGCGCGCCAGCCGGACCGCGGCCTCGGGGGTCTCGATGAGCGGCGCCATGCCCCGGCGAATCTACGTCACGCCCCGGGGTCGGTCAAACCCGCGTCAGCCCGGCTGGGCGAGCTTCTCGGCCATGTGCTCCAGGTAGGAGCGGGCCACCTTCTGGCCGTCGAGCCGGAGCTCCCGCGCCATCGACATCACGATGCCCCGCAGGTACACCGGCGCCGGGAGCATGCGGAACCGGTCCTGCTCCACGTTCTCGATGTGGTGCCGGGTGATCTTGGTGCGCTCGGCCAGCTGGGCCACGGTGATGGCCCGGGCCTCGCGGGCGCGCCGGAGCATCTCACCGGTCCAGCGCGCGCCCTCGGGGACGAACCAGGACCGCTCCACCGGCCGCGCCGGCGGGGCGGGCTCCGCCGGCACGGCGGACCGCTCCCCCACGGCCGCGAACGGCGGGGAGCTGGGCGCCTGGGCCGGCGAGGCGGACGGGGCCGCGGCGGCGGCAACCGGCGCAGCGGGGGGCGCCGCGGCAGCCGGAGGCGGGGAGGAGGAGGAGGCGGCGGCCGGAGGCGGGGCCGGGGACGGCTCGGGGCTCGACGCGGGCGCCGAGGAGGCCGCGGCGGCCTCGGCCGCCAGCTGCTCCGCGGGCTCGATGGCGCGGAAGCCGGGCGGCACGGTGGCGGTGACCGTGGGGGTGCTGTCCGAGGTGCGGCCCGAGCGCGGCATCGGCGTCCCGCTGGCGAGCCGGGCGTCGTAGCCGGCCCGCGCCACCGGGTCGAGGAGCACGCTGCGCGCCTCCTCGATGCGCCGCCCGAGGAGCGCCGCCTCCTCGGGCGCCATCAGGGTGTAGCTGGCGAGCGATCCGGGGCTGAACAGGGCCCGGGCGCGCTCGTAGGCGCGCTGGATCTCGCCGGGAGGGGCGTCGTCCGGCACCTCCAGGATCTCGTACAGGGTCTGCTCGGAGAGGGGCTTCACCGTGGCGCCTCGCGATCCCCCCCGCCCTCGTCCAGCTCGACCAGCCGCTCGGCGATGACGGCGAAGCTGCGGGCGCTCGCCGCCTCGGGCCGCTCCAGCAGGAGCGGCCGCCGCGCGCGGACGGTGCGCCACATCTCGTCGTCGTGCTCGATGAAGCCCAGGTAGTCCATCGAGAGGCCGAAGTACTTCTTCCAGGCCGCCACCACCGCGTGGCCCAGCTCGGCGTCCTGGGCGGTGCGCGCCTGGTTGATCACCAGCCTCGGGCGGAAGGCCCGGAGCTCCCGCTCCAGCGTGGCGCCGGCCTCCGGGTGGTGCTCGCGGAGGGCCGCGATGACCTCCACCGGGCTCCGGTAGCCCCGCTCGGCCAGGACCGCCCGGAGCGCCTCCTCGAAGCCGTACACCGCCACCACGTTGCGCACCCGGCGCCAGAAGGCGGCCTTGACGAAGCGGTAGACGTTCTCCACCGCGGTCGGCTCGGGGACCAGCACCAGGATGCCGTGGTCGGACAGCAGGAAGAAGTCGAGCACGTTGAGGTGCGTGCCGGCGCCCAGGTCGAGGATGGCGTAGTCCACGTCGAGCGCCTGGATGTGCCGCATCAGGCGCATCTTCTGGGCGTACTTGGGGTTGGCGGCGTCGATCTGGTCCATGGCCCCCGAGACCAGCCCCAGCCTCTCGACGCCGGTCGGGACCATCACGTCCTCGATGCGCTCGACCCGGCGCTCGATGAAGTCGGAGAGCGACAGGCGGGGCTGCTCCACGCCCAGGCAGGTGTGGAGGTTGGCGCCGCCCAGGTCGGCGTCCACCAGGGCCACCCGCCGCCCGCTCCGGGCCAGCTGGATGCCCAGGTTGGCCGCCACCAGGCTCTTGCCGATCCCGCCCTTGCCCCCTCCGATGGCCACCACCCGCCGGGCCCGCGCCGAGCGACGCGACGCCGGGCGCCGGCGCGGCCGCCCCGGTTCGGGCTCGACGAGCTTCAGGGTGGGGAGGTCGGCCACGCTCCCGGCATCCTACGCCACGCGGCGCGTCAAGCCAAAAGCTCCGCGTTCCAGTAGGCGGCGTCGGCGAGGGAGAGGAAGGGGCGCCATTCGCGGTAGAAGGCCCTCCGGGTGGCGCTCCGGAACATGGGGGTCCAGCGCGGCCGGGCCGGCGCCCGGAGGAGCCGCATCCCCGCCTCCTCGGGCGTGCGCCCGCCCTTGCGCAGGTTGCAGGGGACGCAGGAGCAGACCACGTTCTCCCAGGTGGTGCTTCCCCCGCGCGAGCGAGGGACGACGTGGTCCAGGTTCAGGTCGGCCCGGGCCCAGCGCTGGCCGCAGTACTGGCAGGTGTTGTCGTCCCGGGCGTAGATGTTGAAGCGGGAGAAGCGCACCCGGGCGCGCGGCATCCGGTCATAGGCCAGGAGCACGATCACCCGCGGCACGCGGATGCGCCTCCCCACCGCCCCGATGGCGTCCTCGTGGGAAGCCGCCGAGAGCGCGCTCCAGCTGTCGAAGTCGAAGGTCTGGAACTGCGCATCGATGGCGCGCGCCGCCCCCTGGTAGAGCATGGCGAAGGCGCGCCGGACCGAGGTGATGTGGACCGGCTGGTAGACGCGGTTCAGGACGAGGACGCCGGTGTCGAGCATGACCCGGGAATGCAATCTACCAGCGGGACGGGCCCTTTGCACGGGCCGGAGGGGGAGGCGCGTCCGCCGCCGGGAGCCGCTGCGCCAGCACCACCGGCATCTCCCCCGGCCCTCCGTAGAGCAGGCGGTAGGCGGCGTAGGAGCGGAGCACGCGCTTCACGTAGCCGCGCGTCTCCTGGACCGGGATCTCCTCCACGAACTCGTCGAGGGGGAGCCGGCCGCGCTCCCGCACCCATCCGCGCACCGCGGCCTCGCCGGCGTTGTAGGCGGCCACGGCCAGCGGCGCGGAGCCGCCGAAGCGGCGCAGCACCCCGCCGAGGTGGGCCGCTCCGAGCCGGATGCTGAGCGGCCCGTCCATCAGGTCGGCGGCCGTGAGCGGCCGCCCCAGCTTGAGGCGCCGCGCCTCGGCCTGGGCCGTCGGGAGCATGAGCTGGGTGAGGCCCACCGCCCCCGCCGCCGAGACGGCCGCGGGGTCGAGCGCGCTCTCCTCCCGCATCATGGCCTGCAGGAGATCGGTGGGCACGCCGGCCCCCGGAGCCCACCGCTCCACCTCGTCGCGCCAGGCCGGAGGGTACGCGATGCGCCACAGGCGCAGGGACGGGCCCGACGGGCCCCGGCGCAGCACCTGGCGCGCCACGGCCCGCACCAGGTTGTGGGCGGCGCGGTGATCGCCGGCCCGGTGCAGGAGCTCCGCGACCAGCAGCAGCGGGTCGGGCCCCTGGGGCTCGGCCGGGGCCAGGAGCGTCCGGTCCACGGCGCGCAGCTCCTCGGCGGCGGGCCGGTCCTGGCCCATCCGCAGCAGCAGCAGGCCCGCACGGAAGTGGGGGTCGCCCCGGAGCCCGCCGGGGTCGTAGCGGAAGTCGTCCCCCGGGCCGGCCGGCGGCGCCCAGCGCGGCGCCCGCCCGCGCCCCTCGGCCAGCCGCGCCCGCGCCAGCAGGCCGTAGTAGTCGGCCGGGTAGCGCTCGACCAGCGTCCGCCACAGCGCCCGGGCCGCCGCCGCGTCCCCCTTGCGCCTTCGCTCGGCCAGGATCCGCCCCCGCCAGTAGGCGGCGCGCGCGAACTCGTAGGGGTCGCTCTCCTGGTACTCCCGCTCGGCCCGCTCCAGCGCGGCCAGCGCCGCTCCGGTCTCCCCGGCGCGCCAGGCCAGCCAGGCGGAGCGGAACAGCGCCTCGGCGCGGTAGTTGCCCCGGGGGTAGCGGTCCACCAGGTCGGCCAGCGCCGCGCGGGCCTCGGCGACGCGGCCGGCGCGCGCCAGCAGGTCGGCGGCGAAGTAGAGCGCGTCGTCGGCGACCGGGCTGTCGGGGTACTCCCTCGCCAGCTGCCGGTAGCGCTCCACCGCGTCGCCCGGTGCGGCCACGGCCGAAGAGGCGGCCAGGGCGTGGAGCGCCGCCTGCCGCCCGGGCGCCTCCCGGCAGGCCGCCACCGCCGGCGCCAGCATCTCGATGGCCTTCGGGTAGCGCCGCTCCTTGCGGTAGGCGCGCCCCAGGGCCAGGCGCGCCCGGCAGGCGTCGGCCGAGCCCGGTGCCAGGGTGGGCAGGAGCTCCTCCAGCTCGGCCGCGGCCGAGCGGTTCCGGTTCGCCTCCAGGAGGGCCTCGGCGTGCCGCAGCACGTCCCCCCGCGGCAGCGGCTCGCCCGGCGGGGAAGGCAGGGCGCGCAGCGCCTCGCGGCACCGCGGCGCGGCCGGCGCCAGCGGGTGCCCCGCCCAGCACTGGATCAGGTCCTGGCGCGCCGCGGCCGGGTCGAAGGCCTCCCCCGGGCCGGCGCGCAGCTGCGCCGCCAGGAGGAGGGCCTCGGCCGCCTGGTCGGGCCGCGACGGGTCGTCGGGCGCGGCCTGGGAGAGGAGGGGCCGCAGGGACTCGAGCGCGGACCGCCGGTCCCCGGCGGCGGCCAGGAGCCGGGCCCTGGCCAGCAGCGACTCGGCCCGGAGGAGCGACCCCGGCCCGACGCTCCCCAGGGCCTGGATGGCCTCGAGCGGACGCCCGTCCTGCTCCAGCGCCTGGGCCCGGAGCCGGGCGATCCGGTCCGCCAGGTCCGGCAGCGCCGCCTCGAGGCCCTCGAGGCGCGCCGCCGCCTCGCCGGCCTTCCCGGCCTGCAGCAGCGCCAGCGAGGACAGGTACCGCGCGGCCGGCAGGCGGCTGGCGTCGAAGGCGGCGGCGGCCGCGTCGGCCCGGCCGTCCGCCAGTTCCCGGACGGCCTGCGCCAGCGGCCCGGCGGCGAAGAGCGGCGCGGCCTCGGCGGCGCCGAACGACGGGCGCGGCGCCGCCGGATCGGGGGCGGCCAGGAGCGCGGCGAGCACCAGCGCGGTCATCGGGTCGAGAGTGCGTCGCGCTCCCGGGTCCGGTCAAGCCTGCGGCGGGCCCGGCGGCCGCTTTTCGCCTATGATCTCCGGCGGTGGACATCCGCACCCAGGCCGCGCTGGTCGCGGCGCTCGTCACCCTGGCCCTCGCCGGTGCCGCGCTCCTGCGCGACAACCGCCCCCGCGTCTTCACCCTCTTCGCCCTGCTGGCCGTCAACCTCGGCCTCTACTCGTTCGCCGACTTCTTCCGGCACTGGTCCGGGGCCTCCGCCCCCTGGGAGATCTGGCAGCGCATCGCCGTGGCGACCGCGGCGCTGACGCCGGCCACCGGGCTGGCCTTCTTCCTCGAGTTCCTGGGCGTGGCCCGGCGCCCGGCCCGCCGCGCCCGCAACGCCATGCTGGCCGGCTCGGTCTCGGGCCTGGCCGTGGCCGTCTCCCCGCTGGTCCGCTCGCCGGTCGCGACCGCAGCCGTGGCCACCTACGCCGTCGCCGGCCTGGCCGCGGCCCTCTCGGTGCTCTGGGGCAAGCTGCGCGCGGCGCCCACCCGGGTCGAGCGGGCGCGCCTGCTCTACCTCTTCGTCGGCGCCTGCGTCGCCCTGGCGCTGTCCACCCTCGACTCCCTGCCGCGCTTCGGCATCCCCTACCCGCTCGGCGGCCTCGGGGCCATCGCCCTCGCCTTCTTCATGTTCTTCCTCTCCCAGACCCTGCAGCGCCACCGCCTGCTCGACCTGCACGAGTTCCTGGGAAAGCTGGTGGTGGTCGCGGCGGTGGCCCTGGTCTTCGTCGGGGTCTACGGCGGCTTGGTGTCCTGGGTCGGGAACCGCCCCGAGCTGTTCTTCTTCAACACGCTGGTGGCGTCCTTCGTCATCCTCTCCCTCTTCGAGCCCATGCGGGACAAGGTCGAGGAATGGGTGGTGGTGACGCTCTTCCGCGAGCGCTACGAGCTGGTGCGCCAGATCGAGGCGCTCCGCGACCGCATCGCCACCGTCATCGACCCGCCGCGCCTGGCCACCGTGCTCCTCGACGGCCTGGCCGAGACCCGGCGCGTGACCCACGCCTCCCTGTGGATCCTGGCCGACGACCGGCCCGGCTTCCGCCTGCTCGACAGCCGCGGCCCCCCGCCGGCCCCGTTCCTCGACCCGGCGACGGCCCGCGCCATCCTGGGGCCGGCCGCCGCCGGCCAGAAGGCCTTCCTCCTCGAGAACCTCGACCGCCGCATCGCCGAGCTCCAGGCGCTGGTGCCGCCCGAGGGCGGTGGGCGCGGCGCCTCGGCGGTGGCCGAGGAGCTGAAGCGGCTCGGCGAGGCACGGGACGCCATGGCCTCCATGAAGGCGGGCATCTGCATCCCGCTCACCGCCGGGGACCGGGTCATCGGCTTCCTCGCCTGCCGGGACGAGCGGGTGCCCGAGGCCTTCGCCTCGAACGAGATCGCGGCGCTGCTGGAGGTGGCGGGGCGCGCCGCGCTGGTGATCGAGAACTCCAAGCTGTACCAGCAGATGAAGGAGCGCGACCGGCTGGCGGCCCTGGGGGAGATGGCGGCGGGCCTGGCCCACGAGATCCGCAACCCCCTGGCCGCCATCCAGGGGGCCATCCAGCTGCTGGTGCCGGAGCGGGACGGGGACGGCCGGCCCGGCCGCGGCCCGGAGGATCCGGAGCAGGCCCGGGAGTTCCTGGGCATCATCGCCGACGAGGTGAAGCGCCTGAACGGCGTGGTGTCGCAGTTCCTCGACTACTCGCGCCCGGCCAAGACGCTCCTCGCCCCGGGCGACGTGAACGAGATCCTGGAGCGCACCCTCAAGCTCCTGGGGAGCGACTTCCCCCCCGCGGTGGAGCTCCAGATGGACCTGGAGAGGCCGCTGCCGCGGGTGAGCTGCGACCCCGAGCAGCTGCGCCAGGTCTTCCTCAACCTGGCCCTCAACGCGGTGCAGGCCATGCCCCGCGGCGGCAGGCTGGTGGTGGCGACCCGTCTGGCCCGCGACGAGCTGGCCGTGTGGCGCGAGGCGCCCCGGCGCAGCGACGCGGTGGAGGTCCACTTCCGCGACACCGGGCCCGGCGTCCCCGAGGACGCCCGGGAGCACATCTTCGTCCCCTTCTACACCACCAAGGAGAAGGGCACCGGCCTGGGCCTCGCCATCTGCCAGCGCATCGTCAAGGCCCACGGGGGAACCATCGTGGTTCGCTCCGGCCCGGACCAGGGGGCGGAGTTCGTCATCTCCCTGCCGGCGCTGTGGGAGGAGAAGCCGGAGCCGCGCGCCGAGAGCCGCGCCGACTCGCGCCCCCGCGCTCCCTCCGAGCCGGGGCGATCGCGGCGCCGGCGCCGCAGGCGGCGCCCCGACCGGGCGGTCTGAGCCGGCTCCGCCGTCGCCGCCGCTGCAAACGCCGCCGCGACGTGCTACCAAGTGCCGGTGGCACACGTCCTCATCGTCGACGACGAGCTCAACATCCGGCGCGTCCTCGCGGCGATGCTCAAGCGCGAGGGGTACGAGGTCACCACCGCCGCCGACGGCGAGCAGGCGCTGGCGGTGCTGCAGCGGACCCCGGTGCAGGTGGTGGTCACCGACCTGGTGATGCCGCGCATGTCCGGCCTGGAGCTCCTGCAGCGCGTCGCGGTCCAGTACCCCGACGTGCCGGTGATCATGATCACCGCGCACGGCACGGTGGACAGCGCCGTGGCGGCGCTCAAGGCCGGCGCCTTCGACTACGTCACCAAGCCCTTCGAGCAGGAGGAGCTCAAGAAGGTCATCGCCAAGGCGGCGCGGGCCCACGAGATCGAGACGCAGAACGTCCACCCCTCCGAGGGCGAGCGCCCGCCGCTGGTGGGCCAGTCGGCGGCCATGCGGCAGGTCTTCGAGATGATCGCCCGGGTGGCCGACTCCCCGTCCACGGTGCTCATCACCGGCGAGAGCGGCACCGGCAAGGAGCTGGTGGCGCGCGAGCTGCACCACGGCTCCTCCCGGCGCGACAAGCCGCTCATCAAGGTGAACTGCGCCGCCATCCCCAAGGACCTGGTCGAGAGCGAGCTCTTCGGCTACGAGAAGGGGGCCTTCACCGGGGCGGTGGGCTCCAAGCCCGGGCGCTTCGAGCTGGCCGACGGCGGGACGCTGTTCCTCGACGAGATCGGCGAGGTCCCGCTGGAGATGCAGGTCAAGCTCCTGCGGGCCCTGCAGGAGTCCGAGTTCGAGCGCGTCGGGGGCATCAAGACGTTGCGGGTGGACGTGCGGCTCATCGCCGCCACCAACCGCGACCTGCAGGCGCTCATCGCCGAGGGGCGCTTCCGGGAGGACCTCTACTACCGCCTCAACGTGGTCCCCATCTCGCTCTCGCCGCTGCGCGAGCGCCGCGAGGACATCCCGCCGCTCGTGTCCCACTTCGTGGAGAAGTACAACCGCCGCCTGGGCAAGAAGGTGGAGCGGGTCGAGGACGATGCCATGCAGCTGCTCCTCTCCTACTCCTGGCCCGGCAACATCCGCGAGCTCGAGAACCTGATGGAGCGGTCGGTCCTGTTCGCCGACGGCCCGGTGATCCTGGCCGCCTCGCTCCCGGACGCGCTGCGCGAGAAGAGCCCGGCCCACACCCCGGTGGCGGCGCTCGGCCCCCTCGGCGCCATCGCCGCCCCCAGCGGCGCCTCGATGAAGGAGATCGTCCGGCTCGCCCAGGCGGAGCTGGAGCGCGAGCTCATCGCCCGGGCGCTGGAGGAGACCGGGGGCAACGTGACCCGGGCCGCCAAGAAGCTCCAGATCTCCCGCAAGTCGCTGCAGGTGAAGATGAAGGAGCTGGGCCTGCGCGGCGTCGAGGAGTGACCTGGAGTGAGGCGGGACGGGGCAAAACTTGACCCCCCACCGGGCCGCTGCTAGCGTCCGTGACTGGTTTCCTGCCTGTTCACACGGGCTTCCGCGCATCGGAGGAGATCGACATGGGGCGGCCTGGCAGCCTCGCGGTCCTCGCGGCCGTGCTCGTCGCCCTCGGGGCCAGCCCGGCCCGGGGGGCCGAGGTCACGCGCGTGCTGTCGAGCGGCGAGCCCGGCAGGCCCTTCTCCTTCAGCCTCGACGTGCGCTACGACCGCGTCCAGCGGAGCGCCAAGATCACCCGCGAGTTCGGCGACAACCAGGCGGGCCAGCCCCCCACCGGCCTCGTCCGGGACGCGGTGGAGCTCAGCTACTCGGAGGTGACGGACCGCGTCGTCCCGCGGGTGGCGGTCGGCCTCTGGCGCGACCTCGAGCTGCGGCTGCAGATGCCCTACGTCATCGACGACACGCCGCACTGGGACTACGGCACGGAGGGCGGCGCCTCGGTGCAGACCCGCTCGTCCATCGACCAGAACACCCTCGACCCGAGCGGCGGCACCTGCGCCTCCCCGCCCTGCCCCATGTTCCCGGTGGGGAGGAAGCTCCACGCCGGCGGGGCGTTCGACGACCTGCAGGTGGGGATCGCCTGGGCCGTCACCAACGAGCGCCGGGACGCCTGGGCGCCGACCTGGGTGGTGTCGCTCGACGTCACCGCCCCCACCGCGGCGCGCTACGACCCGGCCGCCGGCCGTCTCGATCCGGCGACCTACCCGGGGAGCTTCTTCGACGCCCCCGGCTTCGGGAGCGGCAAGAAGGCGGCCGTGGGCCACAAGATCTGGGTCTACGACCTCGCCACCGCCCTGTCCAAGCGGCTCGGCGCCGTGGAGCCGTACGTCCAGGCCCGCGTCCGCATCCCGCAGCGGTCGAGCGCCACCTACTCGAACTGCGAGCACGCCGCCCAGCTGGCCGCCCTTCCCGACGCGCAGATGTCCGACGTGGCCGCACAGAACTGCGCCTCCGCCTACTGGAAGGATCGGGCCAAGGCCGATCCGCCCATGGTGGCCAGCGCGTTCCTCGGCGCCGAGCTGGTCCCCTTCGAGGACATGGCCTCGACCAGGCGCTTCTCGGTGGACCTCCGGGTCGGGGGCGACTTCCACGGGCGCGGCCGCTGGTACAACGAGCTCACCCCGGCGACGGGAAAGCTCCTCGCCAACGACGCCTGGTTCGACTTCGTCGCCCACCTGGGCCTCGCCTACCGCACCGGGCACGCGCTCCTGGGCCTGCGCTACGCGTTCCAGCGCGACTTCGCGCACTTCATCACCGGCGAGGCCATGGGGCACGTCTCCAACGAGATCGTGGCTCCCGGCAGCCCGCAGCAGAACCCCAACTTCGACTTCCGCTGGGACCTCCCCGGGCGCCGCTTCCGCGTGGCCGACAGCATGGCCCACACGCTCTCGGTGAACCTGGCCTGGATCTACTGACCCGCGCCCCGCCCGGGCCGCCCGCCGGGCCGGGCCGCCAGCCCCCTCAGCCCCCGGCCTCCCCCTTCATGCGCTGCAGGAGCGCGTAGACCTCGCGCCGCGGCAGGCCGCGCTGCCGGGCCACGGCGCGGGCGATGCCGGCCGTGGGCTCGCCGGCCTCCAGCCGGCGGCGCAGCTCCTCCTCGAGGGGCTCCGGGCCCGCCGGCGGCCCGGCCGGCTCCGCGGACCCCTCCGCTGCGGCCCCCTCCACCACCAGCGTCACCTCGCCGCGCGCCGACCCGGCGAAGCGCCGCGCCAGATCGGAGAGGCGGCCCCGGGCCACCTCCTCGTGCAGCTTGGTGAGCTCGCGGGCCAGCGCGGCGCGCCGGTCGCCCAGGGCCCCCAGCAGGTCGGACAGCGTCGCCGCCACCCGGTTCCCGGCCTCGAAGATCACCAGGGTCGCCGGGGTGGCCGCCAGCTCGGCCAGCGCCGCCGCCCGGCTCCCCCCCTTGCGCGGCAGGAACCCGGCCACCAGGAAGCGGTCGCCCGGGATCCCCGAGGCCGACAGCGCCGCCAGCGCGGCGCTGGGCCCGGGGACGGGGACCACGCGGGCACCCGCCTCCCAGGCCGCCTCCACCAGCTTCTGGCCCGGGTCGGAGACCGCCGGGGTCCCAGCGTCGGTGCAGAGCGCCAGGGTCTGGCCCGCGCGCAGCCGCGCCAGGATGGGGCCCAGCCGGGCCCGCTCGCCGAAGGCCGGCAGGGAGAGGAGCGGCGGCGCCTCGGCGGCCAGGTGGGCGTAGAGCTTGCGCGTCCGGCGCGTGTCCTCGGCGACCACGGCGTCGGCGGCGCGCAGCACCTCGGCGGCGCGCGGCGACAGGTCGCCCAGGTTGCCGATGGGCGTGGCCACCACGTAGAGGACGCCGGCCGGCACGCAGGTTCCTAGGCCGGCCGGCCGGCGGAGTCGAAGGCCCCGCGGTACAGCGCCAGCCGGGGCCCATCCTCCCGCCACTCGACGGCCACCACGTCGAATCGCACCCGGCCCTCGAGGCCGCCGTGGCGCAGGGCCCAGTCCTTGGCCGCGGCCACGACCCGGCGCGCCTTGGCGGGGGTGACGCTCTCGGCCGGGGACCCGTGATCGAGGCGGCTCCGGGAGCGGACCTCCACGAAGCAGACGGTCTCCCCCTCCCGGCAGACGAGGTCCACCTCGCCCCGGCGGGTGGCGTGGTTCCGCGCCAGCACCTGGAATCCCTGCCGCTCCAGCCAGGCCGCCGCCGCATCCTCGGCCCGCCGGCCGCGCTCGCTCGCGCTCTCGCCGCGCCCGGCCATGGCCCTAGCTGGCGTGATCCGCTGCCTCGCGGAAGAAGGGGTCGCGGGTGGCGTGCACCAGCTGCCCGGGCCGGGCCGCCTGCTTCAGCAGCCGCCCGGCGACGCGGCGGACCCCCTCGGGCAGCGAGGCGAAGGCGTCGTCGACGATGGCCACCGCCCGGGCGCCCGCCAGGGCCTGCTCCAGGAGCGCCACGCGCAGGGAGAGGAAGCACAGGTCGCGATCCCCCGGTGGGAGGGAGAGCGCCGGCTGCGGCCGCCCGGAGGCGACCGCCATGAGGTTCCCGCGGTCGTCCACCGCCAGGCTCGCCAGGCGCTGGCCGGAGAGGGCCGCCAGGACCTGCGACGCCTTCGCCTGGAGCCCGCGGGCCAGCGCCGAGGGCGTCAGGGACAGCTCGGCGGCAGCCCTCTCCAGGAGGCCGCGCAGCGGCTCCACCGCGGGGGCGGCCGCCGGCTGCCAGGCCGGCTCCTCCGCCGGGGGCGCCGCCGCCTCCTGCTCCAGGCGCGCCATCTCCGCCTCGATGGAGCGCGGGTCGCGGACGTAGCCCCCGGCCTCGGCCGAGAGCCCGGCCTCCACCTCGCGCATCTCCTCCTCGACGTGCGCCTTCTGCGTGCGCGCGTCCTGGGTCTCGGGCTGCACCTCCCAGGCCGCGAGCCGGCTCTCGCACTCCGCCAGCGCCGCCCGGGCGCCGGCCAGCTTCCCCAGCTGCTCCCGGAGCTCGGGGACGCCCTGCGCCGAGAGCTGCTGCAGCGCCTGGCGCACGTCGGCGGTGTCCCGCTCGAACTGCTCCAGCGCCTTCCGCTCCCTCTCCTCGGCCAGCTTCCTCCGCCGCCCCAGGCGCGAGCGCACCTCCAGGGCGTCGATCTGGCGCCAGGCCGCCCAGGCGGCGCCGCCGAAGGCGGGGATGTCGAGCAGGGCGACGTAGCGGAGCCCGCTCCCCTGGGCCGCGCCCACCAGCCCCAGGGCGAAGAGCACCAGGCCCACGCCCGCCCCCGCGAGGAAGCCGGGGTGGCGCCAGAAGGGCGCCGGCGGGCCGCTGCTCTCCACGGCCTCGATGGCGGCCCTCTCCTCCTCGACCCGCGCCAGCGCCTCGTCCCGCTTGGCCGCGGCCTTGGAGAAGGAGGCGATCCGGGCCTCCGGGTCCCCGAGGCGCTCCGCCACCTCCTCCACGCGCGAGAGGTCGCGCAGGGCGGCGCGGGCCGACTCGAGCCCCTCGTCGATCCGGGCCCCCTCCCGCAGCGCCTCCTCCAGCTTGAACAGCCGGCTCTGGAGGCCGTCGAGCCGGTACTGGAGCTTCTCGGCCGACTTGGCCTGCTCCAGCTCGGCCCGGAGCTCGGCCATCCGCTTCTGGGCCTGCTCCGGCGTCGCCGGGCGCCGGGCGGCAGCGGCCGCCGCCGGGGGCGCCAGCCCGACGCCGCCGGCCTTCGACGGCAGGTCCGCCGCGCAGAGGCAGAGGAGCGCCGCCAGGCGCTGGCGCGGCGGCACGCCGGCGGTGGCCGCCAGGTAGACGCCGATCTCGGCCATGTCCTGGGAGACGAGGGCGAAGGAGCGCTTCTCCCCGTCGAACCGGTGCAGCTGGCAGCCGGAGGCGAAGTCCCTCACCAGCCGGTAGGTGACCTGGTCGTTGCCCACCAGGGTCACGCCGGCCCGCACCGGGGCGCCGCCGGGGCCGGCCGGGCCGGGGGCGGCCCGGGGGATGGTCTCGGCGTCGCGCGGGCTGGGGTAGAGCAGGGACTCGACCAGGCGGCGCAGCGCCGGGCCGTCGGCGGCCACGACGTTGTAGCCGGGGCGCAGGGTGATGCGGCCCCCGGCGGGCGCCACGCCCTTGATTCCCTGGGCAGCGATCTCGAGGAGGAGCACGCGGGCCGCAATCCTAGCCGCACCCGGGGGCGCGGGGAAGGACGCGGCGGCCCGGCCGCCTCACCTGGCGCGAACGCGGGCGCGTCGGGCCGACCCAGTGCTGTGACCCAGGCATGTGGATCAGGGCCCGGCTCGTGACCCACGCCCGCGCGGGCTTGGGCCCGTGGGCGCCCTGGCACGCGGTGACGGCGCAGGGTCTCGCCGGCGGGCGCCTCCGCAGCCCGCCGGGTGCCACCCCGAGCGCGCGGCTCTGCTCCTCGCCCGCGACGAGCTGCCGGCGAGGAGCGCCGCCGTCCGGCGCGCCCGGTGGCTTGCGCGACCGCCGTCAGCGAGGAGCCTCCGCACCGCGAGTTCGCGCGACTCGAGTACCGCGATCGCGGGCGAGGACAGCGCCCGAAGGCGAGACCCCTGCGCCGGAGACCCCGGGTCGAATCGCCCGGGGCGCGCCACTAGGCCGGCGCCGGCTCGGGGGGCGGAGGGGCGGCGGCGGCCTCGCCCGGCCCCTCCTCCTGCGTCAGCCGGGCCGCCTTGCCCTGCAGGTCGCGCAGGTAGTAGAGGCGGGAGCGGCGGACCTCGCCGTGGCCCACCACCTCGACGCGGTCGATGCGGGGGCTGTGCACCGGGAACATCCTCTCCACGCCCACCCCGTAGCTCACCTTGCGGACCGTGAACATGGCGCGCGAGGCGCCGCGCCGGTGCCGGATGACCACGCCCTCGAAGACCTGGATGCGCTCCTTGTCGCCTTCCTTGATCTTGGTGTGGACCCGGACGGTGTCCCCGGCACGGAACTCGGGAAGGTCCTTGCGGGTGTTCTTCCGCTCGATCTCGCTGATGGCCTTGCGCAGCATGGCTCGCGTTCTCCTCACAGCTCCTCGTCGCCGGCCTCGATCAGCCGGCGATCGTCCTCCGTCAGCCGGAGCCTCGCGAAGAGGTCCGGCCGCCGGTCGCGGGTGGCGCGCAGCGACTCGCGCCGCCGCCACCGCTCGATGCGCCGGTGGTCCCCCGAGAGGAGGACCGCCGGCACTTCCATCCCCCGCCACACCGGGGGCCGGGTGTAGTGCGGGTGCTCCAGCAACCCGCCCTCTCCCGCGAAGCTATCCCGCCCGGCGCTCTCCTCGTTGCCGAGGACGCCCGGAACCAGCCTGGCCGCGGCGTCCACGATGCACAGCGCCGCCAGCTCTCCGCCGGTGAGCACCACGTCGCCCACCGAGACCTCCTCGTCCACCGCAGCCACCACCCGCTCGTCCACTCCCTCGTACCGCCCGCAGGCAATCACCATCCTGCCGCGCGCCGCCAGCTCCTGCGCCATCCCCTGGTCGAGCCGGCGGCCCCGGGGGCTCGTCAGCAGGACCCGCGCGCCCGGGAGCCGGGCCCGCGCCGCCTCGATGGCCTCGGTGAGCGGCTCGGGCTTCATCACCATGCCGGCTCCGCCTCCGTAGGGGGCATCGTCCACCACCCGGTGCCGCCCGGCCGCGTGCTCGCGGATGTCGGTCAGCCGGACCGAGAGCAGGCCGGCCTCCTGGGCCTTTCCCAGGATGCTCTCGGCGAGGTACCCGGCGCAGGTCCGGGGGAACAGCGTCAGGATCTCGACCTCGAGCGCGGCCACGGCGTCCCTCTGCGGCGATCTCTCGTTCGCTCCTCCTCGGTGCTCGAGGCCTCCAGAAGCCCCTCGGGAGGATCGACCACCACCCGGTCCTCCTCCACCTTCACGTACGGCGCCAGGGGGACGAGCACCTCCCCCGCCTCGCCGGTCACCACCAGCACGTCCACCCCGCCCGTGGGCCACAGGCCCGTCACCCTGCCCACCGCCTCCCCGCCCACCGTCACCACCGGCAGCCCCTGGAGGTCGGCCCAGAAGTACCGGCCCGGCCCCGCCTCCCCCAGGTCGCCCCGCTGGGCGAGCACCTCGGTTCCCACCAGCGCCTCGGCGGTGCTCCGGTCGCCGACTCCCTCCAGCCTCACCGCCCAGAGCCGGCCCTGCGGCCGCGCCTCCAGCACCCTCCGCTCCTCCCGCCGCCCTTCCCGCTCCAGCGCCACCCGCCCGACCCGCGCCAGGCCTCCCTCGCTCCCCGCGACCCCGACGAGCCCCTCGAGGCCGAGCGCCCGCACCACCCTGCCGATGCGCAGCCAGGCCACGCGTCAGTCGAGGATGTCGAGCACGGCCCGCGTGCCCTGGCGCCGGGCAGCCGCGTCGAGGACGGTGCGGAAGGCCTTGGCCGTCCTCCCTCCCCGGCCGATGACCCGGCCCAGGTCGGCCTGGGCCACCGAGAGCTCGAAGACCGTGGAGCGGTCGCGCTCGATGGTCTCCACCCGGACCGCCTCCCGGTCGTCGACCAGCTGCCGGGCGAGCCAGAGGACCAGGTCCCGCATGGCGCCCCGCTACTTCTTGCCCTCGGGCTTGGCCGGGGCGGCCGACGCGGCCGCCTTGGCCTTGCGGAGCACCTCGGCCACCGTCTCGCTGGGCCGGGCGCCCTTCTGGAGCCAGTACGCGATCCGCTCGGCGTCGAGTCGGATGAGCTCGGGCCGGCGGGTCGGGTCGTAGATGCCGACGTCCTCCAGGTAGGCCCCGTCGCGCGGCTTGCGCGAGTCGGTGGCCACCACGTGGTAGAAGGGCGCCTTGTGCGTGCCGGCTCGCGAGAGCCGGAGGACGACAGCCATCGGATTCTCCTCGGGCGCAGGGCCGCCTTCGCCCTACTCCTTTTCCTTCTTGGCCTTCTTCTGGGCCTTCGGCTTCTCCTCGGCCCTGGGCTTCTTCTCCGCGGCGGCCTTCTTCCCGGCCGGCGGCTTCTCGGCCGGGGCCTTCTTCCCGGCCTCCGCCTTCTCGGCCCGGGCGGCCTTCTCCGGCTTCCCCTTGCCCCCGGCCTCCTCGGCCGGGGCCTGCTCGGTGAGCTCGATGAGCGAGATCTCGGCGTTGTCCCCGGGCCGGCGGCGGAGCTTCACCACCCGCGTGTACCCGCCCGGCCGCGAGGCGAAGCGGGGGCCGAGGCTCTCGAAGAGCTTGTTCAGCACCTCGACGTCCCGGACCTGGCGGTAGGCCTCGCGCCGGTCGTGCGGAGACCCTCGCTTGCCCAGGGTGATGACCTTGTCGGCGATGCGCTTCAGCTCCTTCGCCTTGGGCGTGGTGGTCTCGATGCGCTCGTGGCGCAGCAGCGAGGTCACCATGTTCCGGAACATGGCGGTGCGGTGCTCGGTGGTGCGGTCGAGCCTCCGGCCGGCGACGCGATGCTTCATGGCGATCTTCCCTCCTGGCCCCGGCGCTCAGGCCTTGGGGCCGGGCGGCTGGGTCTTGGGCGGCCAGCTCTCGAGCTTCATGCCCAGCGAGAGCCCCATCTCCGCCAGGATCTCCTTGATCTCCTTGAGCGACTTCCGGCCGAAGTTCTTGGTCTTGAGCATCTCGGCCTCGCTCTTCTGCACCAGGTCGCCGATGGTCTTGATGTTGGCGTTCTGGAGGCAGTTGGCGCTGCGCACCGAGAGCTCGAGCTCGTCGACGGAGCGGAAGAGGTTCTCGTTGAGCTTGGCCTCCTCCACCGGCTTCACCTCCTCGGCCGGCTCCTCGGTCTCGTCGAAGTTGATGAAGATGCTGAGCTGCTCCTTGACGATCTTGGCCGCGTAGGCGACCGCGTCGGCCGGGGCCACCGAGCCGTCGGTCCACACCTCGAGGCTGAGGCGGTCGTAGTCGGTCTGCTGCCCGACGCGGGCGTTGGTGACCTGGTAGTTCACCTTGCGGATGGGGCTGAAGAGGGAGTCGATGGGGATGGTCCCGATGGGCTGGCCCGGAACCTTGTTGCGCTCGGCGGGGACGTAGCCGCGCCCGCGCCGCGCCGTCAGCTCCATGCGCACCCGGCCACCCTCGCTGATGGTGAGGACGTGCTGGCCCGGGTTCAGGACCTCCACCTGCCCGTCGCCGATGATGTCGCCGGCCTTCACCTCGCGCGGCCCCTCGGCCTCGATCCGGAGCGTCTTCACCTCGTTGGTGTGGATCTGGAGGAGGACCTCCTTGAGGTTGAGGATGATGTCGGTGACGTCCTCGGCCACCTCGGGGATGGTCATGAACTCGTGCTCCACCCCCTCGATCTTCACCGAGGTGACGGCGCCGCCCTGGAGGCTCGACAGCAGCACGCGCCGGAGCGAGTTGCCCAGGGTGATGCCGAAGCCGCGCTCCAGCGGCTCGGCGACGAACTTGCCGTAGGTGTTGGTGAGGCTCTCCTGGTCGACGACCAGCCCCCGGGGCTTGATCAGGTCGCGCCAGTTCCTGGTGATGATGGCGTCTGCCATGGCTGTCTCCTCTGGCCGCCGCCCCCTCCCCGCGTCCGCCAGCCGAGCGGTGCGGGGCGCCGTGGGACGCGCAGCCGGTCCGGGTGAAAAGGATCTCGGCTACTTCGAGTAGAGCTCGACGATGAGCTGCTCCTGGATGGGCATGGTGACGTCCTCGCGCGCCGGGGCGGTCTTCACCGTGCCGCGGAACCCGCTCTTGTCGAGCTCGAGCCAGGCCGGGATGCCGCGGCGGTCCACGGCCTCCAGCGCCTCGCTGATGCGGACCACCTTCCGGGACCGCTCCTTGAGCTCGACGACGTCGCCGCTGCGGGTGCGGTAGGAGGGGATGTTCACCTTGCGGCCGTTGACCCGGAAGTGGCCGTGGCAAACGAGCTGCCGGGCCTCGTTGCGCGTGTCGGCGAAGCCCAGGCGGAAGACGACGTTGTCGAGACGCAGCTCCAGGGCCTGGAGCAGGTTCTCGCCGGTCTTCCCCTTGCCCGCGGCGGCGTTCTTGAAGGCGTGGCGGAAGTCGGCCTCGAGGAGGCCGTACATGCGCTTGACCTTCTGCTTCTCGCGGAGCTGCACGCCGTACTCGGAGAACTTGGCGCGCCCCTGCCCGTGCTGGCCCGGGGGATAGGGGCGGCGCTCGATGGCGCACTTGTCCGTGTAGCAGCGGTCGCCCTTGAGGTACATCTTGAGATTCTCGCGGCGGCAGAGCCGGCAGACGCTTTCGGTGTAGCGGGCCACGGGGGCGGCCTCCTCAGACCCGGCGCCGCTTGGGCGGCCGGCAGCCGTTGTGCGGGATGGGGGTGACGTCGCGGATCAGCGTGATCTTGAGCCCCGCCGCGGACAGGGCGCGCAGCGCCGACTCGCGCCCGGCGCCGGGGCCGCTCACCTGCACCGAGACCGTCTTGAGCCCGTGCTCCATCGCCTTGGCGGCGGCGTCGCCCGCGGCCACCTGCGCCGCGAAGGGCGTGGACTTTCGCGAGCCCTTGAAGCCGCGGGCCCCGGCCGACGACCAGGCGATGACGTTCCCGGACACGTCGGTGATGGTCACCATGGTGTTGTTGAAGGTGGCAGCGATGTGGACCACCCCCGCGGCCACGTTCTTCTTCACCCGCTTCTTCCCCTTCTTCGGGGTGACGGGCGAGGCGGTGATGGGCTCCATCCCGGTGAGGTTGGGCGCCGCCGGGGCGGCCGGCTCCTCGGCCTTGGCCGGGGCGGCGGCGGCCGCCTCGGGCTTCTTCGCCGGCTTCTCGGTCGTCTGCTTCTCGTCGGCCACTCGTGCTCTCCGTTCCTGTCGCGCCCGGGCTAGGCCTTGGGCGCGGGGGCGGCCGCGACCGGCTTGCGCACCAGGCCGCGCTTGGGCCCCTTGCGCGTGCGGGCGTTGGTGTGGGTCCGCTGGCCGCGCACCGGGAGCCCCTTGCGGTGGCGCAGGCCGCGGTAGCACCCGAGGTCCATGAGCCGCTTGATGTTCATGGAGACCTCGCGGCGCAGGTCGCCCTCGACCTTCACGTTCTGCTCGATGGCCTCGCGGATCTTGCGCAC
>DATIFE010000136.1:0-2811 GCA_035455425.1 Anaeromyxobacteraceae bacterium | reverse complement strand
CGCCGCGGTCCGCCCGTCGCGGCGCGCGGCCGGGGTCCGGAAGCCCGCCCGCAGGCGAGGCGCCTCGCGCGGCTCGCCGCAGGGCGCCGCCGGCTCCGGCGGCGGCAAGGACCGCTGGCTGAGCCAGGTGTGGGGGAAGGCGGTGGCCCGGGCGCCCGAGCGCCGCCAGGCCTTCGCCACCACCAGCGGCATCGCCGTGGACCCGGTCGCGGTCGCCGGCGACGTGAGGCCGGGCCTGGAGGCGCGCCTGGGGCTCCCGGGCGAGTACCCCTTCACCCGCGGGGTGCAGCCGACGATGTACCGCGGCCGGTTCTGGACCATGCGCCAGTACGCCGGCTTCGGCACGGCCGAGGAGTCGAACCGGCGCTACCGCTACCTCCTCCAGTCGGGCCAGACCGGCCTCTCGGTGGCCTTCGACCTGCCCACGCAGATGGGGCGCGATTCCGATCACCCCCGCGCCCGGGGCGAGGTGGGCAAGGTCGGGGTGGCCATCGACTCCATCGAGGACATGGCGACCCTGCTCGACGGGATCCCGCTCGGCGAGGTCTCCACCTCGATGACCATCAACGCCACCGGCGGCATCCTGCTGGCGCTGTACCAGGCCGTCGGCGAGCGCCAGGGGGTCGCCCCCGCCGACCTGCAGGGCACCATCCAGAACGACATCCTGAAGGAGTACGCCGCCCGGGGAACCTACATCTACCCGCCCGGCCCCTCGCTCCGCTTCATCACCGACATCTTCGCCTACACCGCCCGGGTGATGCCGAAGTGGAACCCCATCTCCATCAGCGGCTACCACATCCGCGAGGCGGGCTCGACCGCGGTGCAGGAGGTGGCCTTCACGCTGGCCGACGGCATCGCCTACGTGGAGGCGGCGGTGCGGGCCGGCCTCGACGTCGACGCCTTCGCCGGCCGCCTCTCCTTCTTCTTCAACGCCCACAACAACCTCCTCGAGGAGGTGGCCAAGTTCCGCGCCGCGCGCCGGCTCTGGGCCCGCATCATGAAGGAGCGCTTCCGGGCCCGGGACCCGCGCTCCATGATGCTGCGCTTCCACACCCAGACCGCGGGCTCGATGCTCACCGCGCAGCAGCCGGACAACAACGTGGTGCGGGTCACCCTGCAGGCCCTGGCCGCGGTGCTGGGCGGGACGCAGTCGCTCCACACCAACTCGCGCGACGAGGCGCTGGGCCTCCCCACCGAGGACTCGGTGCGCATCGCCCTGCGGACCCAGCAGATCCTGGCCAACGAGTCGGGGGTGGCCGACCTGGTCGACCCTCTGGGAGGCGCCTGGGCGGTGGAGCGGATGACCGACGAGATCGAGGAGCGGGCCCGGGTCTACCTGGCGCGCATCGACGAGATGGGCGGCATGGTGCAGGCCATCTCGCAGGGGTACGTCCAGAAGGAGATCCAGGACGCCGCCTACGCCTGGCAGAAGCGCGTCGAGTCGAAGGAGCAGCTGGTGGTGGGCGTCAACGCCTTCCGCTCGGACGACCCGGCGGTGCCGGCGATGAAGCTGGACCCGGCGCTCGAGGAGCAGCAGGTCTCGCGGCTCCGCGCCTTCCGGGCCCGGCGCAGCGGGACGGCGGCGCGCCAGGCGGTCGACGCGGTGCGAGCCGCCGCCCAGGGCACCGACAACCTCATGCCCCACGTCCTGGCCGCGGTGAAGGCGGAGGCCACCCTGGGCGAGATCTCCGACGCGCTCCGCGACGTCTTCGGCGAGTACCGCGAGACGGTGGTCCTCTAGGAGGGGCCGCGCCGGCGCTCGAGCGGGGGGCCCTGCGGGCCCCCCGAGCCCCCGCTCGCTCCGGTCGGCCTCATCCGGCCTCCCTTCGCTCGCCCTCCCCCACCGAGTCGGTGTGGTAACTTCGCCCCGTGAGCGACGACCCGAAGTCGCCCCCGGTGCTGAAGCGGGCGGGGACCTTCAAGGACGCCTCGGGCCAGGAGGCCCGGGTGACGCCGGAGGCGGCCGTGGCCGCCGGGCTTCCGCTCCAGGGGGCGCTCGAGGAGGCGAGCCCCCTGCGCCTGTGCTACCTCGTGGCCGCCAACCAGGCCACCGGCAAGCTGGAGCTCGAGGGCCCGTCGGCGGCCTACGCCCTGTTCTTCAAGAAGGGCGTCCTCGAGCACGTCCAGAGCTCGGACCCCGAGGACGACCTCTCCCACTTCCTGCTGAAGAAGGGGCTGGTCACGCGGGAGCAGCTGGCCGACGCCGACAAGGCGCGCGACGGGTTCGGCGGCGACCTGTTCACCGCGCTGGCCGGGCTGCGGATCATCGACCCGGCCCGCAGCTTCCCGGTCCTGCAGGAGTTCGGATCCGGCCTGGCCGCCTGCACGCTGGCCGTCGAGCGGGGCCGGTTCCGCTGGGTGCCCGGCGCGGCCGGGCCTCCCTCGGGGTTCCCGCTGCTGCACCGCTGGGCCCTGGTCTGCGACGCCGTGCGCCGGCTCGACGGCCTGACGCTCCGGCGCCGGCTGGCGGCCCGCATGGCGCAGGCGCCCGCCCGGACCGGCGGGCGGGTGGAGCTCTCCGACCTCAAGCTCACCGCGCAGGAGGCCCGACTCGCCGGGATGCTCGACGGCGGCCGGCCGCTGGCGGAGCTGGTGGAGGCCGCCGGGGCGGAGGCGGACGCGCTCCTCCGCGTGACCCTGGTCCTCCTGGAGACGGATCTCGTCACCTTCGTCGAGCCGCGCGAGGGCGCGAGGCCCGCGCCCCTCGCGCCGGCCGCTCCTCCCCCGGCGCCGCCGGCCCGGGCCCCGCAGGAGGCGAAGGCCTCGGCGCCGCCCGGGGCCGCGGCGGCGAGGCCGGCACCGGCCAGGGCG
>DATIFE010000135.1:0-53553 GCA_035455425.1 Anaeromyxobacteraceae bacterium | reverse complement strand
CCAGTCGTTTCACGATCACGTCCGCGTCAGTCTCTCCGGAGGGCGTGCCAACACCCAGGTAGCCCGGTTTGTCGCGCAGATGCCCGAACAGGAACGCGACGATACCGACACGATGTTGGTCCTCTTCCGACTGTGCTCGGTCAGGACCCTGTCTGCACCCGACATCGCTTCCCTTCTCCAGAAGAACGCCTCGGAGGCGGAAGCGACCCTGCGGCGTCTTGCGAGCGATGCCATCGGGATCCTGGAGCCAACGCGTCAATCCGCGAGGCGGTCGCATCCGACCTACCGTTTGCGCGGGGAGGTCCTCAGGGCGCTAGGGCCGTCGGTGCCCTACCAGAGGCGCACCGTCGATGAGATAGATCGGAAGGTCATGGCGCATGTCCAGGAGTACGGGAAGGTCACGAACCGTACGGTGCAGAACCTGCTGGACGTCGGGATCAACCGAGCGCGGGACATTCTCGCGGACATGGTGCGGCGGCGCATCCTGAGGAAGACGTCCGCCCATGAGCGTGGTCCAGGCGTGGAGTACGGGCCTGGGGCACGCTTTCCAGCCAGCCGAAAGCGAAAGCCCAAAGTTGCCGAGGCCAGCGGGCCTCAACTCGAGCTCGGTACGACACCGGTCAAGCGCAAACGGTGATGTCGACGCGCTCGCCAGGCAACCAAAGCACAGCATGCTGCTTCGGTGGCGCTCCGGAGCGTTTCGCCCGCCTTCCCGGGCCGGAGCAGGCGCCGATCACCTCGCTGGGACAGCGGAATAGCGGAAGCTCCACGTTGACTCGTCCCTCCTCTCTACGGACTTCGCATCCTTCGGTGCGTCGGCCGCCGGTGCGACTCGAACGGCACGAGTCCTCGTCAGCCTGTGCGGGACAAGGCGCCCCGGCTCGGTAACGAGCGTGACCTCGGTGCTCCCGGCCATCTCGCCGAGCGTGGCCGTGACCTGCGGCTGGAACCCGAGCTCGGAGACAAACCGCCTTGTTACCCGTTCGATGTCGTCGGCGTCTGCCTGGGAACGCATCCATACCTCGACACATTGTCCGCCCCCGCCGGGGCAGGGCAGGCGTCTTTTCACCATGACGTACGTGTGAAGGTGCACCGATTCGCCGGGCAACGCGCCGACCGGAGCCCGCGAATTGGACTGGTAATCATCACCCACGATGAGGTCGTTTCCCTCCCAGAACTGCACCAGCCCGCTCCAAAACTCGCTTGCCTCCTTCGCCAGCATGGCCGGTGCCACCCTCTCGAGCCGCTCCAGCATGGGGCGCGCCTCGACCGGAGCTCCGCGGGTCTTGGCACGTATGGCCTCGACGGCGTCCTCGATCCCTTCGACCCGGACATAGGCGCCCGCGCGCGTCACAACGGTAGTGATCAGACCGACGGCATCAAGCAGGGGATCGATGGATGCTTCCCCCGCATCTAGCCCGACGTTTCGCCAACCGCGGAAGCCGAAGCGGACCTCGTCGCCCCGCACCTGGGAAACGAAACGGCCCCGCAACCTGAGCACCGAGGACGGACGCCCCGCTTGCTCGCGCGACCGGCCGTACTCGACGTCCGCCGACAGCCCGTCCGGCCAGGCGAAGCGGAACGACACCGAATCTGCGGCCGGGGTTGCGGACAGGCCAAGGGCTACGGTCAGGGGGAGCCCGAGCATTCGCAGATTCGACCACGAGTGTGAGGAGTTGGCCAGCGTCGTATTGCGGGGCCCGCTCTGGGTCACACATCACCGCTATTCGTGGCAAGTGACCCGTGGCTAGGGGCGATTGCCTTTGCGAGCGCCTTCCCACCACCGGACCATGTCGCCGCCCGGCGGCGGGACCGGGATCCGGATCGCGTTGCTTACTCGGATGTGCGGGATCTCCCCTGCTGCGACCGCCTGGTACACCGTCGACGTGCTCACCCGCAGCATCGCCGCGAGTTCGCGCACCGAGACCCATCCAACGGACGCAGGGTCGATCTGGCCGGCGGATACCAAGGGGATACCAAACGGCCGGAGAAGGGCAGCGAAACGAGACCAGATGGGGCTACCCGACGACGGCTCGCTTCCAACGTTTCCCAGGGCTTGCGAAGGCCGACCACAGTCACCCAGCGTGAGGGGAGACCCTGTCACGCCGGAGGCCAGGGGTTCGAGTCCCCTACACCCCGCCAGCAAAGAGGCCGGAGCCCCTGACGAAAGTCCGGGGGCTCCGGTCTCTCCTTTTCCGGCCCGGGGGTACTTGACCAGCCGATCCAGCCGCACGGGTGACCGCGGCCGGGAGGGTCCCGGTCACCAGGCCACGAGCACCTCGAACCCCGCCATCGACATCCGCCTCACGTCGAACGGCGCCATGGCCATCATCACGGGGTCCTGCATCCGCGGGTCCTTCATGACCGCCTTGTTCACGCGGTCGCGGTGCGCGCGGGACCTGTAGACGATCCAGGAGAACACCACGGTCTCGCCGGCCTTCAGCCTCGCGAGCTTCTTGAAGCCCAGGCTGCCGGGCATGGTCGAGAGGTCCTCGCCGACGCACTCGAAGTAGCCGAGCGCGCCGTGGTCCTTCCAGACCCTCGCGCCGAGCTTCGCCTGCTCGAGGTAGGCCCTCACCTTGCTCTTCTTCATCGGGATGACGAAGCCGTCGACGTAGCCGGGCATCCAGTGACTCCTTGAGGAGGTGTCCCGTCTACCTTGTCGGGCGGGGCATGGCGCGCAACGGGAAGCGGCCGGCCGACGGTCAGGGCGCTGAAGGACGGCGGTCGATGGCGCTGTCCCTCTGGGCCGAGGCTCGTCGCTGACGGCCGAACGGGGCACGGCGAGGACTCACGACCAAGACGACGAGCACGCACGCGTGGAGTTGGCCCTCAAGGCCAATCACGGGAGCGCTGGAGGCCCCCGCGGGGCGCCCCCTCCAGCACCGCCTCTTTCGCACCAAGCGGACCCCGCTACCCACAACGACATCCGGGCCGCCGTGCGCTGCGCGGCCGATGTGAGCGTGGCCTTCCTCAGGGCGCCCAACCGATGATGCTTGCGAACGCCAGTCGTTCGCGTCCCTGGCGCGGGAACAGCGTGATCAGGCCTGCAGTGCCGTCGCCGCCTCGACGTGGGCGCAGCGGGGCGCGTAGCGGTCGCGCTTCCCGTCGCCCTCGTGGCTCACTGGTCCTCTTGCAGCCGGTCAGCGCAGCTCGCCAGGAAGTCGCCGGGCGTCACCACCTGCACTCCGCGGACCTCGCCCAGGCGGAGCAGATCCCGGTCCAGGGTCACCACGAAGCCCGCGCGACCGGCAAACGCGGCGGCCAGGACCTTGTCGTCCTCGGGATCGGACGGCACGGCGCCACGCGCTTCTTCTGCCGTTACACGCTCCGCCACGGCCACGACTGCCGCCACGAACGCCTGCCGGTCCACCTTGGCCGCGTACCGGACGACGCTCGGGTACTCGACCGCACGCAGGTACTCCGCCTCGAGCTCGTCGGTGATGACGAGCTCGACCGCGCCGGCCGCTGCGGCCACGAGGACGACCCGGGATGCCGATCGGGGGTTCGGGGTGGTCAGCGCCGCCACGACCACCGAGGTGTCCAGCACCGCCCTCACTTCCGGCCCCGGGCGGCCCGGGCAGCCTCCTCGCCGATGCGCTCGGCATCGGCCTCAGACCTGGCACGACCCGGCGGGAGGCCTTCCAGCATCGCCCGGAGCTCGTCCCGGGCCGCTGCCGCCAGGACGGCCCTGGCGCGCTCCTCGGCGGCCTGGCGCAGGAACTCCGAGGGGCGCTTGCCCTCCGCCTTGGCGGCCCGGCGCACCAGCGCCCGGAGCTCCTTGGTCGTCCGGTAGGTCTCGACGGTCTTGGCCATGGATGTCTCGTGTTACGTTTGTCCCTACTAACTCTTACACCTGGACGGGGGCGGCTGCAACCGATCCCCACAGCCGCCGGGACGCCAATGCCGTGGCACACTCGCCTTGGCCCACCGTGCGCGAAGACGAACTCTTCAGGAGCTCGGTCCGCTCGAGAGGGGACCTGGTCGGCGTCTTCGAGCACGACGGTGAGACGGGCCACTTCTACCTGTACTCGACGAGCCAGAGCGGTGGCCGGACGGTCCTGGGTGCGCTCCACGTCCTCACTGGGAGGCCCGGTTTCCGCGAAGCGGACGTCGACATCCGCTGGGACGCGACCGGGTCACCTCGCCAGGACGACATGGGTGGCGGCGTCCGTGGAGACGTGCTCCGTGCACTTGTAGCCGAGGCTCACCGCATCGATGCCGGCGAGGAGGTGCTCGCCCCGGCCGAGGAGCACGGGGGAGATCGCGAGGTGGATCTCGTCGATCAGCCCGGCGGTGAGGTACTGGCGAACGGTGGCGACTCCGCCGCCGAGTCGGACGTCCCTGCCCTGGGCCGCGTCCTTCGCGCGCTTCAGCGCGGCCTGGATGCCATCGGTCACGAAGTGGAACGTCGTTCCGCCCTCCATCGTGAGCGGTGGACGAGCGTGGTGCGTGAGCACGAAGACGGGCACATGGTAGGGCGGGTTCTTGCCCCACCATCCCTTCCAGCCGTCGTCGGGCCAGGGACCGCGCGACGGCGCGAACATGTTGCGGCCCATGATCCAGGCGCCGAGGTTGTCGAAGCTGCGCGCGGCGAAGTCGTCGTCGACGTCCTCTCGGGCGACCTTGTCACCGATCAGCGACCCGGCGAAGTCGCCGGCCATCTTCTGGAACGTCTTCGTGCCGAGCACCCACTGGTGCAGCGCCATCCCTCCGACGCCCATCGGATTCTCCAGAGCCTGGTCGGGACCGGCGCCGTAACCGTCGATCGAGATGCTGAATGCGTTGACCCGAAGCCTCGACATGGGCGTGACCCCTTTCGGTACAGCGCTGGAAGGCCGTCACATGAAAGCACAACGGCTGCCTTCATCCGAGCCCGGCCGCTCGCGCGATCAGGAGCAAGCCTGCCCCGACGCCTACGGCCCCCATGGCTCGCGCGACGCGCTCACCGGCCGGTGCCAGGCGTTCGACGGTGATGGCTGCCGCCACGACGGCCATGGCGCGGAGGTCCATGACCCCGACGACCAGGAGGATCGCCATCGGGCCGGCACAGCAGTAGCTGCAGTGGAGGCCGAGGCGCAGGCCGTGTCGCCAGGCCGTGCCGGCGTCGGCCGGCAGCGCACGGCCGCCTCCGGGCGCCTCCCGGCAGCAGGCGAGGTGACGCGCCTTCCACGCGGTGAGCTGGAGGGCGCCGGTCATCAGGACGACGACGCCGACCGCGACCGGCACGGCGCGCGCCAGCGGCGGGTTCTGCATCTCCACCGCCGCCAGCGCGACGCCCAGCGGAAACGCGGCCATCCCGAGCACGGTCCAGACGAAGAAGTAGCCCATGCCCACCAGGGCGGTCAGCCGACCGAGGCGCGCCTCGCCTGCCCCGCCCACGGCCTGGCGGTAGCGCAAGAGCATTGGGACCAGGGACGGCGCCATCATCGCCACCATCATCGCGACCCACATGCCGAGGAACGACGCCGCGGCGCCGGGCCAGGTCTGTCCGGGCATCCGCATCCACGCCATCGACATCGTCCAGCCGCCGGGCATCGGCATCTCGCCCATCGCCGACATGGACGCGCACCAGGCGATCGTCACCGCCGCGCTGGCGGCGAAGAGCAGCGCCGAGGCGCCCAGGAACGCTCGCTCGGAAGCCATGAGTCGTGAGATCTCCCATCCCTCGGGTGCGCCGCGAAGGCTGCGACCTCGCTCAGCGCTCGTCGTACGCGTCGTGGTGGCGCCACCAGATGCCGGTCTCGTTGCGCCCCCTGGGGGCGCGGTCGAGCCACTGGTACATGCCCCAGAGGCCGTCCAGCCCGCGCGCGTCGGTGGAATAGGCGTGGTAGACGACGCCGTCCTCGAGCGCGAACGCGCTCATGCCGGGCCTCTCGCGCGTGTAGGTGGCCGGGTCGGTTCCGGTCATGGCCGCCATGTCGACCACGGGCCCCAGGTCCCCGGCCGGCGCGGGCGGCGGCCAGGCCTCCTCGCGCCGGAAGTTGTACTCGATGCCGCCCTTGCGCTGCTGCTCCTCGGTGAACCGGACGGCGAAGTCGGCGTTGAAGTCGCTGCCGTGGGAGGACGCCCAGGGAAACGTCCACCCCATGCGCCGCTTGAAGGCCTGCAGCTTCGGGAGAGGCGCCCGCGACACCGCCGAGAGCGTGACGTCGTGGTGGGCCAGGTGGACGGCGAAGCCGTCGAACCCGTCGGCGATCGCCGAGCAGGACGGACACCCCGCCGTGTAGTCGGGACCGAACATGAAGTGGTAGACGAGGAGCTGCGAGCGCCCCCGGAAGAGGTCTGCCAGCGACGCGCTCCCCTCGTCGGTCTCGAATCGGTACCCCTTGTCGATCCGGACCCACGGCAGCTCCTGCCGCCGCCGCGCCAGCTCGTCGCTGCGCCGCGTGAGCTCCTTCTCCGCCTCGAGCAGCTCGAGCCGCGCTGCCAGCCACTCCTTGCGCGTCCCGGTCGTGTGCTTCGCCATGGCTCTCGTCTCCTTCCCGTGGGTGCATCCGGGAGCGTCGGCCCCCGTCGGCAGGGTCCAGCCCCTGCGCAGCACCAGAGGTAACGACCGCCGCAGCGGGGTGGGAGTAACAACGGCGACGGGGTTAGGATCGGACGATGGATTCCTCGATCACGGCGGCAGGGCGCGCGCTGCGCGCGGGGGATCCGCTCGGCGCGCTCAAGCGCGTCGCCCTGCGGGACGACCCGCCGGCCCTCGCGCTCCGCGGGATCGCCATGGCCCAGCTCGGGGACCTGGGGCGGGCGCGGGAGCTGCTGCGGCGTGCGGCGCGGGACTTCGGGCCGCGAGAGACGCTGGCGCGGGCGCGCTGCCTGACGGCGGAGGCGGAGGTGGCGCTGGCGGCCCGCGATCTCGCCTGGCCGCCGCGGGCGCTGACCGAGGCCCTGCGCACGTTCGCCGCTCGCGGCGATCGGGAAAACGCGGCCCACGCCCGGCTGCTGCAGATCCGGCGCCTCTTGCTGCTCGGCCGGGTCGAGGAGGCGGACGCCGCGTGCGCCAGGCTCGAGCTCGGCGCCGGACCCGCCCGCCTCGCGGCCGTCGCCGCCCTGGTGGCCTTCGAGATCGCGCTCCGCCGGGGGCGAGCCGGGCAGGCGCGCGTGGCCCTGGCCGGCGCGCGGGAGGCGGCGGCGCGGTCGGGCATCGGGGCGCTGTGCGCGGAGGTCGAGCAGGCGGGGCGGGCCCTCGTCCTGCCGGCGGCACGCCTCGTCGCCGCGGGAGAGGCGCGGTCCCTGACCCTGGCCGAGGTCGAGGCGGTGCTCGCCTCGCCGGACCTGGTCGTCGACGGCTGCCGGCGGACGGCACGCCGGGGAGAGCGGGTCGTGCGGCTCTCGCGCCGGCCGGCGCTGTTCGCGCTGCTGTGCGGCCTGGCGGAGGCGTGGCCCGGCGGGGCGGCGCGCCAGGGCCTGATCGAGCGCGCCTTCGGCGCCCGCCGGACGAACGCGTCCCACCGCGCGCGCCTGCGGGTCGGGATGGGCCGCCTGCGCCGCGAGCTGCGGCCGCTGGCCGACATCCGGGCCACCGCCGGAGGCTTCAGCCTGGTGCCGCGGGGGGCGGCCGCGGTGCGGCTGCTGGCGCCGCCGATCGAGAGCCCCGACGCCGCCGTCGTGGCGCTGCTCGCCGACGGCGAGGCCTGGTCGACCTTGGCGCTGGCGCTGGCCCTGGGGGCCAGCCAGCGTACGGTGCAGCGGGCCCTGGTCGCCCTGGAGGAGGCCGGCCAGGTGCGCGCGCTGGGCCGCGGCCGCTCCCGGCGCTGGCTCTCCGCGCCGGTGGCCGGATTCGCGACGACCTTGTTGCTCCCGGTCTCCGACGGATTCGGGTAGGGAGGGAGAAAGGAGCAGGCGATGCGGAAGGACAGAGACGGGGATCGGCCGGCCGAGATCGTGCGCGAGTACGGGCCCTTCGCCGGCGCACCGCACGTGCGCGGCGTCAGCTACGACGGCCGCCTGGTCTGGTTCGCCGGCGACGAGAAGCTGCAGGCCTTCGAGCCGGCGAGCGGCAGGATCGTGCGCTCCCTGGACGTGGCCTGCGACGCCGGGACGGCCTTCGACGGCCGGCACCTCTTCCAGATCGCGGGCGGCCGCATCCACAAGATCGATCCGGCGACCGGCGAGGTCCTGTCGACCATCCCGGCCCCCGGCGGCGGGGGCGACTCGGGGCTGGCCTGGGGCGAGGGTACGCTGTGGGTCGGGCAATACCGCGACCGGAAGATCCACCAGATCGATCCCGACACGGGCGCGATCCTGCGCACGATCGAGTCGAACCGCTTCGTCACCGGAGTCACCTGGGTGGACGGCGAGCTCTGGCACGGGACCTGGGAAGGCGACCAGGCCGACATCCGCCAGGTCTACCCCGGGACGGGCGAGGTGCTGACCCGACTGACGATGCCCGAGGGGACGGGGGTGAGCGGGCTGGAGTCGGACCAGGGCGACCTTCTCTACGCCGGCGGTGGCGAGAGCGGCCGGGTCCGCGCCGTGCGGAAGCCACGCCGGCGGTCAGGGCGCTGATGCCGTCTCAGCGCCCGTGCTCCGACCCCACCCACTTGTCGTATCTCTGCAGGTCGTAGATCGTGGCGTAGCCCTGGCTGCGCAGCGTGCGCATGGCGATGGCCGTCCGGTGGCCGGTGCGGCAGTAGAGGAGCACCGGCGTCGAGGGCGGTCCGATCTCCGGGTAGCGATTCGGCATCTCGTCGTAGGGGATGTTGATGGCGCCGGGGACGTGCCCGGAGCGGAACTCGGAGGGAGTCCTCACGTCGACGACCTTCACCCCGCCCGCGACGAGCTTGTGCGCGGTCTGGCCGTCGACGATGCCGGGCGCCACCCCCGCCACCTGCGCGGCGCCGCTCGACCCCGGATCCGCGGCGCGGGCGACGCCGGCCGTGAGCGCCAGCACGAAGGCAGCCACCGGGAACGTCCTGGGAGAGAACATGCGCGACCTCCTGAACCCGCTGGAGGTAACGGCCGTGCTGCCGGGAATCAACGCGTCCCGCGCGGGTCTAGACGTACGGCGCGATCCGCGCTCGCTCGTCCTCGCCGAGGAGGCCGCTCCGGAGCAGCCACTCGAGGTCCTCCGGGCGATCGACGTCGCGGACCGGGGAGAGCTCGGCCGCCTTCCAGCCGAGGAGGCGGAGCCGCTCGCGGGTCTCCTCGAGCACGGCGGAGCTCCCCCAGGGCACGCCCTCGAACAGGGAGCGATCGACGCGGGCGAGCCCGATGGCCGCGTAGCCTCCGTCGGCGGCGGGGAGGAGCACCGCGTCGGCCCCGCCCGAGAGCGCCGCCCTGGCGGCATCGAGATGGGCGGCGACGAGCTCGGGGCAGTCGGTCCCCACCATCACCACCTGCCCTCCCGCGGCGAGGTGGACCTCGAACGCCGCCAGCATCCGGGCGCCCAGGTCTCCCCCGGGCTGATCCCGGAGCTCGAAGGCGGCGCCGGCGCGCAGCGCCTGGAAGAAGGGGGAGCGGCTGCTCGGCGCGCACCAGAGCGCGACGGACGCGAATCCCGACGCCGCGGCGAGGCGCAGCGTTCGCTCGAGCAGTACCGCGTGCACCTCGGCGGCCCCTTCCGGCCCGAGCCGCGGGACGAGCCGGGTCTTGGCGAGGCCGGGGATGGGCGCCTTGGCCATCACCGCCAGCGTCCCCCCGCCCGGGCGTCCGGGGCCGCGCTCAGCCATAGCGTCGCGCCAGCGCGGCGGCGTCGCGGCCGAGCCAGAAGAGGAGGCGCAGCCACCACATGAGCAGGATGGTGCGCAGGACGCCGCGCGACTCCCAGCGCCTCCCGGAGGTGACCACGCGGAGCCGGAGACAGGCGGGCGGGCCGGCGCGCCGGAGCGCGGCCGAGAGGGCCACGTCCTCCATGAGCGGGATCTCGGGGAACCCGCCCGTGGACTCGAACAGGCTCCGCCGCACGAAGATGGCCTGGTCGCCGGTCGCGATCCCGGTGAGCCGCGAGCGCCAGCTCACGAGCCTCGCGACGGCGCGGAGGAGCGGGTGCCGGCCGGCGATCTCCAGGTCGAACCGGCCCCAGTCGTGCTCCCCGTCGCCGAGCGCCGCGCGCACGGCCTCGGCGGCGCCGGGCGGGAGGCGCGTGTCGGCGTGCAGGAAGAGGAGCAGCTCGCCTCGCGCCGCGCGGGCGCCGGCGTTCAGCTGCCTGGCGCGGCCGCGCGAGGCCGAGAGCACCGCATCGGCGAGGGGCCGGGCGATCCCGGGCGTCCCGTCCCGGCTCCCGCCGTCGACCACCACCACCTCGCACCCCCGCGCGCGCAGCGGCGCCAGCGCCTCGAGGTGGGCCGCCAGCCCGGCGGCCTCGTCGAGCGCGGGCACCACGATCGAGAGCACCGGCGCCGTCACCCGCCCGCTCCTCCCGCCCGCGGCTGCCCGGCGTGGACCCCGCAGCGGCCCTCGGGCTCGACGTCGAGCGCCGCGTTGAACTTGCTCGACATGTTCTGGAAGGCGACCAGCGCGCTCAGCTCGACGATGGCGTCCTCGGTGAAGGCGGCGCGGAGCGCCCGCCGCAGATCGGGGGGCACGGCCGAGCCGGGGGCGGTGACCGCGTCGGCGAAGGCGAGGGCCGCCTTCTCGCGCGCGTCGAAGAGCGGGGACGCCGCGTGGTGCGCCAGCGTGTCGAGCCGCCCGGGCGCCACGCCGCGCTCGAGAGCCCGCGAGCCGTTCAGGTCGACGCAGAAGGCACAGTGGTTCAGCTGCGAGACGCGCACCATCACCAGGGCGCGGAGCGCCGGCGGGAGCGGCGAGCCGTCGCGATCGACCGCCCGGAAGAGCCGCAGGAAGGCCAGGAAGGCGCGCGGCGACCGCGCCCACAGGCGCACGGAGCCCGAGAGCCTCCCCCTCCTCGCCAGGAAGGCCAGCAGGAGCCGGACGTGCCAGGGATGGGCGCGACCCGGCGTCGCCTCGATCCAGCTCACGAGACCGGGCCTCCGCCCGCGCCGCGGCCGGCCCGGAGCGCCTGCCGGCGGGCGCCCGCGATCCCGAGGAGCACCATCGCGGCCGCGAGGAGCGAGAAGCCCCAGAACAGGATCCTCACCGACCCCGAGGCGCTCTCGCCCAGGTAGGAGTAGAGGAGCGTCGCCGGGATCTGGCCGAGCCCGGTCGCGACCAGGAACGGCCGGAAGCCGGTCGTCGTGAGGCCGGCGGCGTAGCTCACGGCGTCGAAGGGGACGAAGGGGAGGAGGCGCGCCAGCAGGATGGCCCGCTCGCCGTGCCGCTCGAAGAAGCGGTCGGCCCGCTCGACCGCCGCGCCTCCCCCCGCCAGCCGCTCCACGGCCGGGCGCCCGAGCGCGCGGGCGATCCAGAAGCAGAGCGCGGCGCCGACCATGGCGCTCGACCAGGAGAGGAGCGCGCCGCGGGCCCAGCCGAAGAGGAGGCCGTTCGCGAACGTGACCACGAACGCCGGCAGCGGCGCGACCAGCGACTGGAGGACCATGAGGGCCGCCGAGGCGAGCGGCGCCCACGGGCCGAACCCGAGCAGGTAGGAGCGGAAGGCGTCGACCGCGTCCCGCCCGTCCGGCGCCGAGAGGGCGCGCACGCCCGCGTCGACGCCCTGGCGCACGGCGGGCAGGAAGGCATAGGCCCCCGCGGCGAGGGCGATGGCGCCGACGGCGAGCCCCGTGCTCACCCGCGGGACCGCGACCTTCAACGCAGACCTCCGGCGGCGCCTGCCGCGAGGCCGGGCGGCGGCGCCCGGCCCGCCTCCCGGCGCGAGGGCGGGCCGGCGAGCGCGCCGCCGCAGCTGCTGCCCTGGCCGGCGGTGCAGCCGTAGCAGTGCTCGGCGACCTGGATGGGCGAGCCGCCGAGCGGGGTGGCGAGGAGCTCGCGGAGCCGGCTCCTCGGACGGCCGTCCACCGCCAGGGGCATGCCCAGCATCTGGTTGAAGTCGCAGTCGTAGACGAAGCCCTGCCAGTCGACGCTCAGGAGGCGGCGGCACATCACCTGCTCGAGGTTCTCCTCCCGGTGCGCGCCGCGCAGGAGCGCGAGGTACCCGTCGAGCTGCCCCGCCGAGGCGAGCGAGGCGCGGAAGCGCGCGATGGGCATGTTGGCGAGCGTGAGGAGCCGATCGAAGGTGATCCCGTGCTGCGCCAGGAGCTCCCGCTTGTAGTCTCGCTCCAGCTCCGCCTGCGCGGGGGGCAGGCCCGCGCCGCCGGGGTTGTAGACGAGGTCGAGCTCGAGGCCGCCCGTCCCCTTCCCGTAGCCGAGGGCGTTCAGGGCGCGGAGCGCGCGGATCGACCTCGCGTGGACGCCCCGGCCGCGCTGCCGGTCCACGTTCGCCTCGAGGTAGCAGG
Organism: Anaeromyxobacteraceae bacterium; assembly: GCA_035455425.1. Lineage (GTDB taxonomy): Bacteria > Myxococcota > Myxococcia > Myxococcales > Anaeromyxobacteraceae > JACRMN01. The sequence goes on along the minus strand of DATIFE010000135.1, from coordinate 41,257 downwards.
GGAGCGAGGCGACGACCCGGACCCGCTCGCCCGCGAGGAACGGGGCGAGGTCCTCCTGCCCGGGCTCCTCGAGGATGGTGAGGTTGCACCGGTCGATGACCCGGGCGCCCAGCCTCCGGGCCCGGGAGACGAGCGACCGGAACGCGGGGTGGAGCTCGGGCGCCCCGCCGGTCACGTCGAGCACCGGCACGGCCCGCGCCTCGAGGAAGCGGAGCACGTCCTCCACGACCTCCGCCGACATCTCCTCGGTGCGCTTCGGGCCGGCGTCGACGTGGCAGTGGTGGCACGCCTGGTTGCAGCGGTAGCCCAGGTTGACCTGGAGTGTCTCGACCCCTTCGCGCCGGAGGGGCGGGAAGGTCGTCCGGTCGCGGGCGGCGTCCATCGCCTTCGCCTCTCCTCCGCTCTCCACGGCCCTCATCGCTCGGATCGGAGCTTCCCGCGCGCGGCGCGCTTCGCCTCGCCGAGCAGCCGCTCCACCGCCGCCGCGCCGGGCTCCCCCTCGCCCCAGTCGCCCTGGCCGAACACCACGGAGCGGACCCGTCCGTCGGCGTCGACCAGGAAGGTCGTCGGGAGCTCGCCCACGCCCCAGGCCTCCGCGGCCGTCCGATCGCGGTCGAGCAGCACGGGCGAGTCGATGGCGTGCTTCCGCACGAAGCGCCCGACCTTGGCCGCCCCCTCCCCGAAGTTCACCATCACCACCTCGAAGGGGCGGCCCCGGAGCCTGGCGCGGAGCTTCGCCAGGGCGGGAAGCTCCTCGGCGCAGGGCCCGCACCAGCTCGCCCAGAAGTGCACCAGGACCACCCGGCCGCGGAGGGCCCGGAGCCCGACGAGCCGCCCGGAGAGGTCGAGCCCGGAGAGGGCCGGGGCCTCGCCGCCCGTCCAGGGACGGAGCGGGGCTTCCTGGGCGGCGCCCGAGGCGACGAGCGCCAGGGCGATGGCCATGGCGCGCGCCGCCACGCTCACGCGATTTCCCTGGAGGCGATGGTGTACTTGAAGTCCTCCGGCCCCAGGCAGTCGAGGCGGCCCTCGGCGGTCTCGGCCTGCGGGTACATGAGGAAGCCGATCCTGCCCCGCGACGACCCGGGCAGCGCCAGGTCGTGGGCGTAGTTGAACGCGAGCCAGTTCATCTCCCAGGAGCCGAAGAGGCGCTTCCGCGCGGCGAGCACCATCGGGTCGTTCGGCGCCTTCCCGCCGCCCTCCTCGAGGATCACCTTGCGCACGTCGGCCGGATCGACGGGCACCCAGCCGTGGGTGGGCAGGTAGAACTCGGCGCGGCAGTGCTGGGCCTTGGTGACGTCCCCTCCGCCCTTGCCGAGGCTCGCGTAGCCCAGCGCCGAGGCCGCGACCCGGACGCCGTACACGTCGCGCGCCGGGATCCCCTGGGACCGGGCCAGCGCGACGAAGAGCGCGTTCAGGTCGGCGCACTTCCCGCCGTACGTCTTGCGCTCCAGCATGGTCTTCACGTCGCCCACGCCGCAGCCGCGCGTCCGCGGATCCCGGTAGCCGTGCTCGCAGATCCACTCGTAGATCGCCGTCGCCTTGTCGAGGTCGGTCCTCGCCCCCTTGACGATGGCGGACGACGTCTGCTTCACGATGCCGCCGGTGGGGAGGAGCGCAGTCGGCGCGGTGAAGCGGGCGAGCGTCGCCTTGCTCTCGGCGGGGGCGCTGCCGGGCTTCGAGAGGTCCACCGCGATGTCGCGCGTCGCGAAGCGGCTCGTGAGCTCGAGCGCGGGGCGCACGCCCGCGGGGAACTCGGCCCAGACCACGCCGGCGCCGTAGGCGGGATCGATCCACTGGGCCGAGGTTCCGCCCTCGGCCCTCCACGCGTTGCCGAGCGTCCGGTGAAAGGGGGTGTCCTGGGTGAGCGGCGTGGGAAGCCACACGCGGGTCATGCCCGCCGCCTCGAGCACCTCGACGCGCGTGGTGATCTCGTAGGTCTTCCACCCGGGCTCGGCCCCGGGCGCCGGCGCTGCGGCCGGCGCGGCCCCGTCCTGCGCCAGCGCGTTCGAGGCGGTGCCCGGCAGGGCGAGCCCGGCGGTGACTGCGCCCGTCAGTCGGAGAAAGTCGCGACGATCCATGGTCCATGCTCCTTTGAGCGGGGCCCAGGTGAAGCCAGAGCGTTCCGCGCAGCCGAACATGCCCGCCGGGGTGAGCCGGATCAATGGATTCGGGCCCGCCGGGCGGGACCTGCCCCCATCCGGTCCGCGGTGGGCGTCATCCCGCCCCCTCGCAGGCATCGCCGGCGCGTCCCCGGCGGCGGCCCAGGGCGAAGAGCGGGGCGCCCGGCAGGCTCGCGAGGCCCACCGCGAGGAAGAAGAGGAGCGAGGCGGCGACCGCGTCGGCCTGGGCCACGCCGGCCTGGCCGAAGAAGTACGCGTACGCCGCCTCGCGGACCCCGAGCCCGGACAGGGAGACCGGCAGCATGGTCAGGGTGAAGATCATCGGCGTGTACACGACGCAGCGGGCGAGCGACACGGGGACGCCCATCGCCTCGAAGAGGCACGCGTTCACGGCCGCGACGAGGAGCTGGAACAGGACGGAGAGCAGGGCGACCCGGACGAAGAGGCCCGGCGCACGGAGGCTCTCCCGGACCGCGCCGACGGTGGCCGAGACGGCCCCCCGGGCGCCCGCGAGGCGGCGCGGGAGCACGGACGAGGCGATGCGCCCCGCGACGCGCGGGAGGAGAAACGCCGCGACCAGCGCGAGATCGACCGCCAGGAAGGCGGTGACGAGCAGGAGGAGCCGCGGGGTCGCGTCCACGAAGGGCAGGCCCAGGAGGGCGGTGACGCCGAGCGCAGCCCCCGCGACGAGGCGCTCGGTGATCACCGACCCGACCGCCTCGGGAGCGTCTCCCGTGTCGCGCGCCGCCTCCCACGCGCGCACGGCGTCTCCGCCGATGCTGGTCGGGAGCAGGTTGTTGAAGAAGAGGCCGACCAGGTAGTGCCGGAAGAGCCGGCCGTACGGCAGCGGTCGCCGGCGCCAGGCGAGGACCATGCCCCATTTCCACGCCGAGATGGCCACGGCGGCGAAGACGGCGAGGAAGGTGGCGAGGACCCAGCGAGGCTCGAGGTGGCCCGCCTTCCTCGCGAGCGCGCCGAGGTCGAGGCGCCAGGTCACGGCCGCGAGCAGGGCGGCGCTGACGGCGAGGCGGGCCAGGGACCTCGCCGCGCCGGGAACCCGGGGGGCGGTGGCGGGCGCTCGGTCGCCGGGGGCGCGGGGATCGGTCATCGGAGGGGGACGGGCCGGAGGCGCCTCACGCTGGCCCATGTCATGGCGAACGGGCAGCGGCCCCGCCACCTCCGATGGGTGGAAGACCCGCCTGACGCCCATCAACGCGCGGGCCTCCGGTGCGGCCTACGCTGGGAGTGCAGGAGGTCCTCATGAGAGCGATGTCCCTGTCGGAAGCCATGGCCGCCATCCGCGCCACGCCGGACCCCGGGCGATCCGCGGCCATGCGTCGCCTCGTCGAGGCGTTGACCCAGCGGCTTGCCGCCGGGGAGGACTTCACCGTCCTCGACCCGCTCGAGTGCACGCCGGACCTCGGCGGCCGCTGCCCTCAACGCACCCGGGGGTCCCCCGTCGAGGACCGGGTGTGCCTCGCGTGGCTCGACGGCGACGTGGCCTGCCCGCACTCCCTGGGGCCCGTCCCGGCCTGACCGACGGCCCCTACCGCCTGGCCTCCCGCAGGAACTCCTGCTGGAAGGCGGCCGGCATGTGGACCTGGTGGCACGGCATGCAGCTCATCTCGTTCACGTCGTTGAACAGCGTGGTGTACTCGGCGGCGCTCTTCTCGCCCCGGCGCAGCAGGCCTCCGACCTTGTAGAGCCGCGACTTGACGTTCGAGTCGATGAAGTACTGGCGCGGCTGGTCGTGGCAGTTCACGCACAGGAGCTCCATCGTGCCGAAGCGCTCCATGAGCTGCTTGTAGGCCACCTGCGCATCGGCGATCTGCCCTGCCTCGACGTCGCCGCGGACCGCGCCGATGCTGTTGGCGAGGTCGAGCATGAGCTGGTGGAAGGTCAGGCTGCCCCCCTTGTCCGCCGGGACGGTGGCGCTGGCGAAGTCGCCCCAGCGGTAGCGCGCCTGCACCGGGAACATGTACTTGGCGTGGCAGGCCGTGCACGATCTCTCGATCCGGGTCACGATCTTGCGCCGGGTGGCCAGGTCGGCCCTGGCCGCGACGGCGCCCTCGAGCTCGTCGATGATCGACGCGCGGAAGTGGCCCTTCCAGGAGGGCACCAGGGCCGCGACCATGGCGTACTGCTCGCGGAATCCCTTCAGCGCCACCCGGGCCCGCTCGCGATCGTCGCGCAGCGCGGCCGTGGTCGCCGCGCCCATGCGCATGCCGAGCTCGAGCATGGCGCGGGTGTAGGCGTGGCCCTCCTTGCCGCCCTTGAAGAGGGGATCGAGCTCCGCCGTCGGCAGCTCGGTCTGCGCCGACGCGCGACCGGTCGTGACCAGGACGCCGACGGCCAGCAGGGCGCCGACGAGCAGCCGCCCGGATTCTCGCGACATGCGTTCCGCCTTTCTGGTTTCCCGATGGTGGAATGCTACGCACCTGCGGCGAGGTGCCGCAAGGGCCGCGCGCGCGAACGGATGATGCGGCGCGCCAGCGGCCGGACATCGCTGCGCTTCTCGGGATCGGGCCGATCCCCCGGCGCCAGCCGTCACTTGACGACGGTCAACGAGGCGATGCGCGTCCCGCTCCAGGTCCGCTTCCAGCGGGAGCCGATGGCGGCCCGGGGCACGGACGCCCCGGGCCACCCGACATCCTGGTCAGGGCAACTTGAAGGCGCGCATCTTGTGGCCTGATGCTCCGAAGAACCCGCCGTAACCGGACCCCCAGTAGACCGTGCCCTGGACGACTGCGGGCCCCGCTGCGCAGGAGCCGGAATCGGGGGCGTGGAACTCCCAGAGGGGCGCGCCCGTGGCGGCTTCGAAAGCGTACATGTGTCCCTCGGGGTCCAGCGAACATCCGTAGACAACCCCGTTGGCCACCGTGACCGGGGCGTTGGACCCGGCCCTGAAGCCGGGCGGCAACACTCCGAGTGGATTCGGATCCGGGTTCGTGTTGGCGACCTGCCAGATGATCTGCCCGGTCGCGGCGTCGAGAGCGCTCCAGATGCCGCCGTTGGTGACCCCGCCGGAGGGAACGAGGTCCCACGGCTTGTGGTCGCTGTTCGCGTTCGCGGTGAAGATTCGCCGACCGTCGGTGGCCGAACCCCACTGGAGCCCGCCGGCCGTACCGCCGGGGCCTGTCTGGGTCACCCAGGCGACAGCTCCGCTGTCCGGGTCGAGGGCCCAGTACTGTCCGCTCTTCTGGCCGGCGCCCAGCAGGTCGCGGGACTTGTTGCCGGGCGTCTTCACGGTGAACAGCATCGGCCCCTGGCCAAAGTCGTAGTCCGGTCCGGCCGGCTCAGGACAGGCCGCCCCGCCGAACACATCGAAGCCCGCGATGCAGGAGACGATCCATGCGTCGAAGGGCACGGCCCGGCTGGACCAGCGGATCCCGCCGGTCTTCAGGTCCAGGGCCAGGACCGAGTCGAAGTGGTCATCGGGTGAGATGCAGGCCGCCTTGCCTTCCGGGGTCGTGGCGGCGGCAACGCACGTAGAGACGTCGGCAGGGACGGAGTAGTTGTTGCCCGTGGTGACGTACAGGGACTGGCGCGACCTGTCGATGACGGGGGTGCTTCCCCAGACGGCGTTCCCGCTGGACCCCTCGCGCGCCATGTACGTCTTCCACAGGATCGCGCCGGTGTTGGCGTTCAGGGCCACGACGCTCCCCCGGAAGGTGCAGCACTCGTATCCCGGGATGAAGGCGGCGAACCCCTCCTCATTCGATGCCACCCCGACGTAGACCACGTTGCTGCTCTCGTCCCAGATGGCCGACTGCGTCACCATCGCGGAGAAGTGGGTGTCGACGGTGGTCTTCCACAGCAGCTCCCCGGTCTGCTTGGCGACGGCCATGACCGATGCGCCGGCGAAGAACTTTCCGCCCTGGTCGCCGAAGATGAGCTTGCTGCCTGCGATGACGGGGGTGGTCCGGGCGTAGTCCCCCGGAGCGAGGAGGCCGTAGTCGGCCATGGTCTTGTGCCACACCACGTTCCCGGTGGCCCGGTCCAGGGCCCACAGGCTGCCGCCGGCGTCGGGGAAGTAGAGATTCCTCCCGTCGACGGCCGGAGTCGCCGAGACATCACCGGTGGTGTCGACTTCCCAGGCCTTGACGAGGCTGCCGGCGTTCAGGGGGTTGATCTGGGTCTCGGCTCCCTGGGCCCGCGTGTTCCTGAGGTTCTGGCCAGCCGAGGGCCAGAGTGAGCTTGCGTCCGCGGCGAGCACGGCCGGAGCTGCCGTCAGCCCGACGAGCACGAGTAGTGATTGGACCATTCTCCATGGCCGCACCTGCATAGGGGATCCCTCCTGGTGAGCGTGGTTGTCGCTGCGGGGGTTTCGACCGGCGCCGGTATCCTTGGAGATGCGGACGCGGCGGTTCAGCGGCCGTAAGGGTACGGGGGTCTCCAAGGTGGGGCGTCGGGCCGCTGGCTGCCACCGGGCCCGTCGTCGCTGGATCGTGTCTCGTCATCCGGCATGATTCACGGACCGTGGACATCGACCTGCCACGCCGGGGGCCGCGACCGCTCGTGTCCGTCCCTCCGCGCGAGTTGGGGCGTGTCGGTTTGGGAGACACCCCCCTGGCCGAGCTCCGCGCGGCCGCGGGCGCGACAGGGCTGGGGAATCACCGCCCCCGGCGCGGGCCGGCGGCACGGTAGCTCGCCAGGTAGGCCCCGGCGGTCGGATCGCCCGTGGCAGCGGCGAGAATGAGGGGCACCTCCGTGCCGTCGAGGAGCGGGTGCACGAGGAGCTCGTTCGCGAGCGCTTCCACTTCCGTCCAGTGCTCGGCGACGCAGGCCCGGGCCCTCTCCCGGCATTCGACGATCAGGTCCGCGTCGGCGCCGAGCAGGGTCGACAGCTGCTTCTCGTCGTCCCACGCGCCGGCTCGCACCTCGTCCTCCTGGGAGGGATCGAGGCGGAGCTCGGCCGCCGCGCCAGCGCAGAGGGCGACCGCCTCGTCCCGCTTCTCGTCGTCGCTGAACGCGTCGACGTCCACGGCCGTCACGCGCCCGCCGGTGCCGGCGTCGTGGTCGGGAATGACGGACACGTGATCGGTAGCCCACGGGCGCAGGATCTCGCGCGCCACCGCATGGCCGGCCTCGTGGTAGGCCTTGTGGACGTCGATAGTCGCCCTGGTCGTAGGCCTGGGACTATACACCCGGGCGAGTGGATTTCCCGAGGTCCGCCATGCCCTCTCGCTGGCCCCTGGTTCTCGCCGCCGCCCTGGCAGCCCCCGGGGCCGCCTTCCCGGCTCCGCAGCGGTCCGTGGCCGTGGCCGTGGCCGCCAACCTGAGGCCCGCCTTCGAGGAGATCGCGGCCCGCTTCGAGAGGGCCAACCCCGGCGTCGAGGTGAAGGCGACCTTCGGCGCCTCGGGCATCTTCTTCGCCCAGATCTCCAACGGGGCGCCCTTCGACCTGTTCCTCTCCGCCGATGCGGAGTATCCGGCCAGGTTCGTCGAGAAGGGGCTGGCGGAGGGCAGCGCGTTCACCTACGCCTACGGCAAGCTCGTCGTCTGGGTCCCCCGTGGCTCGGCGCTCGATCTCGAGGCCAAGGGCCTCCTGGCCCTCGCCGACCCCTCCGTGCAGAGGATCGCCATCGCCAACCCGGAGGTCGCGCCCAACGGGCGCGCCGCCCGGTCGGCCCTGGAGAAGGCCGGCCTCTACCCGCGCCTCAAGGACCGGCTCGTCGTGGGCCAGAACGTCTCGCAGGCCGCCCAGTTCGTGCAAAGCGGGAACGCCCAGGCCGGCTTCGTCTCGCTCTCGCTGGCGAGGTCGCCGCCGCTCTCCGAGCAGGGGCGCGCCTGGCCCGTGCCGCCGTCGAGCTACGAGCGGATCGAGCAGGCGGGGGTGGTCCTCAAGGGCGCCCGGGAAGCCGGCCTGGCGCGCGAGCTGGCGGCGTTCCTCGGCGGCCCGGCCGCGAAGGACGTGCTCGAGCGGTACGGCTACGATCTTCCTTCCCGCTGAGCCGGGAGCCCGCCGGCGCAGCCTTCACTTCGCGATCGTCAGCGTGAAGCCCGTCACGGTCGGGCTGATGTCGACTCCCGAGATGGCGTCGGTCGCCGCAACGGTGGCGCCCAGGTTGTAGGACTTGGCCGTTCCCGCGGTGCAGGTCCACCCGAACGCCATGCTTCCCCCCGCGGGGATGATCTGCGGAGGCGCGGGGGCGGCCGCCGTGCAGGTCATCTTCGGCGGGGCCACCTGCAGGCTCGCGGCGGTCACGCTGGCCGGGGCGCTCCCGACGTTCGCGAGCGCCAGGGAGATCGCGACCGCCTGACCCGCGGTCGCCGGATTGGGGGTGGCGGCGAAGGACGACACGGACAGCAGCGCCTGGCCCAGGACGGTGACCGGCAGCCCGGGCACCACCGGGCTGATGTCGGCCCCGCTTCCCGGATCGCTGGCCACCACCGTGGCGCCGAGCGTGTAGCTCCCGGCCGCCGTCGCCGTGCAGGTCCAGGCGAGCCGGAGGCTTCCGCCGGCCGCGACGGTGGCGGGGAGCGCCGGGGTGGCCGCGGTGCAGGCGGCCGCACCGGCGGGCGCCGCCGTCGGCGTCACAGCGGAGACGGTGGCGGGCGTGGTCCCGCCGTTGGCGAGCGTGAGCGAGACCGCGATGGGCTGGCTCGCGACCGCGGGATTCGGGACGGCGGTGAACGCGGAGACGGCGAGCTTGGCCGCTCCCTGCACGGTCACCGCCGAGGCGAGGCCGGCGGTGGCGCTCACGCTCGCCCCGGAGGCGCCGTCGGTCCCCGACGCCGATGCGGAGAAGCCGAGCTGCCCGGCGGCCGATGCCGTGTAGGTCCAGGTGAAGGTCCCGGATTCGCTCGGGCCGAGGGAAGGGATGGACGCGGGGGTCGGCCCCGCCGAGGGGGTGGCGGCGCCCGTCCCGCTCACGGTGGGCACGGCCGGCGTGATGTTCGTGACCGCCACGTTGCCCGGGTTGACGAGCCGGAGCGCCAGCGAGATGGACTGCCCGATGGCGACCGCGGCGGGAGCTGCGGCGAGGTCCGCAACCAGCTCCCCGCGGCCGACGGTCACCGGGGTGGACGTCACCCTCCCCGTCGTGACCGCGGCGCCGCTGTTGGCGTCCCGGCCGGTCGCCTCGCCGCTGAGCTGGACCGGCCCCGAGGTCGGGCCGGCGCCGTAGATCCAGACGAAGGTCACCGTGCCTCCGCCGGGCACGTCGGCGGAAGGCGGGGTGGGACCGAGCTCGAGGAGGACCGACGCGCTCCCGGACTCCACCGCGAGCGCCGATGGCGAGACCGCCAGGGCCGCTGCCTCGCCGGAGTTGCCCACGGTCATGGTCACGGCGAAGTCGCTGTCCGCCTGGACCGTGGCCGGCACGCCCAGGGTGGCCGAGAGGGCCGCGGGCCGCTGCACGGTCGTGCGGGCCGGGGCCGGCGGCACGACGGTGACGGTCTGCCCCGAGAAGACGTCGCGGCCCGACGCCCGGACGTCGAAGGAGAGCGATCCGGGCGCCGTCGCCTGCCAGGTCCAGGTGAAGGTCGCCGCCTGGCCGGGGCGCAGCGAGGCGACGGAGGGCGGCGAGGGGCCGTCGACCAGGACCGCCGCGGCGCCGTCCGCGGAGGTCGGCGTGAGCGCTCCGGGAGCCACCTCCTCCGCGTCCGTCGTCCCCTCGTTGGCGACGACCAGGGTCAGGCCGACGCCCTGGCCGACGCTGGCCGTCGAGGGGGTCGCCGCGGCGGTCGCCCGCAGGGCGGTGCCCGGCAGCCAGGAGACGACGAAGGCCTGGTCGAGGCTCCCGAGGCGCCCGAACGGACCCTCGACGACGAGCCCGTATGCGCCGGCGGGCAGCCCGGCGGGGACCGTGGCCCGCAGCGTCTGCGTGTCGACCCAGACCACGTCGACGAGCTCGACCTCGCCGAGCCAGGCGCGATGCCGCGTGTCGATGGCGGGGCTCCCCCCGGAGGAGGGCTGGAGGGCCCGCACGACGAAGTCCGTGCCGTGGATGACCACCTGGGTCGCGGTGCCCCCGTATCCCGTCCTGGGCTCCACGGACGTCGGATGCGGGACCGGGACGTCGGGGGTCGCGCAGGCGAGCGCCACCGACATGGCGAGGCAGGCTGCGGCGGCGGCGTCTCTGGCCTGCACGGAAGGGCGGTACCACGGAAAGAGGACATCCAGAGACTGACGCACGGACGGCGAGTCGCCATCCCCGGAGCAGGCGACAAGCCGAAAGGGTGAGTCCCCCGGGCGCAGGGCCCGGCGGCGCCGGCAGCAGCCGGTCCGGGGCCCCTCGCCGGGCCCTAGGCCAGCACCGGCTTCACGTCGACGACCGGCGTCCCGTCGATGACCTCGATCGGTCCGATGCGCAGGCGGTTCCCGTCGATGGCGCGCACGACGACGGGATGCAGGCCCAGCGGGTTCGGCCGGTCCGGGGATCGCGTCGCGAAGACCCCGGTGAGCGGATTGCGCGGGTCGGACCGCGGGTGGACCCGGAGGACGTCGCGATGCGCCCGGTGGAGCCACGTGACGATGATGATCTCGTCGCCAGCGGACAGGCCCTGCAGTCCCTCCGCGGCCCAGGGGTGCACCTCGAGCCAGGCGTCGGGCGCTCCCTCCGATCCTTGCTTGGGCGCTTCGCTGCGCTCCCGGATCGCGGAACGGACGACGCCGATCGGCCGCAGCCTGGCTCCGGCCGGCACCGCACGCGTTGCCTTGGCGCTCATGAGGACTCCGCGAAGGGATGGGCGTCCCCCGGCCCGGGTCACGCCGTCGCTGCCAGCTCCGCGAACTCCGGCCCCGCGGGACCGGGCACGAGCAGCGGCCGCGAGAGGCGCACGCAACGGCCGCAGTAGGACCAGGCGCCGGAGGGGCTGAGCCGGATCGCCAGATCACCGCCGCAGGCCACGCAACCGCCCGGAATCCTGAGGTCCCGGACGTGGTTCTCGACGTGCTCCTTCGCATTCATCGCTCGAACGTAAGGACGGAACCCGCGATGGCAAGCGAGGGCCCGCGCTACGGCGGCTTGCGCGCCAGCAGCCGGGCCTCGTGCCGGCCGGACTCGGTCCACCCTTCCTGGAGCCGGAGGATCTCCAGCCCGGTGACGAGGGAGGCGAGCTCCCCGTCGTCGAGCAGGTGATCGGGACCGGGCCGGGGGTGGCGCTCCAGGTTCCTCCGCGTGGGGTGGGCGAAGGCCAGCAGCCCGCCCGGCGCCAGCAGGCCCGCGAACTCCTGGAAGAGGGAGCGGTGCAGGAAGTAGGTGCAGAGGACCAGGTCCCAGGGTCCGGGCGGCGGCGGGGAGACGAGGAGGTCGAGGTGCGCAGTGGCGATGGCGAGCCCTTCGGCCCGCGCCGCCTCCTCCGCCCGGGCGAGCGCCACGTCGGAGACGTCGACCAGGGTCACCGACAGGCCGCGGCGGGCCAGCCAGAGCGCGTGGCGCCCCGCGCCCCCGGCCAGATCGAGGGCCCGCCCGCGCCGGGGAAGGACGTCGGCCAGCTCGCCCAGGAAGGGCGACGGCGCCGACCGCTCGGACTGGGCGGCATACCGTTCGTTCCAGCGGTCGCGATCGCTCGGCGGCACGGAGCGGGCAGCGTATCAGCGCGGGAGGTCCGGCTCGAACCCCCCGGGCTGGCGCCGGGAAGGATGCCGGACGTAGGCTGCGGCTCCAGGCTCCTGCGCCCCGGGAGGGCTCGATGGACCTCCGTCGCGAGCGCCGGGGCCCCGAGGAGGAGCCGTGATGCAGCCCCTCGCCTCGCAGCCGAGACCCCTCCTGCCCCCCACGCCGGAGTTCCTGGCGCCCCTGCCGCTCCTGGCGGTGGGGCTGATGGCGCTGAACGACGCCTACCTCAAGCCGACCCTGCACGGAGCGCTCACCGGCAAGCTCTCCGACCTGGCCGGCTGCTTCTTCCTGCCACTGTGGATCTCCGCCCTGCTGGCGCTCGCCACCCGCTGGCCCCTCCGGCGCAGGCTCGCCGCCGGCTGCGCCGCGACGGCGCTGTTCTTCACCCTGATCTCCACCTCCCACCTGGCCGCGGGAGCGGTCTGCGCCGGCCTCGAGGTGGCGACCGCGCCCTTCGGCTTCTCCGGCCATCGGATCGCCTCGGACCCGACCGACCTGCTGGCACTGCCGCTGGTCGCAGCGGCCTGGTGGTATGGCCGGCGCGCCGGCGCGGCCCGGGGGCTCGCATGAGGCGCATCGCCGTGGCCGCCGCGCAGATCGCCGCGATCGGCGTCACCCTGCCGGTCCTGCTGGCGACGACGCTGGCCTGCAAGACCCGGGATTTCGACCGGAGCTACGACGCCTCGGGCGACTGCGGCCCGGCCGGCGTGGTCGCCATCCGGTCGCGCGCCTGCCACCTCGGGCTCTCCGGCGTGGACTGGCTCCCCGCCGGCGGGAGCGTCCACCGGCCCTCGTTCGATCGCGACGGGTTCTCGGCCTGGGGCCCCGCTACGATGACGCCGCCGCTGCACCTCGCCGACGGGACGCCGTTCACCCCGCCCGGCAGCGGCACCGGTCCCTTCGCCACCTCGCTCGACTGCCGCGGGGTTCCCACCGGCACGGCGCCGCCCGGCTTCGCGGTCTCTTGCGCCTCGCCCGACGGCCCCGTGTGCGACGCCGTGCTGACGCAGCGGCCCTGAGCAGCTAGGGCCTGCCGGCCAGCCCGCGGAAGAGGCGGTCCAGGAGTGCGAAGGGCGCGGCCTCGCCCAGGGCGCGGAAGGTTCCCTCCCGCGCCATCTCCTCGGCGGCGCGCATCAGGCCGCCCCAGGCCGCTCGCGCCAGCGCCCCCCCGACGCTGATCCGGCGGACGCCCAGGTCCTCCAGCTCGCGGACGGTGAAGCCCGGGGCCGACACCAGCACGTTGACGGGCCTCGGGGCCACGGCCTCGACCACCGCCGCGACCTGCTCCCGCGTCCGCAGGCCGGGGGCGTAGAGGCAGTCGGCACCGGCCGCGGCGTAGGCCTCGAGCCGCCGCAGCGACTCCCGCAGCGGATCCGGGTGGCCGACCAGGAAGCACTCGGCCCGCGCGGTGAGCACCGCCCCGGTCCCGGAGGCGTCGACGGCGGCCCGCGCCGCCCGGAGGCGCTCCACCGCCTCGCCCAGGTCGCGGAGCGGCGCCCGCGGCTCGCCGGTGGAGTCCTCGATGGAGAGGCCCGCCGCGCCGGTCTCCAGGCAGAGCCGCACGCTCTCGGCGACGCCGGCCGGGTCGGAGGCATGGCCGGACTCGAAGTCGGCGCTCACCGGGACCTCCGTGGCCTCCACCACGTCGCGGATGTGGCGGAGCATCGCCGCCCGGGGCACGCCCCCGTCCGGCAGGCCCAGCGAGAAGGCGTGGCCGGCGCTGGTGGTGGCGACCGCCGGGAAGCCCAGGTGCTGCAGGTAGCGCGCCGATCCCGCGTCCCAGGGGTTCGGCATCAGGAAGCAGCCGCCCTGGTGGAGGCTCCGGAAGGCGGCGCGTCGGGCGGGGGAATCGGTGGCCATGGGCGGGACTATGTAGGTTCGGCTCGCTCTCGTTCCGGGTGCCTCATGGGGGCCGCACGTCAGGGGCCTTTCGACGCCTCGCCCTGGATGACGATACTGCCGTCGGACCACTCGCCCTGATTCCGGCAACCCGGCCGGCAGCCAGCGCCCGGGTGAAGCCGCCCCCCGATCGGAGACGCCTCCATGACCCGCTCGAGATACCTGGTGCCGCTCGCGGCCCTGCTCCTCGCGGCCGCCTGCAGCGGGTCCGGGGCGCACGCCGGCAGCACCTGCTCGTCCGGCTCCCGGCGCTGCCAGGGGAGCGTGCTCCAGACCTGCGCCGGCGGGGTCTACCAGGACACGCAGACCTGCGCTGCGGCCTGCGACGCCGCGCTGGGCTGCGTGGCGTGCGCACCCTCGACTGCGACGTGCGTGGGCAGCGTCTCCCACGCCTGCCTTCCCGACGGCTCCGGCTTCGTGGACGTGGCCTGCGACCCGGCGCAGGGGCTGACCTGCGGGCCGAGCGGCACCTGCGAGGGCCCCTGCGCCCCGGGCCTCCTCGGCCAGAGCCACCTCGGCTGCGACTTCCGGCCCACGGTCACCGGCAACCCGGTGGCCAGCGACTACCACTTCGCCATCGCGGTGGCGAACCCCGCAGCAGCCGCGGCGACCGTGACCGTCGACGGCGGCGGCCTCTCCGCTCCCGTGTCGTTCGCGGTGCCCGCCGGAGGGGCCAGGGTGCAGGCTCTACCCTGGGTCGCGGCCCTCAAGCTGTGCGTCGGAGCGACCTCGGCCGACTGCACGGGCACCCAGGCCAATGCGGCGCTCGCCGCCGGCGGGGCCTTCCGCGTGCGAGCCACCAGCCCGGTGGCGGTGTACCAGTACAACCCGCTCGAGTACGCGATCGCAGCGGCTGGCGACCCCTTCTCGTACTCCAACGACGCCTCCCTCCTGTTCCCGGAGACCTCCTGGGGCCGCACCTACTACGTTGCGTCATGGACGCCGGCGGCGGGCCAGCTCCCGGGCCTGCTCACCGTGACGGCGGCACAGGATGCCACCACCGTGGTCGTCACCACCCGCGCCTCGACGGCGGCGTCCGGCGGAGCGCCGGCGTTCGCCGCCGGGGTCCCCCAGTCCGTGACCCTCGACGCCGGCGGCGTGCTCGAGATCGGCAGCCTCACCGGCGACCTCACCGGCTCACTGGTACAGGCCGACAAGCCGGTCCAGGTGCTGGGCGGGCACTACTGCGCCCAGGTCCCGGACGGCGTCGCCTACTGCGATCACCTGGAGGAGGCCATGCCCCCGGTGGAGGCGCTGGGGAGGCGGTATCTCGTGAGCGCGCCGGCCACGCCTGCCACTCCGGGAGGCAAGGAGGAGGTGATCCGGCTCGTGGCCACCGAGGCGGGAACCACCCTGGGCTACGATCCCCCGCAGGCAAGTGCTCCGACCGCGATCGCCAACCCCGGCGACTTCGTCGAGATCGCGCGACAGTCGGCCAGCTTCCAGGTCACCGCGAACCACAAGATCCTGGTCGCCCAGTACATGGAAGGCCAGTTGGCGACGGCGGGGAACGACGGCGACCCGTCGATGTCGGTCGCCACCCCCGTGGAGCAGTACCGCTCCTCGTACCGGTTCCACGCGCCCACGAACTACGTCGTCGGCTACCTCGACGTCCTCGCGCCGACGGGAGCGAGCATCTACCTCGACGGGGCTCCGGTGTCGGGCTTCGCCGCCATCGGAACCTCGGGCTACGGCCTGGCCCGGGTGAGCCCGCTCGGACCCGGGCCGGGCGCGGACGGTTCCCACCTCATCACCGGCGACCAGCCCTTCGGCATCTCGGTGTACGGGTACGGGGACAACGCCAGCTACTGGTACCCCGGCGGCCTCGACCTGGTGCCGATCCCCTGACCGACGGGCCGGCTCATGCGAGCAGCCCCTCCTCGCGCAGCAGCGCGTCGAGCGCGTCGCAGAGGGCGTCCGCCGCCGCGACCACCGGCCCCGCGGGCACGGCGGCGAGGAGTGCACCCACCAGCGCCTCGAGGGCGGGCGGGCGGCGCGGGCAGCGTGCCCGGGCGTGGGCGAGCAGCCGCTTCTCGCCGGGGTGCGTGGCCCGGTTCACGGCGAAGAGCACGTCGAAGGCGCTGGCGAGCAGGGCCGCCGTCCGGTGGTTCACCGCCACGCCGTCGCCGCGCGCCGCGGCCCGGGCCAGCTGGTGCCGGAAGGACGACTGGTTGTCTCGGAGCAGCGGGTGGTTCTTGGCCACCACGGCGCGGCGCAGTGCCTCCGGGTAGGGCGCGGCGGCCCGGGCCTGCAGGGCTGCCAGCCAGCCCCCGCGGTCGTAGAGCGGCAGGGCTTCGCGGACGCTGTGCCAGAGGGCGGTGGAGTAACCCACCCGCGCCTGGTGGCTGACGAGTACCCGGTCGAGCTCGGCCTCGATCCACGCCGGCGTGCGGAACATCACGTCCACCCCGAGCCCGGTGGCGGTGTCGATCCACTCGTCGCCCGGCTCGAAGAAGCGGTTGTCGAGCTCCAGGCCTCGCCCGCCTGCGGCCACGGCCGCGCGCACCCCGGGCGCGGGTTCGGCTTCGGCGTAGACGTAGATGTCGACGTCGGAGTCGGGGCCGGCGAGGCCCGCGACCTGCGACCCGGCCAGCGCCACCGCCTCGACACCGTGGAGCGCGTAGCCCTCCGCCAGCCGGCGGGCCAGGGCGAGCGGCGCGGGATCCGGAACGGCGGCCATGCCGCACTGCTAGCGCGATCCGCGCGGCGGGGCCAGATTCCGCCCGCTGGCCACGAACGGGCGCGGCCGGGGGCTCACTTCTTCTTCTTCGCCCTCGTCGCGGTCTCGCCCTTGGACTTGCGCTTCATGTCCATGGTGTGGGCCCGCTTGTAGGACTGGATGTCCTTGAAGCGCCCCTTCTTGTCGCGGACCGCGTAGAGCTTCTTCCCCTTGCTGCTGTAGAGCGTGGTCCTCTTGGCCATGGCTTCCCTCCCGCGCGGAAGCCTACACGATTCGTGGCCATGCCGGTACGGCTCGAGGAGGCTCGTTCCGGCGGCGAGCCAGGCGCGATACGATGCGTTTCCTTCCCCGGGGGGCCTCCGAGCCGTGGCACCCGTCGAGCCCAGCGCCTCGCCAGCCGACTCGCAGCCGGACCGGGCGAGCGAGGTGGCCGGCCTGCTCCGGGCCGCCACCCCGCGGGCCTGGGTGACCCCGGCCATCGTCGCCGTCCTGATCGCCTGCT
Source organism: Anaeromyxobacteraceae bacterium (assembly GCA_035455425.1). Lineage (GTDB taxonomy): Bacteria > Myxococcota > Myxococcia > Myxococcales > Anaeromyxobacteraceae > JACRMN01. The sequence continues at coordinate 24,490 of DATIFE010000135.1, read as the reverse complement.
TCGCCGGGGAGGTGGCCCTGGGGGTCCATCCGCTCGAGCCCACGACCGAGCAGCTGCTCCGCGCCGGCGCCGGGTTCGGCCCGATGCTGGTCGAGGGGCAGTGGTGGCGCCTCCTCACCTCCACCCTGCTGCACGGCGGCCTGGTCCACCTCGGCTTCAACCTCTGGGCCCTCTGGAGCGCCGGCCAGTTCACCGAGCGCATCTTCGGCAACCTCGCCTTCGCGGCGCTGTACCTCCTGAGCGCGCTGGGCGGATCGCTCCTCTCGGCGGCCCTGCACCCGCTGGTGGTCTCGGTGGGCGCCTCGGGTGCCATCTTCGGCGTGTACGGCGCGCTCCTGGCCTTCGTCCTCACCCACCGCGGCGTGTTCCCGCCCGAGATCCTGCGACAGCAGCGCAACAGCCTGGCGGCGTTCCTGCTCTACAACGTCGTCTTCGGTCTCGCCGATCCCCGGATCGACCTCGCCGGGCACGCCGGCGGCCTCCTCACCGGCCTGGCGGCGGGATGGCTCCTGCGGCGCGACCTCCGGCGGCCCTCGGAGCACGTCCGAAGGCGCGTCCAGGGCGCGGCCGCGCTGGCGCTCCTCCTCGCGGTCGGCGCCTGGGGCGTGCGACTGCGGGTGGAGAGGGTTCCGGTGGTACGCGCCCAACTGCTCGCCGAACGGGGGCTGGCGGCGCTCCGTGCTGGAGACCCCCGGCGAGCCGTCGAGCACTACACTGCGGCGCTGGCGCTGGTGGAGGAGGCCTCCTGGCTCCACAACCGGGGACTGGCCCGCGTCCTCCTCCGCGAGCCCGAGGCCGCGCTGCCGGACCTCTCCCGGGCGCTGGAGCTCTCGCCGGGTGGTGCCAAGTCCCTCCGGCTCCGCGGAGAGACGCTCTTCCAGCTGGGACGGCTCGAGGATGCGGAACGCGACTGCGCCGAGCTTTGGAAGATGCCCGGGCTCGACCCGGTGCCTGCCAGCTTCTGCGCCGCGGTCGCAATCCGGCGGGGCGACTCGAAGGCCGCGCTGGAGCGGGCGGGTCGCGTGCTGGAGAAGCAGCCCGAGCACGTCGGGGCCCTCCGGATCCGCTCCAACTCACGCCAGGCGGCCGGCGATCTCGACGGGGCTCTGGCCGACCTCGACCACGTCCTGCGGCTCGAGCCCGACAACGCCAGCGCCCTCAACAGCCGCGGCTGGTTCCGCATCGAGCGCGGTGATTTCGCCGCCGGGCTCGAGGACGCGGAGCGCTCCCTCGCGCTGCGCCCGGACGACGGCCTGGCCCTGGGCACGCGCTGCTTCGCGCTGGCGGGGCTGGGGAAGCGCGAGGCGGCGAGGAGGGACTGCGCCCGCGCCGCCGAGCTCATCCCCGACGACCTCGTCGACCAGGGCATGATCGCCTTCCTCGACGGCCGGCGCGCCGAGGCGCTGAGCCGGTGGAGCGAGGCCGGCAGGAGGCGGGCCGCCGACGCCCGCTCCCTGCGCCCCTGGATGGCGAAGGCGCAGGGCCGCTGACCCCCCGCGCCGCGCTTCGGCCGATCAGTTCCGGGCCTCCTCGCGCCCGCAGCCGCGGTGCCTCTCGCGGACGGCGTCGAAGGGGCGCAGGAACCGGGCCGGATGGTAGGGGACGTAGGCCGGGGGCGTCGGGACGACGGCCGAGCCCGAGGTGATGAGGTTCATCCCCGGCCCGAGCGCGGCCGCCCGGGCGTTCATGTCGTCGGCGCGCAGGCCGTGCCACCGGCCCGAGTCCAGCCGGTCGAGGAGCGCGCCCAGGGCGGCCACGGTCTCCGCCGGCGTGAAGGTGCAGTGCCCGGCGCGGTGGACGTAGACCTGGCGCAGCAGCTCCTGCCGGCCGGCGTCCTCCACCGTGCGGCGGTAGGCGCTCTCCTGCTCCACGTTCACCAGCCCGTCGCCGTCGGTGTGCAGGGTGAGCACCGGGACGCGGATGCGCCCGTCGAAGACGATGTTGGCCGCGAGGTAGGAGACGGCCGCCGGGTCCGCCGCGATGCGCGGCGCGTGCTCCAGCGCCTCGAGGTCGGCCTCCAGGTCGAGGCCCGCGTCCTGGTAGGCCGCCACCACCTGCTCGCGGTTCGCCGAGCGCCGGAGCTGCCGGCGGTAGTCCACGCCGGTGTTCCAGGAGGGATTGCCGCCGGCCCGGAGCTCGAGCTCGGCGCGCAGCGCGAAGATGAAGGGGAAGGTCACGAACTTCATCCAGAGGAACTGGTTGGCCTCGCGGGCCACGAGATCGTTCGCGGCCGGCTCCGGCGAGGTGGGATCGAACCAGCCCGGCGTGTCGGCCAGCGCGGCGGCGAGCGCCAGGCGCGCCCGGCCCTGTGCGGTGGCCTGGGCGGCGGCGAGCGCACCCTGGGCCAGGCCCAGGTTGGCGCCGGGATTGGCGATGTGCACCAGGTCGAGCCCGCTCCCCGGCGCCGCCAGGGTGGCGAAGGCGAAGGCCGCGTCCAGCGCCTGGTTCCAGGTCCCCACGCCGCCGGCGAGCACGCCGCACATGGGCAGCGCAGCGTCGAAGCGGTGCGGGTACCGCTGGATCAGGCCGGCGGTGATGATCCCGCCGAGGGAGTGGCCCCAGGCGATGGTGCGCGCCGGCTTGCCGACCAGGCCCTCGAAGAGGTCCAGCACGGCGACCTGGTCGGGCAGCGCCTCGTGGATGGCCCAGCCGGTGGTGGCGTAGGACGACCCGGCGAGGGCGAAGCCCTGGGAGAGCAGCGCCGCGCGCGTCAGCGGATCGCCCACGTCGCGGGCCGGGTTCGACGAGCCCGGCGACGTGTAGCCGTGGCTGTAGAGGAGCAGGGTGCCGTTCCAGCCGTCGGGGACCTCGATGAGCCAGGCGGCTCCATCCGCCAGCGTCCCGGCCTGGGTGGTGGTGGCCGCCTCGGCCCTGCCGCCGACGGCGAGCAGGACGGCGGCGGCGAGCCCCAGGAGCCGTCGAATGGTGGTGGCCTTCGGCATGTGCGCCTCCTCGTGCTGGAGCCGTCGAGGATGGTTGCCGCGCGTCCGGGGTGCAATCCGGCCGTTTCGGGAAAAGGGGGACGTCCCGGGCGGGTCGAGCGTGCGCGGCGGAGGTAGACTGGGGCCCGCCCGACGGCGCGCTCGGCGCGGGAGGCGACATGCAGGGCTCGATCTGGCTGATGCTGCTCTACGTCTTCCTGGCCGGCGCGGTCGGCGGCGTCGTCAACGCCCTCGTGACCGACAACGGCTTCCCCCTCCCCCGGAGGGAGCCGGTCGACGGCGCCGCCGCCATCGTCCGGCCGGGCTGGCTGGGGAACGTGCTCGTCGGCGCGGTCGCGGCGGTCGTCTCCTGGGGGCTCTACGGCCCGCTGAGCGGCTACCTGGTGGCGGGGACCCCGGAGGCGCTGGCCGCCAACCCGGCGCCGGGACGCGTGGGCCTGTCGCTGGCGTCGCTCGTCGGCGCGGTGCTGGTGGGAGTGGGCGGCGCGCGCTGGCTCTCCGGCGAGGTGGACAAGAGCCTGCTCCGGGCGGCCGCCATCCGGGCCGCCGGGGCGCAGCCCTCGGCCGCGGCCGCGCAGCAGATCGCGGTGGCCCATCCGGCGCAGGCGCTCCAGGTGGCCCGCGCCATGAAGTGAGGGCCATGGCCGGGAAGAAGAAGCCGGGCGAGACGTACGAGAGCTTCGTGGAGCGGCAGATCCGCGAGGCTGCGGAGGAGGGCGCCTTCGAGAACCTCCGGGGGGCGGGCAGGCCGCTCCCGCCCCTCCACCCCGAGGTGGAGGGGTGGTGGATCAAGCAGCGCATGAAGGCCGAGCAGCTCGATCACGTTCCCGAGGCGCTCGAGATCCGTCGCGAGGCCGAGCGCGTGCTCGCCTCGCTCGACGCCGTCGGCATCGAGGGGGAGGTGCGGCGGAGGCTCCGCGAGCTGGACGCCCGCATCCGCAAGGTGAACCGGACGGCCGTCGCCGGGCCTCCCACCACGGTCGCCCCCCTCGACGTCGAGGCGCTCGTCCGCCGCTGGCGGGAGCGGCGGGCGGGCCGCGGGCGCTGAGGGCCCCGGGATGCGGCGCCGGGGGCGGCGCCCGGAGTAGGCTCGGGCCATGGCCGCCAAGCTCTGCCCCAAGGTGATCCTCGAGGGGACCCGCCTCACGCTCAAGACCGAGATCGCCTTCGCGCTCAACGAGCACCCGCGCGTGGTCGGCCCGCGGCGTTACCGCTACCACTCGCCGCTGATCTCGGCCGAGTGGTGCGCCTTCACCAACTTTCCCTGGGGGCGGGGCCTGGTGAACTACGAGCCGCAGGAGGAGGCGCGGGCGATGGAGACCTATGCCACCTGGGCGCGGCTCTTCGAGCTCATGCCCTACTACTCCTGGATCGTGGATCGCTTCCACCTCTCCACCCGCGCCTTCCAGATCCAGGCGGGCCGGCGGGATCCCGACTTCCGCTGGCTGGAGGCCAGGCTCTCGCCGCTCGGCTTCCGCCACGTGCTGTGCACGCGGCGCCCCGAGAGCTTCGAGGCGGCCCGCGCCGAGCGCCTCCGCGTCTCCGGCAACCCGGCGCAGTACCGCGACCTGGCGCCCTTCATCCGGGAGCAGGACCTCTTCCGCAGGCTGGTGGGGGAGTCCTCGCTCCCGTGGCTGGAGGTGGACGTGTCGGACGGCGACGTGGCCCGGGCCGCCGACCGGATCGCCGGCTGGCTCGAGGCCAGCGGCGGCCTCGCGGCTCCCTGGGGAGCGGACGCCCCGCCGCCGCGCTGAGGCGCGGTCCGGGCCCCGCGCTCAGGCGCTCCGGCGCAGGGGGAGGCCCAGGAAGAACAGCCCGGCGGCGATGGCGATGATCACCGGGCCGGTGGCCTGCCCGGTCCGGGCGGCGACCAGCTCGCCGGCGACCGTGGAGGCCACCGCCGCCCCGACCGCGATGGCGAACATGCCGGAGAGGCTCCGCGCCAGGTGCTTGGCGGTGGCGGCCGGGATGATGATCAGCGACCCCATCAGCAGGACGCCGAGGTAGCGCAGGCCGAGCCCGACCGTGAGCGAGAAGGCCAGCAGGTAGAGAAGCTCCAGCCGGGCGACGGCGATGCCCGAGGTCCGGGCGATGTCGGCCGAGACCAGCGCGATGACGAGCCGGTTCCGCTGCCAGAGGACGAAGGCCACCACGGCGGCCGCGCCCCCGAGGCCGAGCGCCACCTCCCCGGGCTGGAGCGCCCCGGGCTTGCCGAGCAGCGCGTCGACGAGCTCCTCCCCCGTCGCCAGCATGCTGCCGACCGCCAGCGCCAGCGAGAAGACCACGCCGATGACGGTCTCGGTCGGGATTCGGGTGCGCCTCCCGACGTTCCACACCACGGCGGTGCCCACCAGCAGCGCCGCCATGCCGCCCAGGACCGGGTTGACGTGGAACGCGAGCGCCATGCCGATGCCGGGGAGCGCCACGTGGGACATCGCGTCCGAGGCCAGCGACATGCGGCGCATGACGGCGAAGCAGCCGACCAGCCCGGCCGCGGCCGCCATGGCGATCGAGAGCGCGATCCCGGTTCCGCTCATCGGTGGCGATGGTACCGGAGCGGGGTCCCGTAGACCTGCTCGATCCGCTCCGGCGTGAGCATCTCCTCCGGCGGGCCGAAGCAGGGGTGGTCGGCCGACAGGCACAGGACGTTGGTCGCGTAGCGGTAGACGACGCTGAGCTCGTGCGAGATGAGGAGCAGCGTGAGCCTCTCCGCCTCCTGGACCCGGCGGATCATCTCGTAGAGCCGCTCCTCGCCCGGCTCGTCCACGCCGGCGGTGGGCTCGTCGAAGAGCAGCACGCTGGGCCTCCCCAGGAGCGCGAAGGCCAGGAGCAGCCGCTGGAACTGGCCGCCCGAGAAGGTTCCGATGGGCCTCGCGGCCACGTCGGGCTGCAGGCCCGCCAGGTCCAGCGCGCGGCGCGCGTCCTGCTGCGGCACGCCGGCCACCGCCGCCCTGGCGCGGAGGAAGTCGCTGCCGGTGATGGGCAGGTCGCGCTCGATGTCGAGCTTCTGGGGCACGTAGCCGATGCGCGTGCCCGCGGCCCAGCGCACCGTCCCCTGGTGCGGGAGGGCGCCGATGAGGGCGCGGAAGAGCACGGTCTTGCCGGCGCCGTTCGGGCCGATGACGGCGAGGGCGGTTCCCTCCGGGACGCTGAAGGTGAGCCCGTGCAGGACCACCGTCCGGCCGAAGGCCACCGACAGCCCCTCCACCTCGAGCGCGTTCGCCATGCGATCACCCCGCCGCGGGCCGGGCGGGCCGGACGTCCGCCGCCGGTCCCCTACCGGCGGCCGCGGCGACGCCCGGCTCCTCGTCCGCTCCGCGCCTGCCTGCGGCGCGCCGCCGCCGGCCGGCGGGGGCGACGGGGCCGGTCGGCCAGGGGGTCCTCGCCCTCCGACCAGGAGGGCAGCACGCGGTCCGAGAGCTGGAAGTTCTCGCCGTCGTGCTCGGTGTAGACCACGTAGACGCCCTCCGGGGCGACGCCCCAGGTGCCCTGCACCTCGGAGACGATCGCCAGGGCCAGCCTGCGCTTCTGGTCCCGCGACCTCCCCAGCCGGATGTCGGCGTCCAGGAGCACGGTGCGGCCGCCGCCGGCGGCCGACCGCCCGAAGACGAGGTCGCCGGGCTCCCGGCACTGGAGCGCCACCGCGATGTGGTCGGTCCCGGTGTCCATGATCGAGGCGAAGTTCCGGACCACGGCCGCGGCGAACCGGGACTTCTCCTCGGGGGAGGCGGCGAAGTTCAGGTCGAAGCGGAGGTGCGGCATCCTCGCTCCGGGCGCCTACTTGCCGTAGTGCTTGGCCAGGTAGTCGACGATCTTGGGGACGTCCTCGTCGGCGATGGGGGCGCCCATCACCTTCACCATCTTGGCCACCGACGCCTCCCATCCCTTGCGGTCCATGAAGACCGAGTTCATGGGGATGTAGTCGAGGCTGTGGCACATGACGCAGCTTCCCTGGACCAGGTCCTTCCCCGGCCCCTCCTTGAGCTTCACCTGGCTCTCGTCGGCGAGGGCGGAGCCCGCGAGCAGCAGGACCGGCAGCAGCAGGAGCGTTCTCATGGCGGTCTCCCTCACGCGACGTGGACGTCGATCTTCTCGACGACGTTGTGGTGGTAGCCGGCCGGGTTGAGGATCAGCTCGAAGGTCTGGCTGGCGCCCTGTCGATTCGTCGCCTTGGCCATCACGCCGTAGGTGCCCTTCTTCGCCGGCTTGAAGCCGTAGCTCCACTGGCGCCAGGAGAAGCGGCCGTAGTCCTTGCCCAGCTCGGCGTCGCGCCAGCTCCGCCCGCCGTCGGTGGACACCTCCACCAGGCGGATGCCGTAGCCGCCGTCCCAGGCGACGCCCTTCACCTCCACCGGGCGCCCCAGGGCGAACTTCTGCCCGGACTTGATGTTGGTGATGAGGGAGTTCACCACGTTCTCGGTGATGGGCGTGTTGACGTCCGTCTCCTGGGAGAGGAACCGGTCCACCAGCGGGAACTTCCCCTTGGGGATGCGGTAGGCCGGGTTCATCCAGAAGCCCTTGAACGGCTGCGACAGCGCCTGGATGGAGACGATGTGCTTCGTCCAGTAGGTGCCGGTCCAGCCGGGGACGATGAGCCGGACCGGGTAGCCGTTCCAGTGTGGCAGCGGCTCGCCGTTCATCTCCCAGACGAGCAGGGTGTTCTCGTCGAGGCCCTTCCACACCGGGATGCTCTTGACGAAGTCCGGCGTCTTGTCGAGGACCGGTGAGTCGGCGCCGTTGAGGGCGAGCTCGACGGCCTCCTTCTTGAGCCCCGCCCGGGCCAGGACGTCCTTGAGGCGCGCGCCCTTCCAGCGGGCGTTGCCCATGGCGCCGTACCCCCACTCGACGCCGGGCACGTGCGGGTCGAAGAGCCCGCGCCGGTTCCCGGAGCACTGGTTGAGCGCGGCGATCTCGACGTGCTCGAGCTTCTTGAGCTCGTCGAGCGTGAGCTCGAAGGGCGTCTGCGCGGCGTCGCCGCCCACCTGGAGCTTCCAGTCCGCCGCCTTCACCTCGGGGATGTTGGAGAGATGGTAGCGGACGAAGAAGGCGTCGTTGGGCGTGAACTGCTGGTTGAAGTAGTCGACGGGGGTCTCGTAGTTGGGCGCGCGGTAGGTCCGCTTGATGAGCGGCCTCTTCCCCGGGAGCGCCTCGAGGAGCGACGACTCCAGCGTGCCCGAGGGCAGGTTGGGCGGCCCGACGGATCCTCCGCCCGCGGCGCCGGCGAGCCGGGGCACGAGGACGCCGCCTCCCGCCGCTGCCAGGCCGCCGGCCACGGTCTTCAGGAATTCGCGCCTGCTGGACATGGGGACCCCCGCTCGAATGACTCGATGCCGATCGTGAGGAGTGCCGCGAGACGAGCCCGCACATTCCCCGCTGGCACCGGCGCTGTCAATGGGCGTTCCCGTCGCGCGCGGCGGGCTACCCCAACTGGAACCCGTGTGGCGGCCCCGGATGGTGTTCGGCGATGAACCCCTCATCACCCGGACGGGTCGGCGCCGCCCGGCCGGCCCCGGCCCGCCTCGGCCGTCACCCGCCCCGGCCGGCGAGGGCCGCCCCCTCCCGCTCCACGACCCCGTCGACCCAGTCGATCACCGCCTTCACCCGGGGTGCGCGGCGCAGGTCGCCGTGCACCAGGAGCCAGAGCTCGTGCCCGACCGGCTCCGGCCCCTCGAGCCGCACCAGGCCGGCGTCGCGCCCGGCCAGGAAGCGCGGCAGGACCGCGACGCCCAGGCCGAGCCGGGCGGCGGCCACGAGCGCGGCGGTGGCGTTGCTCCGGAAGGCGACCTTCCTCTCCGGCGCCACCCGCGCCAGCCACCGCTCCTGCGGCGCGCCCGCCAGGCTCTCGTCGAAGGTGAGGAACAGGTCCCCGGCGAGGTCCACGGCGGCGCGGCGACCGCCGAGGTACGCCCGCGAGGCGTAGAGCCCATAGGCCACGTCGCTGAGCTTGCGCATCACCAGGCCGGCGTCCCGCGGGCGGCCCATCCGAACCGCCAGGTCGGCCTCGCGCCGGGTCAGGTCGAAGTTCCGCTGGTCGGCGGCGATCTCCAGGACCAGGCCGGGGTGGCGCTCCCGGAGCGGCCCGAGCGAGGGCACGAACAGGTGGACGGCCAGGTGGGAGGCCGTGGTGAGGCGCACCGTGCCCTCCACGGCGCGGTCGCGCGCGTCGACGTGGCGCGCCAGCGCCAGCACGTCCTGCTCGACCCGGCCGGCCAGCTCGGCCAGCTCCTGGCCCGCCGGCGTCCGATCCCATCCCTGCGGGCCGCGCTCGAAGAGCGAGACGCCGAGCTCCCCCTCCAGCGCCGCCACGCGCCGGGCCACCGTGCTGCGGTCGACGCCCAGCCGCCTGGCCGCCAGCGAGAGGCTGCCGTTCCGAGCCAGCTCCAGGAAGAAGCGCAGGTTCCCCCAGTCGACCGACCCCGCGCGTCCCTGCGCGGGGCCGGCGCTCGCCTGCGCGTTCCGCGTGCCCTTCGACATGGCTAGCTTCCTCCCTGCGCCGCACGAGATCGCGGCCCGAGAACCCGGAGAAGGAGACCACCATGACGTCGCATCTCTTGGCTACCGTTTCAGCGCCCGCCTGGGGCGCGTCCCCCGCACCGCGGGGCGCGAGGAGGGGCGCCCTGGCCGACCTCCTCGGGGGCGGCGCCATCCTGCTCGCCTGGCTCTTCCTGTGGAGCTGGTTCGCGCTCGCCATGGTGCAGCCGGCCCCGCGCGCCGCGCCTTCCGGCGCGGCCGTGGCCCGCGGTCACATCGTGCCGCCGGACACGTCCCGGAGCTTCCGGACCGAGGCCACGCCGCAGCGCGCGCCGCAGGCGGCGCAGACCTCGTAGGTCATCTCCTTCACCACCAGCACGTCGGGGTGCCCCTCGGCGGGAGCGACGCGCGCCCCGCAGCCGGGGCACTCCAGCTCCGCCGCGCGCTCGCGGCGGGCCAGCATCTGCGAGCGCCGCCGCTCCGGCGGGCAGCGGCTGCACTCCAGCCCGTAGAGGAAGCCCTGCTCGCGCACGGGCGGCGTCTCCTCCAGGTCGGCCCCACAGTACTGGCAGACGTCGGCGGCCACCGCCGGTACGTAACCGCTCGCGGGCGCCGCCGCCCGTCCGCCCCGCGGCGGGCGGGGCCGCCCCTCCCGCCGGCGGGCGCTTAGGAAGCTCTCAGGATCGGTTAGGCATTCCTCAGGATCCGTTAGGCACTTCTCAGGATGGCAGGAGGGATCATTTAGGAAACGCGTCGCGCGCCATCCGGCATCCTCCCCCCCGTCACTCGAACGCGAGAGCGAGAACGGAGGAGATCACATGGCGCGGATGGAACTCTACGGGACGGTTCACAAGGGGCTGCGGGCGGCGCTGTTCTCGGCCACCGCCAGGGCTGCGGGCAGCGACTTCACCAGCGCGGCCGAGGCGCGCGCGGCGGCGGCGGCGGCCCGCGACCTGCTCGCCCTCCTCGACGAGCACGCGGCGCTCGAGGACGCGGAGATCATGCCGGAGCTGGCGCGCCTGGGCCCCGAGGTCCACGCCGCGCTCCACGACGACCACTCCCGCCTCGACGGCCTCCAGCGCGACCTGGCGGCGATCGCGGAGCGGCTCGAGGCGGCCGAGGACGCCGCCCTGCGCGAGGCGCTGGGGCGCCGGCTCCACGACCGCCTGGGCCGGCTCGCCGCCGAGCACCTGCTCCACATGCAGCGCGAGGAGCAGGAGGCCAACCGCATCCTCTGGGCCCACAGGAGCGACGAGGAGCTGCGCGCCCTCCACGGCCGCATCACCGGCCGCATCCCGCCGGCCCGCATGGCCCGCTGGCTCGCGGTCATCCTCCCGGCGGTGAGCGGCCCGGAGCGGTCCGCGATGCTGGGCGGGCTGCGCGCCGCGGTGCCGCCGCCGGCCTTCGGCGAGCTCACCGCACCCGCGCGCGCGGCGCTGGGCGAGGCGACCTGGGCCAGCGCCTTCGCGGCGGCCGGGAGCCAGCCGTGAGGGGCCCCGGGAGCGCCCTCCGGGCGGGCGGAGCCGCCCTCGGCGCGCTGGCGCTGCTCTGCGCCGCCGGCGCTCCCGGGAGCGCCTCCGCCGCGCCGGCCGCCGCGCCCGGGCGGCTCTCCGCCACCGGGCTCTTCGCCGACGTGGCCACGCACGCCATCGCCCGCGGGGTCCTCCCCTACTCGCCCCAGTACCCGCTCTGGACGGACGGCGCCGCCAAGAGGCGGTGGATCCGGCTGCCGCCGGGCACGGCCATCGACGGCTCCGACCCCGACACCTGGCGCTTCCCGGTCGGGACCCGGCTCTGGAAGGAGTTCTCCATCGGGGGCCGGCCGGTCGAGACCCGCTTCATGGAGCGCGGCGCCGACGGCCGCTGGATCTACGCCACCTACCTCTGGGCGCCGGACGGGCGCGAGGCGACGCTGGCTCCGGAGCGGGGCCGCCGCGCCTTCGCCGAGAGCAGGCCGGGCGTGCCCTACGACGTCCCGGGCACGGCGGACTGCCGCGCCTGCCACCAGGGACACCCGTCGGAGGTGCTGGGCTTCACCGCGCTCCAGCTCTCGCCCGACCGGGATCCCCTCGCCCCCCACGCCGCCCCGCCCGAGCCGGGCTCGATCGACCTCGCCGGCCTGGCGGCCCGCCGCCTCCTGCGCGGGTTCCCGGCGCAGCGGATCGCGCACCCGCCGCGGATCGAGGCCCCGTCGCCGCGAGCCCGGGCGGCGCTCGGCTACCTGCACGGCAACTGCGCCAGCTGCCACAACGCCCGCGGCCCGCTCTCCGACCTCGGGTTCTCCCTGGAGGAGCGCCTGGCCGAGGCCGGGACGTCGGCGGCGGTCCTGCGCACCGCCGTGAGACGCCCGAGCGTCTTCCGGCCGGGCGGCGCCCCGGCGGTCCGGCTCGTCCCCGGCGACCCCGCCGCCAGCCTGCTCCTGCTCCGGATGGGCTCGCGCAGCCCGTATCTCCAGATGCCGCCGCTCGGCACCCACGTCGTCGACGAGGAGGCGATCGCGCTCCTCTCGGCCTTCGTCCGCGAGGACCTCGCGGATCCCCACGCGATCGCCACCCTGTACCCCTAGGAGGAAATCATGACCCAGAAGACCATCGGAATCGCCCTGGCCTCGTCCGCAGCCCTGATCCTCGCGGCCGCCTCCCCGGCCCACGCCGGCGAGAGCCGCCGCGTGGCCCGCGGCCGCTACCTCGTGACCCTGGGCGGCTGCAACGACTGCCACACCCCGCTCAAGATGGGGCAGAACGGGCCCGAGCCGGACATGGCCCGGATGCTCTCCGGCCACCCGCAGGCTCTCGAGATGCCGGCGGCGCCGGCCATCCCGCCCGGCCCCTGGATGGCGACGGTGGGCGCCACCATGACCGCCTGGTCCGGCCCCTGGGGAGTCTCCTTCACCGCCAACCTCACCCCCGACCCGGAGACCGGGCTCGGCAAGTGGACCGAGCAGAACTTCATCGACACCGTTCGCAGCGGCCGGCACATGGGCCGCGGGCGCCAGATCCTCCCGCCCATGCCCTGGCAGAACGTGGGGGCCATGACCGACGAGGACCTGAAGTCGGTCTTCGCCTACCTCCGGTCGATCCCCGCCATCCGCAACCAGGTCCCTGCTCCCCTCCCGCCGGCGGTGGCGGCGAAGTAGCGTCAGGCGGTCGCCTTCTCGACCAGCTCGACCTCGCAGTCCGTCTCCAGCGCGAAGCGGCCCCGGCGTACCGGGACCAGCCGGACGTCGGGGCACTTCTGCTGGAGACGCTTGCGCAGGAGGATGAGCCGGGACTCGAGGTTGTCCTTCACCGGGGGGAGGCCCAGGTCGGGGTCGAGCCGCAGCTCGCGGTTCGTGAACTCGGTCCGCCCCTCCCGCCGGTGGAGGGAGAGCACCTTCCACAGGATCTTCCCCGGGACGTTGCGGATGAGGTACTCGCCGTCGACGAAGACGCAGTCGTCGTTCCGGTAGTAGCAGAAGGACCGGCGCGGCCGGCCCGCGCCCAGGCCCGACCGCCCGGCGCGCGCCACCGGGGCGGGCTCGCCATCGTCTTCCTGCAGGCGCATCCGGTCGATGGCCACGGCGATCTGGCTCCCGACGACGCCGAAGAAGGCGTCGTCCCACTCGTCGAAGGCCAGGGGATCGTGGCTCTCCATGGCGAGGACCCCCACCAGGCGGTCGCACACCAGGAGCGGCACGGCCAGCTGCGCCTGTGCGTCGGGGAGCCCGGGCAGGGGGATCTCCGGCGCCAGCGACGAGGCGCCGCCGCTCTCCGCCACCCGCCCGCGGATGGCGCGCCCGTAGCGCAGCTCGGCGCCGAAGCCCGCGACGCGGATCATCCGGCGTTGCTCGGCGACGCAGCCGATGATGCCCTCCCCCGGGCGCACCTCCGCCCCGATGCCCTGGTCGCCGTAGCCGCGGCTGGCGATGGCCACCAGGTTCCCGTCGGGCTCCTCGGGCAGGAGCACCATCGCGTGCGAGAAGCCGAAGAGCTCGTCGAAGGCGGTGAGGGTGCCGGCGAGCAGCGACTCGAGGTCGGCCGCACGTGCGATGCGCTCGGAGATGGTCTGCAGCCCGCGGAGCTCGGTGAGGGGCCCGGCCGCCAGGCCGGCCGCGGGGGCCTGGGACGCCGGGGCCGCGGGCAGGAGGGCCCCCTCCAGCCGCTCCACCTCCAGCACGTCGTAGACGTCCGCGGACCGGAGCCTGAAGACGCCCTTCATGCCGGTGTGCGAGGCGATGACCTGGATGCGGGTCGCCATCGCCTCGAAGAGCCGCCCCGCGGTCTCGGAGTGGTCGAAGCGGAGGGCGAGGCGGTAGGGCTCGAAGGACACCGGGTCCTGGACGACCACCGCGGCGAGGGGATTCTCGGCCACGTTCCGCTGCGTCTTGTTGAAGAACTGGCAGGAGAGCGCCACCTGGCCGGGCCCCACGTAGTAGACCTGCGAGAGGTAGGTGACGTTCGGGACGCCGTCGCGCCCGCAGGTGGCGATGACCGCCGGGACCACGCCCTGGAAGCAGTGGCCCAGGTCCTCGAGGGCGACCTTCACGGCGCACGCTCCACTTCGGCGAGCGGGGCCCCCGCGCCCGGCCCCGGGGTCTGCTGGTACACGCTCTCGACCCGGACCCGGATCGCGTGGCAGGGCCAGTGCGCCATCCGCATCGCGGTCGGGAACGGCACCCCGATGAACGCCAGGCTCTGGGCGAGCGCGGGCCGGTAGCGCTCGACGACGGGGCGATCCGAGGCGGCGGCCTCCCCGACTGCCACGGCCCGCCCCTTCACCTGGATGGTCCGGTGGTCCGTCGGGCGCGAGAAGCAGACGGCGATGCGCCCGTTGTCGCGGAGGTTGGCAATCGCCCGTCCCGCGGTGGCCTCCGGGAGGAAGACCGTCAGCTCGGCGCCGCCCTCCTCGACGCGCACCCCCACCCCGCGCACCGCGTCGGGAACGAGGCGGGCGTCCCGCGTCCCTACCTGGATGGATACGCCGGAATCGACGAAGATCGCGAGCTCACGGGAAAGCACCGGCACCCCCACCGGTTCATATCCTTAGCACCACCGGCCGGTTGCCGAACAAGGCCCTCCCGGGGAGTCCGCGGCGCTCGGCCCCCCGGCTGGGCTGGTGGCCCGGCGCCGCGAGATCGAGAGAGGGGAGAGTGGCGGGGGCGGGACGGCTCCCGGCGAGCGCCCCGCCCTACTGCTGCGCGCCGGGCCACGCCCCCTGCCGCGCACCATAGCGATCGCCTGCCCGGCCCCGGTAGACCCGGTTCCGGCGACCCGGCGTCCGGGGACGGAGCCCGGGTAGGGCTCAGGCGACCCGGATCCCCAGGTTGGCGACGGGCTGCACGTTCTCGCAGCTCATCCACTGGTGGGTGTCGAGCAGGATCGAGTCCTCGTGGGTTCCCGCGGGCATCACCAGGGTCCGCTCCCGCTCCAGCTTCTCGTCCATGAAGATGGGGAACCCGAAGATCGCGAACGGGGGCTCGGCGCCGACCTCGCACGGCGAGAACCGGGCGGCGAACTCGGGCTCGGGAACCAGCTCCGCGGACATCCCGGTGGCCTCCTCGATGGCGGCCAGGTTGAGCTTCTCGGCGGCCCCCACCACGGCGATGGCGAGCTGGCCGTCGATCTTCACGATCACCGATTTCGCCACCCGCCGGCCGCTCACGTGCTCGGCGGCGGCGAGCTCCTGCGCCGTGATCGCCTCCGTGTGGACGTGGTGCTCGAATCCCAGGTGCTTCTGCCGCAGGTGCGCCTCGACCATGGTCGGGATCATGGCTTCCTCCGGTCGAACCCACTCGCTGCCCCATCCTGCGCCTGCCGCAGGCCGCCGGGCATGCCTCTTCGGCGCGCGGCTGCCTGCCGCGCCGCCCGGGTGGGTCCACCTCCCCCCAAGACCATGATCTTCCTGGGGTCAGCGGACGCTTGCCGACGTCGGAGCCGGCCGGGACTTGACCCCGCGTATCTCGCCGCACATGTCCCACGCCCCGGGCACGCGGCAGACCCGCGGCGGTCTTCGAAGGCAAGCCACCAGGAGGTATCCCATGGACGCGACGAGCTGGCTCGAGGCGCTGTTTCGCTGGACGCACGTCGTCGCCGGCGTCCTCTGGATCGGCCACCTCTACTTCTTCAACTTCGTGAACGGCCAGGTGGCCAAGACCTACGACGCCGACTCCAAGAAGAAGGTGTTGCCCGAGCTCATGCCCCGGGCCCTGTACTGGTTCCGCTGGGGCGCGGC
Organism: Anaeromyxobacteraceae bacterium; assembly: GCA_035455425.1. Taxonomy (GTDB): domain Bacteria; phylum Myxococcota; class Myxococcia; order Myxococcales; family Anaeromyxobacteraceae; genus JACRMN01. Next base: position 8,867 of record DATIFE010000135.1, on the reverse strand, counting down.
GTACACCTGGGCCACCGGCATCCTGCTGGCGGGCATCGTCTACTACTCGGTGGACAACCTGGCGAGGAAGGACGTGGTCACCGACGCCGCGGTGATCTCGCATCCCCTGGCGATCGTGATCTCCCTCGCCCTCGTGGTGGTGGTGTTCTTCGTGTACGAGGCCGTCCTGCGCGCGCTCGGCAAGCAGGAGGCGGCGGCGGCGGTCGTCCTCTACGCCATCCTGGTCGCGGTCCTCTTCGGCCTCTCGCGCATCTTCACCGGCCGCGCCACCTTCATCCACGCCGGGATGCTCATGGGGACCGTGATGGCCATGAACGTGTGGATGCGGATCTGGCCGGCCCAGAAGAAGATCATCCAGGGGGTGAAGGGCGTGGCCCCCGCCCCCGACGCCTCCATCCCCGCCATGGCCGCGATGCGGTCGAAGCAGAACACCTACATGTCCGTGGCGCTCCTCTTCACCATGGTGTCGAACCACTACCCGACCATCTACGGCGCGGACTACGGCTGGGTCGTCCTCTCGGTGATCGTCGCGGTCGCCTTCGGGGCGACGAAGCTCCTCTACCACAAGTCGGCCGGCCCGGCCCCGGCGCTCTACGGGGCCCCGGCCGCGGCCCCCGCCGGCGGCACGCCGGGCATGGCCGCGCCCAAGGCCTAGCGGGACCTCGTCGCCGTCAGGGCCCCGGGCCGGGCTCGAGGAGCGTCCCCTGGCCGATGGCCAGGCGGTCGGTGAGCCGCTCGCGCTGGCGGAGGCGGGCGGCATCCACCAGCATGCGCCCCGCCCAGCGGTAGACGTTGAACTCGGCCACGTAGGCGCGGAGCGCCCGCATGCGCTCCCCCTGCTCCTCCTTCGACATCGCCAGCGCCGCGGCCATCGCGGTGCTGGCCTCCTCGAGGTCGTAGGGGTTCACCAGCAGGGCCTCGGCGAGCTCGCGGGCGGCGCCGGTGAAGCGGGAGAGCAGGAGCACCCCCTTCTCGTCGTCGCGCGCCGAGACGAACTCCTTGGCCACCAGGTTCATCCCGTCGTGCAGGCTGCTCACGTAGCAGAGGTCGGCGGCGCGGTAGTAGCGGAAGACGGAGTCGGGCCCGTGGTGCTCCCGGTGGAGGATGACCGGCCGGTAGCTCCCCGCGCCGAAGCGCTGGTTGATGCGCTCCGCCGCGGCCTCCACCGCCTCGCCGAGCGCGCGGTACCGGGGAATGGCCGTCCGGCTCGGGGCCGCCAGCTGCACGAAGGTGAAGCGGCCCCGGTACTCGGGGAAGCGCTCCAGCAGGCGCTCCACCGCCAGCAGACGCTCCTCGATTCCCTTGGTGTAGTCCAGCCGATCGACGCCCACGCCGAGGAGCGTCTGCGGCGGGAGGCCGTGCTCCTCGAGCACCTGGCGGCGGCACTCGGCCACCGGCGGCAGGGAGGCGAGCCGGTGGCTGGGCCACTCCACCGAGATGGGGTAGGGCCGCACCAGCGTCTCGCGGCCCTCCAGGACCACCGACTGGCGCTCGCGGTCGATGCGCGCCTCCAGGTACCGGTCCACGGCGTCGAGGAAGTTGTTGCAGTGGGCCTGGGTGTGGAACCCCACCACGCTGCTTCCCAGGAGGCCGCGGAGCAGGTCCCGGTGCCAGGGGCAGATCCCGAAGCTCTCGGCGTTGGGCCAGGGGATGTGCCAGAAGGCGATGATGGTGGCGCGCGGGATGCGCTCGCGCAGCATCCGGGGCAGGAGGGCGAAGTGGTAGTCCTGCACCAGGACGATGGGGTCCATCCCGGGAGCCTCGCCCTGGGTCACCTCGGCGAAGCGCTCGTTGACCCGCTGGTAGTGCTCCCAGTCGCCGATGCGGAAGGTGGGCCGGGCGTGGACCACGTGGCACAGCGGCCAGAGCCCCTCGTTGGCGAACCCGTAGTAGTAGCCCTGCTCCTCCTCCGGCGAGAGCCAGACGCGGTGGATGGCGTAGGACTCCTCGCCCGGGGGCACCCGGATGCGGTCGTGCCGGTCCACCGTCGCCCGGTCGGCCGAGCCGCTCCCGTGCGCCACCCAGGTGCCGGAGCAGGCGCGCATCACCGGCTCGAGCGCGCTCACCAGGCCGCTGGCGGGGTACGCCACCCGGATGCTCCCGTCGGGCGCGCGCTCGTGGATGTAGGGCTCGCGGTTGGCGACGACGATCACGCCCTCGCCGTGGAGGTGGCGGGTCAGCGTCTGGCGGAGGCGCTCCGGCGACCAGGGCCCCCCCTCGAGCGCGTCCCGCTCCTGCGCCAGCGAGGCCACCAGGTCCCGCACGTCGGCCAGCAGCGGCTGGAACTCCTTGCCCCGCGCCCCGTCCCGGGCGTCGGGGGGGGCCGATCGCGAGAGGCGCAGGAACCTCCTCATCTCCGCGGTCCAGCGCCTCCACGAGAAGCGGGCCACCAGGAAGGTCGCCACGGACCCCGCCGCCGCCACCAGCGCGAAGGCGAGCAGGGTGAACTGCCGCGTCGACCCCTGGCGCCGGTCGGCCCAGGAGAGGTCCTGCACCAGCACCACCAGGCCCAGGGTCTCACCCCGGTCCTCGAGCGGCAGCGCGCTCACCTGGGTGCGGCCGCCGCGGAGGTGCGCGGTGCGCTCCACGGGGCGCCAGGCGACTCCGCCCTCGCCGGAAGCCCGCTGCGCCTGCGGGCCCACGCGGGCGCAGCCGAAGTCCTCCGGGAAGCCCGGAGTGGCGGCGAGCGTCGCGAGGCTCGTGGAGCAGACCTCGACCGCCAGGATGCGGTCGTCCCGCGCGATGTCCTCGAGGAGCGCCCGGAGCCGGCGGCGGTCGCCGGACCGGACGTGGGCGGCGATACCCTCGCGGGCGCCGCTCACCGCCAGCTGGGCGCGGAGGCTCACGTCCCGCTCGAACCAGGCCTGCGCCGTGGCGTCCACCACCATCGTGGCTCCCCAGGCGAGGAGGCCCAGCACCGCCAGCAGCGGCACGGCGAAGCGGAGGGCCGATCGCACCGATGGGCTGAAGACCGCCACCGGACCCCTTTCCCGGCGAAGGCCGCCGGCGTCCGCGTGATACCATGGACCAGGTGCCACTCGTGGGCAACGGGCAGCCCGGCGGCACGGCCGGGACGGGCGGAGGGGGCGTGCTGGTGGCGGTCGAGGCCCGGCCCGGCCCCGATCCCGCGGCCGCGGCGGTGCGGATCGAGGAGGCGGTCCGCGCCCGCTTCCCGGGGCGGGAGGCCACCGCGCTCGTCGCCTCGCGGCACGGCGCCGAGGCGGTCCTGGTCGCCCCCGCGGAGGCGGCACAGGCGCGCGCCGGCCCGGTCCCCCTCGCGGCCTCGGGCGGCGGGGGCAGCGAGAGCCCGCTGGGCGCCCTGCTGCGGGAGGGGGACCGGCGCGGCTCCGCCGCCATGGGCCTGGTGTCTGCCGAGCCCCACGACGAGTCCGCCGACTGGCTGGGGATGCTGCTGGGCCCGGTCGTCGAGGGCGGCTTCGACCTCGTCTGCCCCGCCTACCGGCGCCACCGGGCCGAGGGCGTCCTCAACACCGGCATCGTCTACCCGCTCACCCGCGCACTGTACGGCCGCCGCCTGCGCCAGCCGCTCGGCGGCGAGACGGCGCTGTCGCTGGGCCTGGCCCGCACGCTCCTGGGGGACGCCGGCTGGCGCCGGGACCCCGCCAGCGCCGGCTCCGACGCCTGGCTGGTGGCCACGGTCCTGTCCCAGGGCGCCCGGGCCTGCCAGGCATGGCTCGGCGCCTGGCCGCGTCCCGAGGTGCTTCCCGAGGATCCGAGCCAGACCCTGGCGCGGGTGCTGGGGCCGGTGTTCCGGGAGATGGAGCGCCACGCCGATCGCTGGCAGCGGATCGAGGGGTCGGAACCGGTCCCGACCTTCGGCACCGGCGGCCTGCTCGAGGAGGCGCCGCCGCGGGTCCGGATCGAGCCGCTGGCGGAGGCCTTCCGGCTCGGGCAGCGCGAGCTCGAGCCGGTGTGGGGCCTGGTGCTGCCTCCGTCGGTGCTGCTGGCGCTGCGGCGCCTGGCGGCGGGGGGGCCGACGCCGCGGCTCGAGGACCCCCTCTGGGCGCGCATCGTCTTCGACTTCGCCGTGGGCCACTACGCCCGGGCGGTGGAGCGGCGCCAGCTGCTGCTCTCCCTGACGCCGCTCTACCTGGGGTGGGTGGCGGGCTTCGTCGAGGAGACCCAGTCGCTCGCCCCGGAGGCCGTCGAGGACCGCGTCGAGTCCCTGTGTCTCGCCTTCGAGCGCGAGAAGCGCTACCTCATCTCGAGGTGGCGCTGGCCGGACGCCTTCTAGCCCAGGAGCAACGCCATGTGGGAACAGACGAAGCGCGCCTTCCTGGAGTCACTGGAGCGGGTCTTCCGCGCGCTGGCGCGCCTGGTGCCGGGCCTGGCGGCGATGCTGCTGGTCCTGGCCGCCTCGGTGGTCCTCGCCGCCGTGGTGCGGCTGGTGGTCCGGCGCGTCTGCGAGCGGCTGGAGCTCGATCGGCGGCTCCGGACCTGGGGAGTGGCGGCACCCCCGGCGGAGGGCCGCGCCAGCCCCTCGGTGCTGGTGGCGCGCTTCGCCACCTGGACGGTGCTGGCGCTCGGCTTCCTCGTCGGCCTCGGCGTCTTCGACGCCACCGCCGCCAGCGCGCTCTCCATGCGACTGCTGGAGTACGTGCCCCACGCGCTGGTGGGCCTGGTGATCCTGGCGGTGGGGATCGCCGGCTCCCGGGCCGTCGAGCGCGGCGTCCTCATCGGCGCGGTGAACATGGGGCTGCAGTCGGCGCACCTCCTCGGGCTCGGCGCGCGCTGGCTGGTGGTGGTGCTCGCCGGGGCCATGGCGCTGGAGCAGCTCGGCGTGGGCGGGACCATCCTGGCGGTCGCCTTCGGCCTCCTCTTCGGCGGCATCGTCCTGGCGCTGGCCCTGGCCGTGGGGCTCGGCGCCCGCGACGTCGTGGCCCGGTCGCTGGAGAAGCGCTTCCCGGCGAAGAAGGAGGAGGGCGAGGCCCGGAACGACCTCCACCACCTCTAGGGCGGGGCCGCGGATGGCCGGGACCACCGGGGTTTCGAGGAGGCGGTGCGGCATCCTCCTGCACCCGACCTCGCTGCCGGGGCGCTTCGGCATCGGCGACCTCGGCCCGGCCGCGGCGGCCTTCGCCGACTTCCTCGCCGCCGCGGGCCAGCGCCTCTGGCAGGTGCTGCCGCTCGTGCCCACCGGGTACGGCGACTCGCCCTACCAGGGGCTGGGGGCGCTGGCCGGCAACCCGCTCCTGCTGAGCCCCGAGGCGCTGGCCGCGGAGGGCCTGGCGGAGCCCGGAGAGCTCTCCTCGGCCCCGGCCTTCCCCGAGGGCGCGGTGGACTTCGGCGCCGTCATCGCCTGGAAGGGCGCCCTGCTCCGCCGGGTGGCCGAGCGCTTCGACGCGCGGGCCGGCCCGGGGCGGCGGCGAGCCTTCGAGGACTGGCGGGGGGCCCGCTCCGCCTGGCTCGGGGACTACGCCCTGTTCGCCGCGCTCAAGGAGCGCCACGGGGGGCTCCCCTGGACGCGCTGGGAGCCGGCGCTGGCAGCGCGCCGGCCCCGGAGGCTGGCCCGGGCCCGGCGCGAGCTGGCGGAGGAGATCCGGGCCCAGGAGCTGGGGCAGTTCCTCTTCGCGGAGCAGTGGGCCTCCCTGCGCCGGCTCTGCCAGGAGCGGGGCATCGAGCTGGTGGGCGACCTCCCCATCTACCTGGCGCTCGACAGCGCCGACGTCTGGGCCCGGCCCGACCTCTTCCACCTCGACGAGCGCGGCGCGCCCACGGCGGTGGCCGGCGTGCCGCCCGACTACTTCAGCGCCGCGGGCCAGCTCTGGGGGAACCCCCTCTACCGCTGGGAGGAGCGCGGCCCGGAGTGCCGCGCCCTCTTCGTCGAGCGCGCCGCGGCGGCGCTGGAGCTGGTGGACGTCGTCCGGCTGGATCACTTCCGCGGCCTCGAGGCGTACTGGGCCGTGCCGGTCGCCGCCGGGGACGCGACCCGGGGAGAGTGGCGCCCCGGGCCGGGCGCGGCCCTCCTCGAGGAGCTGGCCGTGGAGCTGGGGGCGCTCCCCTTCATCGCCGAGAACCTGGGGGTCATCACCCCGGAGGTCGAGGCGCTGCGGCACCGCTTCGGCCTCCCGGGGATGGCGGTGCTCCAGTTCGCCTTCGGCAAGGATCCCCAGGCGCCCGGCTTCCTGCCGCACAACTACCAGCGCGACCTGGTGGCCTACACCGGGACGCACGACAACGACACGGTCCTGGGCTGGTGGCGGAGCGAGGGCGGAGACTCGACGCGCACGGCCGACGACGTCCGCCGGGAGAAGGAGCACGCCCGGCGCTACCTGGCCACCGACGGGCGCGAGATGAACTGGGTCATGATCCGCGCGCTGCTGGCCTCGGTCGCCGCCGCGGCCGTGGTGCCCCTGCAGGACGCCCTGGGGCTCGGGAGCGAGGGGCGGATGAACCGGCCCTCGACGGCGGGCGGCAACTGGCGCTGGCGCTTCCGCCAGGGGGACCTCGGGCCGGCGCTGGCGGCGCGGCTCGGCGAGCTGGCGGCCCTGTACGGCCGCGCCTAGCCGCCCTTGCGCAGCTCGAACCAGTAGAAGCCGTAGCCGCCGAGGGTGAGGAAGTAGGGGAGCTTCCCGATGCGGGGGAACGGCGTGTAGCCCAGCATCTCCACCGGCGTCGCGCCCTGGAAGGCCGAGAGGTCGAGCTCGGCGGGCTGGGCGTGCCGGGACATGTTGGCGATGCACAGGATGGTGTCGTCCTGCCAGCGGCGCACGTAGGCCAGGACCCTGCGGTTCGCCACCGGCAGGAACTCGATGCCGCCGCGGCCCAGCACCTTGAACTGCTTCCGCAGCCGGATCATGTTCCGCATCCAGTGGAGCAGCGAGGACGGGTCCCGCCGCTGGGCCTCCACGTTCAGGGTCCGGTAGCCGTAGACCGGGTCGGCGATGGGCTGCGAGTAGAGGCGCTCCGGCCCGGCCTCGGAGAAGCCGGCGTTGCGCTCGGCGCTCCACTGCATGGGCGTCCGGACCCCGTCGCGGTCGGGCCGCTGGACGTCGTCCCCCATGCCCAGCTCGTCGCCGTAGTAGACGACGGGCGTCCCGGGGAGGGAGAAGAGCAGGCTGTTGAGGAGCTCGATGCGCCGGCGGCTGTTGTCGACCAGCGGCGAGAGCCGGCGGCGGATGCCGACGTTGAGCCGGGCCTGCGGCTGCCGGGCGTAGGCCAGCACCATGTAGTCGCGCTCGTCCTCGCTCACCATCTCCAGCGTCAGCTCGTCGTGGTTCCGCAGGAACAGCGCCCACTGGCAGCCCTCGGGGACGTGCGGGGTGCGCCGCATGATGTCGACGATGGGCTCGGCGTCCTCCTGGCGGAGCGCCATGAAGATCCGGGGCATCACCGGGAAGTGGAACGCCATGTGGCACTCGTCCCCGGCTCCGAAGTACGGGGCCACGTCCCAGGGCCACTGGTTGGCCTCGGCCAGCAGCACGCGGCCCGGGTAGTGCCGGTCGACGAAGCCGCGGATCTTCTTCAGCACCGCATGGGTCTCGGGGAGGTTCTCGCAGCTCGTGCCCTCGCGCTCGACGAGGTACGGGATGGCGTCGAGCCGGAAGCCGTCGATGCCCATGTCCAGCCAGTGCCGCATGACCTCGAGGATCTCGCCGACCACGCGCGGGCTGTCGAAGTTCAGGTCGGGCTGGTGCGCGAAGAAGCGGTGCCAGTAGTAGGCGTGCGCCACCGGATCCCACGCCCAGTTGGAGCGCTCGGTGTCGGTGAAGATGATCCGCGCCTGCTCGAAGCGCCGATCGGTGTCGCTCCAGACGTAGTAGTCGCGCTCCTCAGAGCCCGGCGGCGCCCGGCGCGCCCGCTGGAACCAGGGATGCTGGTCGGAGGTGTGGTTCACCACCAGCTCGATGAGCACCGCGATGTCGCGCCGGTGCGCCTCCTCCACCAGGCGGCGGAAGTCGTCCACGGTGCCGTAGGCCGGGTGGACGCTGCGGTAGTCGGCGATGTCGTAGCCGTCGTCGCGCAGCGGGGAGGGAAAGAAGGGCAGGAGCCACAGGCAGGTGACCCCCAGGTCCTCGAGATAGTCGAGCTTCTCGACCAGGCCGGCGAAGTCGCCGACGCCGTCTCCGTTCCCGTCGCGGAACGCCTTGACGTGCGTCTCGTAGACGATGGCGTCCTTGTACCAGAGCGGGTCCCGCGCCCAGGGTCCCTCCATGGCGGCGCTCGGGGTCAGCGTCCCGCGGCCGGAGGAGGCAGGCCCAGGGCCCGGCGGATGTCGCGGGCCTTCGCCTGCAGGAGGCGGGTGTTGCGCGGGCCCATCCTCAGCAGGTGCTTCTCCACCGGGCCGAGCGCCTCCAGCCGGGGATCGGCGAGCTCGTAGAGCGCGCCCTTGCCCTCGACCACCGCGACCTCGCCCTCCTGCACCGGCGCCGCCTCGATCCGCGCCAGCGCCCTCGACGTGGCGCCGTCGAGCGGGGCGCCGGGGTAGCCGAGGGCGCGGTAGGCCGCCTCGAGCACGGGGTGCAGCTCGCGGTACGCCCGGGCCAGCGCGGCGGGGTCCACCGAGGCGACGGCGTCGGCGAAGCCGTCGTAGCGCCTGTAGGAGTCGGCCGAGATCGAGAGCCTCCCGCCGCGGCTCGCCGCCGAGAACGGGCGCGCCGGGGCGAGGAAGCCGAGCTGCCCGCGGGGAGAGACGCCCTCGGCGAGGTTGTCGGTCACCACCACCCAGCGGCGCACCAGGTCGCCGGCCGCCACCCAGCGCCGGTAGAGGCCGTTGGCGGAGACCTGCTCCAGGAGCGAGCGCACCCGGTTCGCGTCGGCGGGCGGAGGGGGGGCTTCCGGGGCGGCCGGCTGCGCCGGGGCCTGCGCCGCGGGGGCGGCCGGCGCCGCCGGCGCCGGGGCGGGGG
>DATIFE010000134.1:0-23992 GCA_035455425.1 Anaeromyxobacteraceae bacterium | reverse complement strand
GAAGGTCCTCGAGGAGCGCGGCCTCTCCTTCTTCCTCAAGGGCGGCCGCGGTCGCGCCGCGGCCCGCATCGACAACCGCCGGCTCGCCTGGGTGGTGGAGGCGGCCAGCCGGAGGACGCGCCGCGGCGTGAGGGACCTCGACGCCATCTCCCGCACCCGCCGCATCCTCCGGCGCGAGATCCTGCGGCAGCTCGCCGAGGCGCTGGTGAGCGCCGGGCTCTGACGCCCGCGCGGCCCGTCCGCGCCCGCCGCGGGCGGCAGCCGCATCAGCCCGGCGCGGCGGCGGTCTTCTCGACGTAGCGCAGCCGGAGGTCGAGGAGCAGGTGCTCGAGGAGCTTCTCCTCCTCGGGCGTGAGGTTCCCCCGGGTCTTGGCCTGCAGCATCCCCAGGATGTCGATGGTCTGCTTGGCCAGCACCAGGTTGGGAGACGCCACCTGGGACTCGGGGTGCGGCACCTCGCCCAGGTGCACGAAGGCCGACGAGCCGAGCGAGATGACGAAGGTGGTGAAGTCGATCTCGCGGGGAACCTGGGGTTCGTCGGCCATGGGCGCCTCCTGGGCGAACACTAGTCGAAGTCGAAGGGTACCCGCTCCTGGGCGGGGCCGCGCCGGACGAGCAGCACCAGCTGCCCGGAGCGGCGGGCCCGGCTCGCCGCCCGGCGGAAGTCGGCGAGGCCCCCCACCTCCCGGCCGTTCACCTCGAGCAGCAGGTCGCCCGCCTCGAGCCCGTAGCGGGCCGCGGCGCTGCCCCGCTGGACCGACTGCACCGCCACCACCCGGTCCCGCCCCAGGCGCGCCTCCGTCACCTGGATGCCGGTGCGGCGCAGCACCAGCTCCTCCACCTTCTCGACGGGCAGCTCGGCGGCGCGGAGCGCGAGGGTGGTCCGCTCCTGCCCGCGCCGGATGCCGACGCGGGCCGTGGTGCCGGCGGGCAGCTCCCGCTGGCGGAAGCGGTACTCCTCGGCGCTCTCCACCGGCTGGCCGCCGATGCTCTCGACCCGGTCGCCCTTGCGGAACCCGGCCGCCGCCGCCGGCGATCCCGGGTCGACGCCCGAGACGGCGACGCCGCCCCCGCGGCGCCGCTCCCCCTCCTCGCGGGCCGGCAGGTCCTCCACCTCGAGGCCGGTGTAGCTCTCCCGCACCTCGCCGTGGCGGATGAGATCCTCGGCGATGCGCCGGGCGCGGTCGATGGGGATGGCGAAGCCGATGCCGGCGTTCCGCTCCCCCACGATGGCGGTGTTGATGCCCACCAGCTGCCCGTCGATGTTGACCAGCGCCCCTCCGGAGTTGCCGGGGTTGATGGAGGCGTCGGTCTGGATGAAGTCGAAGAGCGTCCGCCCCTCGTGGCGGAAGTTGCGGTGGACGGCCGAGACCACGCCCGCGGTCACGGTGTGGGCCAGGCCGAAGGGGTTGCCGATGGCGATCACCGTCTCGCCGATGAGGAGGTCGTCGGAGCGGCCCGCCGGGACGAAGGGCATCTTCTCCCGGGCCTCGAGCCGGAGGACCGCCAGGTCGCTCGACGGGTCGGTGCCGACCAGCTTGGCCCCGAGCTCGCGTCCGTCGAGGAGCTGGACCCGGAAGCGGGCCCCCCGCTCCACCACGTGGTTGTTGGTCAGCACCCAGCCCTGGGGCGACACGATGACGCCCGAGCCGAGGGAGGTGACCTGGTAGCCCTGCCGGTAGCGGGGCCGCTCGAAGAGGTCGCCGAAGAGGAGCTGCGAGAGCGGGTCGCCGTTCCGGGACGGGACGCGCATGCGCACCAGGTCCTCGGCGGTCACCGCGACCACGGCGGCGCGCACCTTCTCCGCCGCCGCCACCACCGGGGTGCGGCGTCCGGGCGAGACGCGATCGTCGAGGGGGATGACCCCGGCCGACGCCGGCGCCGCCAGCGCGGCGAGGAGGACGGCCAGGCCGGCGCGGCCCACGGCGCTACTCGTTCTCGGCGGTGTTCTCGAACTCCGACTCGACCGGGATGGCCCGGTCCGCGAGATCCGGGAGCGACCGGAGATGGCGTTCCCACTCCTTCTCGTCGAGCCTGCCCTTGCGCACGTACCGCTGCGCCACCCGCTTGTCGAGGAGCTTCGTCTCCAGTTCGTCGGCCATGGTCTCTCCACCGCCCTTCGGAGGCGGCAAAATAGGCGGCAGGTTGCGGGCGCGTCAAGCGCGTGCTAGGCCCCAGCCGTGAGCGGGGACCCTCTCGCGGAACGGGCCCGGCGCCTGGCGCGGCTCCGCGGCCTCTACGCCATCGTGGGCGACGAGGACCCGGTGGCCCGGGCCGAGGCGGTCCTCCTCGGAGGCGCCGCGGTGGTCCAAGTGCGCATGAAGGCGGCGCCGGCCGGCGCCGTCCTGGAGGCCGTCCGGCGGATCGCGGCGCTGGCCGCCGGGCGGGCGCTGGTGATCGTGAACGACCGGGCCGACCTGGCGATCCTCGGAGGCGCCGACGGCGTCCACCTGGGCGACGAGGACCTGCCGGTCGCCGAGGCCAGGCGGCTGCTCGGCGACGCCCTCCTGGTCGGGCGCACCGTCCGCAGCGCGGACGAGGCGCGCCGGGCCCTGTCGGAGGGAGCGGACCACCTCGGCTACGGGCCGGTCTTCGCGAGCCGCACCAAGCCCCTGGCCGTGGCCCCGCGGGGCCTCGGCGGCCTGGCGGCCGTCTGCGCCGCCATCCCGGCGCCGGTCGTGGCCATCAGCGGCATCGACCTCTCCAGCATCGGCGAGGTGGCCCGGGCCGGGGCCGCCTGCGCCGCGGTCATCGGCGACCTCCTCGACCGGGGCGACCCCCGGGCCCGCGCCGCCCTGCTGGCGCGCGCCTTCCAGGAAGGCGCCGGGAGGCGGGCGTGAGCCGCCCCCGCATCGGCCTGACGCTCGACGTCGCCGGGGACGGGCGCCGCTACCTGCTCAAGCGCGAGTACGCCGATGCGGTGCTCGAGGCCGGGGGGATGCCGGTTCCGCTGGTCTACCCCCCGCCCGGCGAGGCGGTGGATCTCCTTGCGCTGGTGGACGGCCTGGTGGTCACCGGGGGCGCGTTCGACGTGCCTCCGGAGCTCTACGGCGAGGCCCGCCGCCCGGCCTGCGGGCCCTCCAAGCCGGAGCGGACCGAGGCGGAGCTGGCGCTGCTGCGCCAGGCGCTGGCCGCGAGGCTGCCGCTGCTCGGCGTCTGCGGCGGCATGCAGCTCCTGGCGGTCGCCTGCGGCGGGACGCTGTGGCAGGACCTGCCCACCGACCTGGGGGGCCGGGCCCTCGGCCACGAGCAGCCCCCGCCCCGGGACCTGCCGACCCACGAGGTCCGCATCGAGCCCGGGACCCTGCTGGCGCGGCTCGTGGGGGAGGAGCCGCTGCGCGTGAACTCCACCCACCACCAGGCGGTGAGGGACCCGGGCCGGGGTGCGGCGGTGTCGGGGCGGGCGGCCGACGGCGTCGTCGAGGCCATCGAGCTCCCGGCCCACCCCTTCGCGCTGGGCGTGCAGTGGCACCCGGAGGCGGTGCGGGTCCACGAGCCGCGGAGCCTGCGGGTCTACGCGGGGCTGGTCGAGGCGTCGCGGGGCCGGCGGTGAGGGTGCTGGTCGTCGGCGGCCTCGACCCCACCGGCGGGGCCGGCCTGGCCGCCGACCTGGAGGCGCTCGCCGCCGTCGGCGCCCGCGGTTACCCGGTGGCCGCGGCCATCACCGCCCAGGGGCCCGCCGGGGCGCGGTCCTTCTCGGCCGCGCCGGCCCGGTTGGTCCTCGAGCAGATCGACGCCCTGCTCGAGGGGCTCCCGGCGCGGCACCGGCCCCGGGCGGTGAAGACCGGCATGCTGGCGACCGGCGCCACGGCCGTGGCCCTGGCCGAGCGGCTCCGGCGGAAGGATCTGGCCCGGCTGCCGCTGGTGGTGGACCCAGTGCTGGCGGCCTCCTCGGGCCTGCCGCTCCTCCGCGCCCGGAGCCCGGCGCACGCCCTGGCGGCGCTCCTCTCGCGCGCCTGGCTCGCGACGCCGAACCTCCCGGAGCTGGCGCTCCTCACCGGCCGCCCGGTCCCGGACGACGAGGCCGCGGTCGCGGCCGCGCGCCAGCTCCCCTGCCGCGCGGTGCTGGTGAAGGGCGGGCACCGCCCGGGGGAGCCGGTGGACCTGCTGGTGCGCGGGCGGGAGGTGCGGCGCTTCCCCGGGCGGCGCCGCCCCGGCTCCGCTCGCGGCACCGGCTGCCGCCTGGCCTCGGCCATCGCCGGTCTGCTGGCCCGCGGCGAGCCGCTCGAGGACGCGGTCCGGGGCGCCAAGAGGGTGGTGGAGGAGTACCTCGACCGCGCTGCCGGGTGAGGCCAGGGCCGCGCCCTCGTGCTATCGCTGCCGCTCGGCGAAGAAGGTGTGGTGCTTGAAGAAGACCAGCGGCACCATGCCGGTCGGGCCCTGGCGCTGCTTGGCGATGTGGAGCTCGATCTCCTGCACCTCGGAGGGCACCTGTGGCTCGCCCTCACCCTCGCCGGGGCGGTGGAGGAAGAGCACCACGTCGGCGTCCTGCTCGATGGCGCCCGACTCCCGCAGGTCGCTGAGCATGGGCGGCTCCCCCTTGCGCTTCTCCACCGAGCGGTTGAGCTGGGAGAGGGCCAGCACCGGGACGTTGAGCTCCTTGGCCAGGCTCTTCATGGAGCGGCTGATGGTGGCGATCTCCTGCTCGCGCGAGGCCAGGCCGGGCGCGTGCATGAGCTGCAGGTAGTCCACCACCACCAGGTCGAGCCCGGTCTCGCGCATGATCTTGCGGCAGCGGGAGCGGAGGTCGACCGGGGTGAGCACGAAGTTGTCGTCGAGCCAGATCCGCGCCGACGAGAGCCGGTCGCCGTGGGCCATGATCTTGTCCCAGTCGTTCCGGCCCAGCATCCCCTGCGAGAGCCGGCGCCAGTCGAGCTTGGCCTCGCTGGCCAGCATGCGCAGCGAGAGCTGCTCGGAGGGCATCTCCAGCGAGAAGACGGCCACCACCTTGCCGTGCTTCACCGCCGCCTGGGTGGCGACGTTGAGCGCCAGCGCCGTCTTCCCCACCGAGGGGCGCGCCGCCAGCACCACCAGCTGCGCCGGCTGCAGGCCCAGGAGCATGCGGTCGAGGGAGGCGATGCCGGTGGGGACCCCGGTCACCGGCGACTGGCCCTCCTGCACCCGCCGCTGCACCTCCTCCAGCATCTGGATGGCCTTGACCACCGGCTCGCTGGCCAGCTTGAGCGTGTCCACCTGCCGGCCCTGCGCGGCGGCGAAGACCTCCTGCTCCGCCTGCTCCAGGAAGCCCTGCACGTCGGCGCCGGCGTCGTAGCCCCGCATCGCCACCGAGCCTGCCACCAGCATCATCCGGCGCATCCGGGCGTAGTCGTTCACCACCCGTGCGTAGTGGCCCACGTTGCCGGCGGTGCCCAGGCCTCGCGAGAGGGCGAAGGGCAGCTCCGGCGGCACCGCGCTCCCGAGCACCCCCTGGGCCTCGAGCCGCTGCCGCACCAGCACCCAGTCGATGGCCTTGGACTCGCTCGCCAGCTGCACGCAGGCCTGGAAGACGAGCTGGTGCGAGCGCAGGTAGAAGTCGTCGGCCCGCACCAGCGCCGAGATCTGGTCGAAGGCCGCCTCCTCGATGAGGATGGCCCCCAGCACCGCCTGCTCGGCTGCCAGGTCGTGCGGGAGGTCCCGCCCGGCCGGAAACGGGATGGGCTCTGCGGCGCCCCCGCGCCGCGCGGTGTCCTTCTCCATGCGGCGCGGATGGTAACAGGGACCTCCGACGGCGATCATCGTGGATAGTGCGCGAAAACCATGCGATTTCATTGCGAAACGATCGTGGAAAGAATGTGGATGGGAGGCCGCCGGAGCGTGGATCACCGGGTGGACGGAGCGGTGGAAGGACGGTGGACGACGCCGGGGAGCCCCGCGGTCGCGGGACGCGGTAGCATCCTGCCTCCACCCCGGAGAAACCACATGCGCTCCGCACCCATCGCCCTCGGACTGCTCCTCCTGCTCGCCGGGTGTGCCGAGGTGGGCAAGGTGATCGGTGCCTCCTTCGAGAGGCCGCGGCTCTCCTTCGTGAGCTGGGAGCCCCGGGAGGCCGACCTGGAGGGCGTCACCCTGGCGCTCCGCTGGCAGATCGACAACCCGAACGCGGTGGGCCTGCGGCTCTCGGGGCTCGACTACCGCCTCGAGGTGGAGGGCCACCAGGCGATCGCCGGCTCGGCCGCCGGCGGGATCCGCATCCCCTCGCGCGGCTCGGCCCCGCTCGATCTCCCGGTGCGCGTTCGCTACGCTGACGTGCCGCCGCTCCTCGGGTCGCTCTTCTCCAAGGAGAGCCTCTCGTGGCGCATCTCGGGCGAGGCGGGCCTGGAGACGCCGGTGGGGCCGGTCCGCCTCCCCTTCTCGCACGAGGGGCGCGTGCCCGCCCCGCGGCCGCCGCGGATCTCGCTCCAGGGAATCGCGGTGCACGACATCTCGATCGGCGGCCTGACCCTCGACGTGAAGCTGGCCATCCAGAACCCCAACGCCTTCGCGCTGCCCCTGGGAGCGCTCTCCTACGGGCTGCGCGTCGCCGGGGCCGAGGTGGTGGCGGGGGCCTCGCACCCCCTGGCGGCGGTCGCCGGCGGGAAGGGCGGCGTGGCCGTGCTCCCGGTGCACCTCTCCTTCGGGGCCGCCGGCGCGGCGGCGCGGCGGGCGGCCGCCGGGGACCCGCTGGACGTGGCGCTCCAGGGCACGGCCGGCTTCGGGGGCCTGAAGCTGCCCCTCGACCTCAAGGGCCGCTTCGCGCCGGGGAAATAGCCCCGGCGGCGGCGGAACGTCACGACGACGCGGCCGCCGCCTCGCGGACGGTGTAGTAGACCGCCTCCGGGTGGTGCAGCACGATGGCCGAGGTGGAGGCCTCGGGGTCCATCTGGTCCGCCGACGTCAGCGACACCCCGATGGCGCGCTCCGGGTCGAGCAGCTTCCACAGGACCCGCTGGTCCTCCAGGCGCGGCCAGGCGGGGTAGCCGGGCGAGTAGCGCTTTCCCTGGTCGTCCGGGAGCCCGAGCTCCCGCCGCACCCTCCCGTGCCAGAAGTCGGCCAGGGCCTCGGCCGTCTCCACCGCCAGGCCGTGCAGGTAGAGCGAGCGGGCGTACTCGCCCTTGCGGTTCCACTCCTCGGCGAGCCGCGAGGCCTCGGAGCCGACCGTGACCACCTGGAAGGCCACCACGTCGGAGCCCGGCTCGCCGCGGAAGTAGTCGGCCAGGCACAGGAAGCGCTCGTCGGGCTGGCGGGGGAAGGAGAGCCGGGCCAGCGGCTCCTTGCGGTGCACCGGGTCGAGCACCAGGAGGTCGTTCCCCTCGGCGTGGCAGGGGAAGTACCCGTACACCAGCCGGGGCTTGAGCCAGCCGTGGGCCAGGCACTCGCCCTTGAGGGCCTCGAGCCTGGGCCCGAACTCCTCCCGCACCATGCGCTCGTACTCGGCCTTGTCGCGGGAGCGCACGCCCCACTGCAGCTTGAAGAGCTCGGGGAGGTCGAGGAACGGCCAGACCTCCTGGAGGGCGATGTCCCCCGCCGGCACCACCCGGGCCCCCCAGAACGGCGGCGCGGGCACGCGCTCCGCGGGGCGGACCGCGCTCCGCTGCGCCGGCCCCGGCGAGGGGAGGGGCCTCTCCGCCGGCGCGTTCCGGGCGGCGAGCGCCCGGGAGAGCACGGCGGCCCGGAGCTTCTCCTTGCGCTCCGGCACCACCAGCTGCTCCACCAGCTCCAGCCCCTCGAAGGCGTCCTTGGCGTAGAAGACGCCGCCGGGGTAGGGCGAGCCGTCGCCGAGGAACAGGGCCCGGTAGCCGAACTTCCGGTTGATGGCGGCGCCGCCGATGATCACCGGGAAGGAGAGCCCGCGGCGGGCGAGCTCCTCGACGCAGTAGGGCATCTGCTTCGAGGTGGAGACCAGCAGCGCGGACAGGCCCACCGCGTCGGCCTCGATCTCCACGGCCTTCTCGATGACGGTGGCCACCGGCACCTGCTTCCCCAGGTCCGTGACCGAGAAGCCGTTGTTCTGCAGGATGGTCTTCACCAGGTTCTTGCCGATGTCGTGGACGTCGCCGTAGACGGTGGCCAGCACCACCTTGCCCTTCGAGACCCCCTCCACCTTGTCGAGGAACTGTTCCAGGTGCGCCACGGCCTTCTTCATCACCTCGGCCGACTGGAGGACGAAGGGGAGGATCAGCTCGCCGGCGCCGAAGCGGTCGCCCACGTCCTTCATCGCCGGGAGGAGTACCGAGTTGAGGAGGTCCACCGCGCTCCGGGACCGGAGCGCCTCGTCGAGCAGGCCCTCGATGCCCTCGGCGCGCCGGTGGAGGATCTGCAGGTGGATCCGCTCCTCGGTGGTCTTGCCGGCGTAGAGGTCCTCGGGCCGCTCCGCCGGGCCGGCCGCCTTGCCGGCGAAGTGGCCGATGAGCCGCGAGAGGGCGTCCTCGCGCCGGTCGAGGATCAGGTCCTCGGCCAGCTGCCGCTCCTCCTCGGAGATCTGCGGGTAGGCGCGGATGTCCTTGGGGTTGACGATGGCCAGGTCGAGCCCGGCCTTGACCGCGTGGAAGAGGAAGACCGAGTTCAGCACCTCGCGGGCGGGCCGGGCCAGGCCGAAGCTCACGTTGGAGACGCCGAGGCAGGTGAAGACCCCCGGGTTCTCGGCCTTGATGCGCCGGATCCCCTCCAGCGTCTCGAGGGCGCTGCGGCGGTACTCCTCGCCGCCGGTGGCGAGGGTGAAGGTGAGCGGGTCGAAGACCAGCGAGGCGGGCTCGACGCCGTACTCCCTCGCCACCGCCACGGTGCGGCGGGCGATCTCCGCCTTGCGCTCGGCGGTGAGCGCCATGCCCTTCTCGTCGATGGTCATGGCCACGGCCGCCGCGCCGTAGCGGCGCACCAGCGGCAGGACGTTCTTCACCCGCTCGCCGTGCTTCTCCAGATTGATCGAGTTGACGATGCAGCGCCCGGGGTAGACCTTGAGCGCCGCCTCGACCACGTCGCGCTCGGTGGAGTCGATCATCACCGCCGCGTCCACCCGCTGGGCCAGGAGCTTGACCACGGTGCGCATCTGGGCCGCCTCGTCGTCGCGCTCGTTCATGGCCACGCAGACGTCGAGCACCTGGGCCCCGGCCTCCACCTGCTCGCGGGCGATGCGCAGCACGCCCTCGTAGTCGTCGGCGAGCAGCAGCTCCTTCACCTTCCGCGAGCCCTGGGCGTTGACCCGCTCGCCGACCACCAGCGGGCGGGGCTCGAGGTCGAGCGGCACGGCCTTCATGGCGCTGGAGAGGTGCGGCAGGGGCGGCGGGCGCGGGCGGGGCGGGGCGCCGAGGCGGGCGATGCGCTCCGCCACCAGCCGCATGTGCTCCGGCGTGGTGCCGCAGCAGCCGCCGACGATGGAGACCCCCAGGTCCCGGGCGAACTCGAGGAGCGCCTCGGCCAGGGCCTCGGGCGAGAGCTTGTAGACGGCCCGCCCCTCGACGTTCTCGGGCATGCCGGCGTTGGGCATCACCGAGACCGGGTGGCTGGAGCGCTCGCAGAGGATGCGGACGCTCTCCCGCATCTCGGCGGGGCCGGTGGAGCAGTTGATCCCCACCGCGTCCACCGGCAGCCGCTCCAGCGTGGCCAGCACGCTGGCGATGTCGGTGCCCAGCAGCATGCGGCCGTTCTGGTCGATGAGGGTGGGCTGGGCGATGAGGAACACGTCGCGGAGCGCCTCCCTCCGCGCCGCGTCGGCGCCCAGCACCGCGGCCCGCAGCTCGAGCACGTCCTGCTGGGTCTCCACCACGATGGCGTCGACGCCGCCCTCCACCAGGCCGCGGGCCTGCTCCTGGAAGATGCGCTCCAGCGCGTCGGGGGTGACGTTGGAGAGCGCCGGGTCGGAGGCCGAGGGGAGCATCCCGGTGGGGCCGATGGAGCCGGCGACGAAGCGGGGGCGCTCCGGGGTCGAGAAGCGGGCGGCGGCGCGGCGGGCGTTGATGGCCGCCTTGAGGTTCACCTCGTAGGTGCGGTGGCCGAGCCCGTACTCGTCGAGCTTGAGGCGCGAGGAGCCGAAGGTGTTGGTCTCGACGGCGTCGCACCCGGCGGCGAAGTAGCGGGCGTGGATCTCCTCGATCAGGTCGGGGCGGGTGAGGGTGAGGAGGTCGTTGGCCCCCTCCTGGCCGCCGAACTCGGTCGCCTTGAGCTGGTGGCCCTGGATCTGGGTGCCCATGGCGCCGTCGAACACCAGGACGCGCCGTGCCACGGCTTCACGAAAGGTCACGGGTGCTCTCCAGTCCCGTGAATCTAGGGCCGGAACGGCGCCTCCGCAAGAGCGGAGGGCGTGGGACATCCTCCGCTCGGGCGGCGCCCGCCCCCGGGCCGGCCCCGGGGCCGGGATCGGCGGCCGGGGATCGGCCCTTCCGGTAGGATGCCGCGGTGCCGCGCCGGACCTGGGCTGCCGTGATCGCCATCGCCGCCGCCGCCGCGCTCCTGCGGGCGGTGGCCTTCAGCGGCCTCGACCTCTACACCGACGAGGCCTACTACTGGCTCTGGTCCACCCGCCCGGCGGCCGGCTACTTCGACCATCCCCCCATGGTCGCCTGGCTCATCGCGCTCTCGTCGCGGCTCCTCGGGGGCGAGATCGGGGTCCGGCTCCCCTTCCTCCTGCTCGGGGGGCTGGCGGTGGTCTTCACGGCGCTGGCGGCCTTCGAGATCGAGCGCTCCGAGCGGGCCCCGGTCCTGGCGGCCCTCCTCGCCGCCAGCGCCCCCATGCTGCACCTCGCCGGCGCCATGGCGCTTCCCGACGGACCGGTGGTGGCCGGGACCGCCGCCTCGCTCTGGCTCCTGGCGCGCGCCCGCGGCACCCGCTGGCCCTGGGCCGGCGCCGCGGTGGGCTTCGCCCTGCTCGGCAAGTACACCGCCGCCCTGCTCGCCCCGGCGCTGGTCCTCCTCGTCGCCTGGGACGTCGAGCTGCGGCGGGAGCTGCGCACCCCCTGGCCGTGGCTCGGCGGAGCGGTGGCGGTGCTCGTCTTCTCGCCGAACCTGCTCTGGAACGCGTCCCACGGCTTCGTGGCCATCGCCTTCCAGCTCCGCCACGGCTTCCGCGGCGGCGGGTCGCTGCGCGACTTCGCCGAGTACCTGGGCGGGCAGCTCGGGGGGGCGGGCCTGGTCTCGCTGGCGCTGGGCCTGTGGCTGGCGGCGAGGGCCCGCACCTCGCCGGAGCGGCGCGTCGCCGCCCTGGTGCTCACGACCTTCGCGGTGACGACCTGGTCGGCGATGCGGGGCAAGGTGGAGGCCAACTGGCCGGAGCTCGCCTACCCGGGCCTGGCGGCGCTGGCGGGGGCCTTCCTGGCGCGCCGGACGCCGCGGCTGGGGCTCGGGCTCGCGGGCGCACAGGCGGCGCTCGGGACCGCCCTGCTGCTGGGCTTCGCCGTGGAGATGCGCACGCCGCGGCTCCTGGCGGGCAGCGTCACCGTGTCGCGCTTCCACGCCGGGCGCAGCCTGGGGGAGCAGGCCCGGGCCGCGGCCCGGGAGAGCTGCCGGGCCCTCTCCGATCCGCCCGGCTGCACCCGGGACCCGTTCGTCTACCCCTCCTCGTACCAGTACGCCGGCCACTACGCCTTCTACGCGGGCTGGACGCGCATGGGGCCGGCGGAGGAGCGCGAGAGCCAGCTCGACCTGTGGGGCGATGCGCCTCGCCCGGGCGAGCCCTTCCTCTACGCCGGCCAGTCGAGCGAGCCGGGCGAGCCCCTCCGGGGCAACGTCCGGTTCTCCGGCGAGGGGCCCACCGTCCGCTTCCAGGTGACCTTCCGCGGCAAGGTGACGCGGGAGGGCCTGGTGAAGGCATTCGGCCGCTATGAAGGAGGCCAGCTGCGGCGCTAACCTGATGGCCGTGGCCTACCTGGCGCGCTACTTCGAGGTCGAGCCGGACGGGCGGCTGCGCTGCACCCTCTGCCCCCGGGACTGCCGCCTGGCCGACGGGCAGGCGGGGTTCTGCTTCGTCCGCCAGAACCAGGGCGGGCGGATGGTCTCGCTGGCCTACGGGCGCTCCACCGGCTTCGCCGCCGACCCGGTGGAGAAGAAGCCGCTCAACCACTTCCTCCCCGGGACCAGCGCGCTCTCCTTCGGCACCGCCGGCTGCAACCTGGGCTGCCGCTTCTGCCAGAACTGGGACATCTCCAAGGCGCGGATGGTCGACCGGGCCTCGGTGGTCCACGACCCCGGGGAGGTGGTGGACCTGGCGGTGGCCGAGGGCTGCCGCTCGGTGGCCTTCACCTACAACGACCCGATCATCTGGGCCGAGTGGGCCATCGACGTGGCCCAGGAGGCTCGGCGGCGGGGGCTGCGGACCATCTTCGTCACCTCGGGCTACGTCTCGCCGGCGGCGCGCGCCGAGATCTTCGCCCACATGGACGCGGCCAACGTCGACCTCAAGGGCTTCACCGAGCAGTTCTACGCCAAGGTCACCCTCTCGCACCTGGCCCCGGTGCTGGACACGCTCGAGTGGCTGGCGCGGGAGACCCGGGTCTGGGTGGAGGTGACGAACCTGGTCATCCCCGGCCTGAACGACGACCCCGAGGAGACGCGGGCGCTGGCCCGCTGGGTCCGCCAGCACATGGGGCCCGAGGTGCCGCTGCACTTCTCGGCCTTCCACCCGGACTTCAAGATGCTCGACCGGCCGCCCACGCCGCCGGCGACCCTCACCCGCGCCCGCGCCATCGCCCGCTCCGAGGGGCTGGCCTACGTCTACACCGGCAACGTGCGCGACCGGGAGGGGCAGACCACCTTCTGCCCCGGGTGCGGCGCGGCGGTGATCGAGCGGGACTGGTACGCCATCCGCGCCGTGCGGCTCCGCGGCAGCCGTTGCGCCGCCTGTGGGAAGGAGATCGCCGGCGTCTTCGAGGGGCCGGTGGAGCGGGCCGGCGGGCTGCGGCGGATCCTGGGCCTCGCCTGACGGGGCGCGCCGGCTACGGGTAGGCCAGGCCGCAGGCCTGCTTGCCCTCGGCGGTCGTCATCCAGTCGCAGGCCGTCGGGTCGTGGTCCGGGTTGCGGCAGGTGGAGAGGAGCGCGTCGCACTGGTCCTGCTGGGCCTCGCTGGCCCTGGCCGACTGCACCGAGCTGCGGACGGCGCGGTAGCAGGCGTCGCGGGCCGTGCCGGTGGTCTGGCAGGCGCAGATGCGCCGCCCCAGCTCCTCGCAGGGGGTGGCGCAGCCGGCGGCGGCGAGCGCGAGCGCGAGCAGCGCGGCGGGGGCGAGGGCACGGGTCACGAGGCGGGGGAGGATCGCCCATGCCCGGCCGCAGATCAAGGCGGGAGGCGGAGGGGGGCCGGCCTGCTACGGCCCCCCTCGCCGCAACGCCTCCTCCACGAAGTCCATCCGGTCGTTCCCGGTGAAGAGCTCGTCCCCCACGAAGAAGGCCGGCGCCCCGAAGGCGCCCCGGTCCACCGCCTCCTGCGTCTGCCGGATGAGCGCCTCCTTCATGGCCGGCGCCGCGGCCACCAGCCGGGGGCCGTCGAGCCCGGCGGCGTCGAGCACCGGGACGAGCTGCTCCGGGGTCCCGATCTCCCGGCCCTCGGCCCAGACGGCGCGGAAGACGGCGTGGGTGAAGGGCACCACCAGGCCCTCCCCGTCGGCGGCCAGCGCCGCGCGGAGCGCCAGGATCGAGGGGACGGGGAAGACCGGCGGCCAGCGGTAGGGCACGCCGAGCCGCGTCGCCCAGCGCTGCAGGTCGAGGAACATGTTCTTCCCCTTGGCCTGCACCTCGATGGGAGCCCGGTTGCCGGTGGCCTTGAACACGCCGCCGAGGAGGAAGGGCCGCCACCGCAGCGCGGCGCCGGTGCGGTGCGCCAGGTCCTCCACCCGGGTCGAGGCCAGGTAGCTGTAGGGCGAGGTGAAGTCGTAGAAGAACTCGAGGGTGGCCATCGGCGCTCCGTGAATGGAGGGAAGCGGCGGTCCGTCGATGGTATATGGTTCCGGCCGTGCTCGTCCCGCTCCTCGCCCTCGCGCTGGCCGCGCCCGACGCGGCCGCGGTCGCCCGCCGGGTGCAGGGCTTCTACGAGGGGACCCGCGACCTCGAGGCGCGCTTCGAGCAGACCTACACCTACGCCGCCTTCGGCCGGAAGCAGGTGTCGAGGGGGACGCTGCGGGTGAAGAAGCCGGGCCGGATGCGCTGGGACTACCAGGAGCCGGAGCGGAAGACGGTGGCCCTGGTGGGCTCGCGGCTGGTGCAGTGGGAGCCGGAGGCGAACCAGGCCTTCGTCGACGACCGCTTCGACGCCACCGCCATGAGCGCCGCGGTGACCTTCCTGCTGGGCACGGGGAGCCTGGCCCGCGAGTTCCACCTCTCCCTCGATTCCCGGGGCTGGCTCCTGCTGCGGCCCCGGAAGCCCGATCCGCGGGTCGAGTCGGTGGCGCTGGAGGTGGGGGCCTCCGGGGAGGTCACCGCCACGCGGGTCCGGGACGCCCAGGGGAACCTGAACGAGGTCCGGCTCTCGGCGATCCGGCGCAACGCCGGCCTCCCCGACTCGGCCTTCGAGGTGACGATTCCCGAGGGCGCGCACCGGCTGGCCCCGCCCGGCCGCTAGCCGCGGCGCTCAGGGCAGCACGCGCAGCCGCTTCCCCGCCGGGGCCGGCCGGGCCGCCGGCAGGCGGCGCCCGGCGCGCCGCTCGTCGCGGGCCACCACCCGGCCCACCAGGTCGTAGTCGTGGGCGTCGGTGATCTCGACGGTGACGATCTCCCCCGGGTAGGCCACGCCCTCGTTCAGGTAGGTGATCCCGTCGATCTCCGGGGCCTGCTGCGCGTGGCGGCCCGCCAGCAGATCCTCGGTCTCCTCGGCCCTGCCCTCCACCAGCACCTCGAGGCGGCGGCCGACCAGGACCCGCTGCTGCTCCCGGGCGATGCCGTTCTGCAGCGCCATGACCGCCTCCCGGCGCTCCCGCTTCACGCGGGCCGGGACCTGCCGGTCCATCTCCGCCGCCGGCGTCCCCTCCTCGCGCGAGTACTCGAAGACCCCGAGGCGCTCGAAGCGCTGCTCCCGGACGAAGGCCAGCAGGTCCTCGAAGTCCTCCTCGGTCTCGCCCGGCAGCCCGACGATGAGGGCGGTCCGCAGGGCGATGCCGGGCACGCCGTCGCGGATCCGGGCCAGCAGGTCCCGCAGGTACCGGCTGGGCCGCCCGCGCCTCATGGCCCGCAGGAGCCGGTCCGAGGAGTGCTGCAGCGGCATGTCGAGGTACTTGGCGATCTTCTCCTCCCGGGCCATCACCTCGATGAGCGCGTCGGGGAAGTCGCGGGGGTAGGCGTAGTGGAGGCGGATCCAGCGGATGCCGTCCACCCGGCACAGCTCGGGCAGGAGGTCCTGGAGGCGCACCCGGCCCGGCAGGTCCTGGCCGTAGGCGGTCAGGTCCTGGGCCACGAGCGAGAGCTCCACCGCCCCCCGGGAGGCGAGCGCCTCCGCCTCGGCGACCAGGTCGGCCACCGGGCGGGAGCGCTGCGGGCCACGGAGCCGGGGGATGATGCAGAAGGCGCAGGCGTTGTCGCAGCCCTCGGCGATCTTGAGGTAGGCGGTGTGGGCCGGCATCGAGCTCACCCGCGGCGTCGAGGCGTCGTGGACGAAGTCCGGGTCGGGCACCACGATGCGCTTCGCCTGGGCGTCGGAGACGATGCGGGCGATCTCCTGGTAGGCGCCGGTGCCGACGAAGTGGTCCACCTCGGGGAGCTCGCGCGCCAGCTCGGCGTGGTAGCGCTGGGTGAGGCAGCCGGCCACCACCAGCTTGCGGCAGCTCCCCTGGCGCCGGTGCTCGGCCAGCTCGACGATGGCCTCGACCGACTCCTCCTTGGCGCTCTCGATGAAGCCGCAGGTGTTGACCACGATGACCTCGGCCCGCTCCGGCTCCGGGACGAGCTGGAAGCCGGCGCCCTGGAGCGCGCCCAGCATGACCTCGGAGTCCACCCGGTTCTTCGGGCAGCCGAGGGTGTGCATGTAGACCTTGGTCCCCATGGAGAGCGCCGGGATCTACCAGGGCGGAAGGGCCGCCGCAAATCCGACCGCCCCAAGCGGGATCCCGTAACCGGTCGATCCGTCTCGGCAATGCCTTCCGGGGGAGGATTGCGCGCCCGGAGTCGCGTCCGTTATAACGGATGAAGCCGCCCGGAGGCGCACCATGGCCCTTCCCACCGCCGACCCCTACCGCGACCTGCAGGTCATCGACGCGCGCGCCCCGCGCTTCAACCAGGCGGTCATCGGCCTGCTGGCCGCGCTGGCGCTGGCCACCGGCTTCTGGCCGATTCTGGCGCTCCCGGCGCTCCAGCTCACGCTGACGCTGGCCTTCGGCCGCCGGTGGTGCCTCGCCTGCCGCTTCTACTTCGCCTTCGTCCAGCCGCGCTTCGGCGAGGGCCCGCTCGAGGACTCGCGGCCGCCCCGCTTCGCCAACCAGCTCGGCTCGGTCTGCCTCTGGGTGGCCACGGTGGCCCACGCGCTCGGCGCCCACCGGATCGGCGACGGGCTGGCGATCCTGGTGGCGGCCCTGGCGCTGCTCGCCGCCGTCACCGGCTTCTGCACCGGCTGCGCCGCCTACCGCGTCGCCGCCCGCCTGCGCGGGGTGCGCGGCCGGACCTTCGAGCGGGTGGACCTCGAGGAGCTGGGCGCGGCGCCCGGCCGCGAGGCCGTGATCCAGTTCACCCATCCGCTGTGCTCCGACTGCCAGACGCTGCGCCGCCGGCTCGAGGCCGAGGGGCGGGAGCCGGTCCTGGTCGACGTCTCGAAGCGCCCCGACCTGGCGCGGAAGTACGGGGTGGCGGTGGTGCCGCTGGCGGTCGCCGTCGGCGCGGACGGGCGGGTGGCCCACCGCATCGGCTGACTCAATCCACGAAGTTCTGGAACTGGATGGGGATGCCGAGCCCGGCGGCGCGGATCCGCTGCATGCAGGCCTGCAGGTCGTCCTTCTTCTTGCCGCTGATCCGCACCTTCTCGCCCTGGATCGAGGCCTGGACCTTGAGGCCGGTCTCCTTCACCAGCGCGGCGATCTTCTTCGCGTCCTCCTGCTTCAGCCCCCGGCGCAGCTTGACGAGCTGCTTCACGTTGCCGCCGGCGGCCGGCTCCACCTTCTGGGGGTCGAGCCCCTCGAGCGGGACGCCGCGCTTGGCCAGCTTCTCCATGAGGACGGTGCGCGCCGCGTCGGCCCGGCCCTCGGCGTTGGCCTTGACCAGGATGCCCCCGTCCGCCTGCCGCTCCAGGTCGGTGCCCGTGCCCTTGAAGTCGTAGCGCTGCAGGATCTCCTTGCGCGCCTGGTTGACGGCGTTCTCCACCTCCATCATGTCGAGCTCGGAGACCACGTCGAAGCTGGGCATGTCCCTTCCTCCGTCCGTCCCGCGTCACAGCTCCAGCACCACCGGCAGCACGGCGGGACGGCGCAGCCCCTCGCGCCGGAACCAGCGCCGCACCGCGGCCCGGAGCACCTCCTGCACCTCGGCCGCGTCCTCGCGCGCCGGGCCGCTCATCTCGGCGAGCGCGGCCAGCGCCTCGGCCCGGATGGCGTCCGCCGCGCCGTCGAAGCCGGCCACCCCCACCGCGAACAGCTCCGGTCCGCGTACCACCGCGCCGGTGCCCCTGTCCACCGCCAGGACGCACAGCACCAGCCCCGCCTCGGCGAGCAGGCGCCGGCCGCGCACCACCATCTCGGCGACGTCCCGCCCCAGCGCGTCCCGGTCGGCGTAGACGCGCCCGGCCGGCACCTCGCCGGCGGCGACCCGGATCCCGGAGTCGGCGATCTCGACCACGTCGCCGTCGGACGCCAGCAGCCGCGTCGCCACCCCCTCGGCGGCCGCGTGGGCCGCGTGGCGCGCCAGCTGCCGGTACTCGCCGTGGATGGGGAGGAAGGCCCCGGGCCGCGCCAGCCGGATGAGCTGGCGCTGCTCCTCCTCGTGGGCGTGCCCGGTGGCGTGGAGCGGGGGCTCCTGCTCGTGCAGGACCTCGGCCCCGGCGCGCGCCAGGTCGTTCATCACCTGGTGCAGCGCCCGCTCGTTGCCGGGGATGAGCCGGCTCGAGAAGATCACCCGGTCGCCCGGCCGGATGGACAGCTCCGGGTGCTCGCCGCGCGCCAGGCGCGCCAGCGCGCTGCGGGGCTCGCCCTGGGTGCCCGAGACCAGCACGCAGCTCTCGGCGGGCGGCGCCTGGCGCACCTCGGCCAGCGAGCAGAGCTGCCAGGGCGGGAAGGAGAGGTAGCCCAGGGAGAGGGCCAGGCGGACGTTCTCCTCCATGGCCCGGCCCATCGGCGCCAGGCGCCGGCCGGTGGCCCGGGCCGCGTCGGCCACCTGCTGGATCCGGTGGACGTTGGAGGCGAAGCAGGCGACGAGCACCCGGCCCGGCACCCGGTCGAAGGCGGCGTCGAGCCCCTCCCGCACCGACGACTCGGAGGGGGAGCGGCCCGGCCTCTCGGCGTTGGTGGAGTCGGAGAGCAGCAGGCGCACCCCCGAGCGCCCCAGCGCCTCGATGCGGGCCAGGTCGGTGGGGGGGCCGGCGACCGGCCGGTCGTCGATCTTGAAGTCGCCCGAGTGGAGCAGCGTGCCCTGCGGGGTGGAGAGGGCCAGGCCGCAGGCGTCGGGGATGGAGTGGGCCACCGCCAGGAACTCGGCGGCGAGGGGCGAGCCCTCGCCGGCGGGGCGGACGTCGCCGGGCGCGACCTCGCGCAGGTCGGCCTCGACCCCGGCCTCCTCCAGGCGGCGCCGCAGCAGCGCCAGCGCGAAGCGCGGGCCGAAGACCGGGACCCGCAGGTCGCGGAGCAGCACCGGCAGCGCGCCGACGTGGTCCTCGTGGCCGTGGGTGAGGTAGACCGCGCCCACCTGCGCGGCGCGCTCGCGGAGCCAGGAGAGGTCCGGCAGCACGACGTCGACGCCCAGGGGCTCGTCGGGGAAGAGGAGGCCGCAGTCCACCACCGCGATGCGGCCCTCGCACTCCACCGCCATGCAGTTCATCCCCACCTCGCCCAGGCCGCCGAGCGCGGCGATGCGGACCGGAGGCGCCATGCGGCGCAGTATCCCACGGGCCCGGGCGCGCGGCCGGCCGGCGGGCCGGACATCGGTTATGTTCCGGGGTGCTCCGGCGATGTCCGATCCCGTCCTCGATCCCCTGAACGACGCCCAGCGGGAGGCCGTGCGGCACGGCGACGGGCCGCTCCTGGTCCTGGCCGGGGCGGGCTCGGGGAAGACGCGGGTCATCGTCCACCGGGTGGCCCACCTGATCCGCGACCGCGGCGTCGCCCCCTGGCACGTCCTCTGCGTCACCTTCACCAACAAGGCGGCCGGGGAGATGCGGGAGCGGCTCGAGGCGCTCCTCGGCCCCGAGGCGGGCCAGTGCTGGGTGTCCACCTTCCACGCCTTCGGGGCGCGCTTCCTCCGCCGCGAGGCGGGAGCCGCCGGCCTCTCGCCCTCCTTCCCCATCTACGACGACGGCGACCAGATGGCCCTGGTGAAGCGGCTCCTGGCGGAGGCCCGGATCGACCTCCTCGGGCCGCGCGAGGTGCTCTCCCGCATCGACCGCTGGAAGAACGACGGCCGCGGCCCCGGCGATGTGGAGGCCGGAGAGGCCGATCCGGAGACGCGGGCGGCGCTCGAGATCTGGCGGCGCTACCAGCGGGCCCTCTCCCGCGCCGGGGCGGTGGACTTCGGCGACCTGCTCTCGCGGCCGCTCCGGCTCCTCGACGCCGACCCGGCGCTGCGGGCGCGCTGGTCGTCCCGCTTCCGGCACGTGCTGGTGGACGAGTTCCAGGACACCAACGCGGCCCAGTACCGCCTGGTGCGGATCCTGGCCGGCGAGAGCCGGAACGTCTGCGCCGTGGGCGACGACGACCAGGCCATCTACCGCTGGCGCGGCGCCGACGTCCGGAACATCCTCGACTTCGAGAAGGACTTCCCCGGCGCACGGGTGGTGAAGCTGGAGCAGAACTACCGCTCGACGCGCTTCATCCTCGACGCGGCCCACGCGGTCATCGCCAGGGCGGCGCGCCGGCGGGAGAAGCGGCTCTGGACCGAGCGGCAGGGCGGCGCGCCCCTCCAGCTGCTGGTCTCCGACGACGAGCACCAGGAGGGGGAGCGCCTGGCCCGGGCGCTGGCCGCGGCGCACGGGAACGGGATCGGCTGGGACGAGATCGCCGTCCTCTACCGGGTGAACGCCCAGAGCCGGCCGGTCGAGTCGGCGCTGCGGGCCGCGCGCGTCCCCTACGTCATCGTCCGCGGCCAGAGCTTCTACGAGCGCGCCGAGGTGAAGGACGCGGCCTCCTACCTGCGCCTGGCGCTCGAGCCGCGCAGCGACCTCGACCTCCTCCGGGTGGTGAACCGGCCCTCGCGCAAGATCGGCGAGAGGACCCTGGAGCGGATCGAGGCGCACGCCGCCGGGCGCGGGCTCTCGCTCTTCGAGGCGCTGGCCGCCCTCGACGAGGTCCCGGACCTGAAGCCCCAGGCCCGGCGGGGGCTCGCCGGGTTCCGCGACCTGGTGGCCGGCCTCCACGCCCGGGTGGGCGAGCTCTCGGCCGAGGCGGCGGTGGAGGCGGTGCTCGAGGGGACCGGGCTGGTGGAGCGTCTCCGGGTCGAGGGGACCGACGAGTCGGTGGAGCGGGCCGAGAACCTGCTCGAGCTGGTGGCCGCGGCGCGCGAGTTCGACGAGGCCTCCCGCGAGGCGCCCCCGCCGGCAGACCCGGAGGAGCCGGTGCCGCCCCCGCTGGCCCGCTTCCTCGAGCAGATCGCGCTCCTGGGCGAGGCCGACGGCCCGACGCCCGAGGGCCGGGTGGCGCTCATGACGCTCCACGCCGCCAAGGGGCTGGAGTTCGACGCCGTGTTCCTCGCCGGGATGGAGGAGGGGATGCTCCCCTACGAGCGGCCCTGGCGCGAGGCCACGGCTCCCGAGCGGGCGGCGGCCCTCGACGAGGAGCGAAGGCTCTGCTACGTGGGCATGACCCGCGCGCGCCACCAACTGGTGCTCTCGCTGGCCCGCCGCCGCATGGCCTACGGCGAGGCCGGGCCGTCCTTCCGGTCCACCGAGCCCTCGCGCTTCCTCGGCGACCTGCCGCCCGAGCTCTTCGGCCTGCCCTCCAGGGCCGTTCCCGCGGCGCCGCGGGGGCCGGTGATCCGGCGCCACCCGGGCGCGCTCCCCGGGGAGCCCCACATCGAGCTCGACCACGAGCCCCTGCCCGGCGCCACCCGGGGCGAGATCGCCATCGACTACGGCTTCGACCAGACCGAGGGCGGCGGCCTCTCCCGCGGAACCCGCGTGCTCCACCCGGCCTTCGGCGAGGGGCTGGTGCTCTCGGCCGACGGGTCGGGGCGCGACGCCAAGGTGACGGTCTCGTTCTTCTCGGTGGGCGAGAAGCGGGTGCTGGCGCGGTTCCTGCGGCCGGCGTAGCCGCGGAGTCAGGCGGGCGGGCGGGAGACCACCTCCAGCCGCGGCAGGGGGAAGACCAGGTTGCGGCCGGCGTATCGGGGGCTCGACTCGAAGAACCTGCGGAAGTGCCAGGGCAGGACCACCAGGTAGTCGGGGTTCCGGGCCAGCAGCTCCGCCTCCGGGACGATGGGGATCTCCCCGCCCGGCGTGAAGCAGCCGAACTTGTCGGGGTTCACCTCCCCGATGCAGGAGATCTCCCGCTCGGTCAGGCCGCAGTACTGGAGGATGACGTTGCCCTTGGTGGAGGCCCCCAGGGCGGCCACCGTCTTCCCGCGCGCCCGGGCGTCGGAGAGGAAGCCGAGGAGCTCGCGCCTCGCCTCGGCGGTGGCCCGGGCGAAGGCCCGGTAGGGCCCGGGGCCGCCGAGGCCCGCCTGGCGCTCCCGGTCGAGCAGCTGCTCCACGGAGGGGGACGCGGGCCTCCCGCTCCCGGCCGGGGCGACGGTCACCGAGGAGCTGCCCCCGTTCACGTCGTTGAGCTCGACGTCGACCACCTCCAGGCCGACCCGATCGGCCATCCAGCGGATCTGCCGGAGCGCGTAGAACTCCAGGTGCTCGTGACACACGGTGTCGTAGGAGCGCCTCTCCAGCATGGTGGGCATGTAGCTCTGCTCGAAGACCCAGATGCCGTCGTCCGCCAGCACCTCGCGGACCTGGCCCATGAATCCCATCGGGTCCGGGAGGTCGTAGAACATGGAGAAGGAGGTGACCACCCTGGCCCGCTTCCCGGGAAACCGCTCCCGCAGCAGCTTCGAGGAGAAGAACTCCGGGATGAGCGCCACCTCGGGCGGGTAGAAGCTCCTGAACTTGGCGCCGGTCGGGTCGATGCCGACGAGCAGCGGGCCAGCCGGGTAGGCCCGCAGCGTGGTGGCGTCGTTGCTGCCGATGTCCACCACCAGCTCGCCCGGCCCGGGCGTCACCTGGCGGAGGATGCGGGCCACCTTGCCGCGCAGGTGCTCCACCATGCTGGGGTTGAGCCCGGAGCGGTAGCCGTAGTTCTCCCCGTACATCTCCGAGAGGTCGTAGGAGTGCTCGAGCTGCAGCAGCCCGCAGGTCTCCTCGCCCCCGGCGCAGCGCACCAGGCGGAGCGGGCCCCGGGTCACGGGCGCGCCCCTGCTGCGCGGGAAGACGCCGGTGAGCGCCTGCTCCCCGAGGTCCAGCACCGGCTCCAGCCGGGGATTGCCGCAGATGCGGCACCTCTCGATTCGCTGGACCATGGTCTCCCGCCCCATCAGGCGCCGCCCGCTCCCTGGAGGAGGCGGAGATCGGCGTCCACCATCATGTCCACCAGCTCGCCGAAGCGGATCTCCGCCGACCAGCCGAGCAAGGCCCGGGCCTTGGCCGGGTTCCCCACCAGCTGGACCGGATCGGGGGGCCGGAAGGCGGCGGCATCCTCGCGCACGTGGTGGCGGTAGTCGAGCCCCACGTGCCCGAAGGCCCGCTGGCACAGCTCGCGCACGGAGTGGGTCTCGCCCGTGGCCAGCACGAAGTCGTCGGCGGCGTCCTGCTGCAGCATGAGCCACATGCCCCGGACGTGGTCGCCGGCGTACCCCCAGTCGCGGCGGGCGTCGAGGTCGCCGAGGCGCAGCTCGGCGGCCAGGCCCATCTTGATGCGGGCCACCTGGCTGGTGACCTTGCGGGTGACGAACCCCGGCCCGCGGCGCGGGCCCTCGTGGTTGAACAGGATGGCCGAGGCGGCGAACAGGCCGTGGCGCCGCCGGAAGGCGCGCACCATGAAGTGGGCGTAGAGCTTGGCGGCGCCGTAGAAGCTGCGCGGGCGGAAGGGCGTCTCCTCCGACTGCGGGCTCTCGGCGGCGTCGCCGAACATCTCGGAGCTGGACGCCTGGCAGAAGCGGATGCGAGGGTCGACCTGGCGGATGGCCTCGAGGAGCACGCTCACCGCGAGGCCGTTCACCCGGCCGATCTCGGCGGCGTCGTCGAACTGGCCCTCGCCCGAGGTGCAGGCGGCCAGGTTGTAGACCTCGTCGGGCCGGTGGCGCGCCAGCACCTCCGCCATCCTCCGCCCGTCCAGCATGTCGACCGCGGCCAGCTCCACCCGCTCGCCGAGCCCGGCCGGCAGCGGCCGGGCGGCGTCCCGCGTGGTGCCGACCACCCGGTACCCGCGGCCGAGCAGGAGCTCGGCCAGGTGCGATCCGTCCTGGCCCGAGATCCCGGTGACCAGGGCGGTCCTCACCCGGCGGCCCCCCGGACCTCCCCGGCGCCCTCAGATGGAGACGAACGGCTGATCGGCGATGAGCGCAAACTGCTCCTCACTCGGCCTCTGGAACTTCCGGTACTGGTAGAGGTTCTCGGCGAAGGGCAGCCCCTTCACCCCGTCGAGGAAGGCGGGGTCGAAGAAGGCCGGGTCGGCGAAGAAGGCGTTGACGCCGTTCCGGTCCACGGTCACGAACCGGTAGCCCCGGCGCTCGAAGAACCGGCGCCAGCCGGCGATGGAGACGCCGTACCAGAGCTGGGTGGGGTGGGCCTGGCTGAAGACGAAGTCGGGGCGGTAGGCGACGGTCAGGCTGCGCTCGGCCCCGAAGACGGAGTTGTACTCGACGGCGAAGATCCGGGGGCGGAATCCGCCGTCGAGGATCGCCTCCGCGACGTAGTAGTCCATCCCGTCGATGT
>DATIFE010000133.1:0-11778 GCA_035455425.1 Anaeromyxobacteraceae bacterium | reverse complement strand
GAGAACCAACGACCGGCGGGCCGCCCCGGGCACCTCCTGGGCCGACCCCGCGGTGCGGGCCCTCCTGGCGAGCGGGGGGGTGGGCCGCGAGGTGCCGCGCACGCGCCAGATCTTCGTGAACCGCAACCTGCGGATGGACCGGATCCAGGCGGTCGGCTTCGACATGGACTACACGCTCGCCATCTACCGGCTCGGGCCGGTGGAGGGGCTGGCCTTCGAGCTGACGCGCGACCGCCTGGTGGATCGGCTCGGCTACCCCGCCCGGCTGCGCGACATGGCCTACGACGCGGAGTTCGTCATCCGCGGCCTGGTCATGGACAAGCAGACCGGCAACATCTTCAAGATGGACCGGCACAACCACGTGGGGCGCTGCTTCCACGGCACGCGCCCCCTGGCCTCGGACGAGATCAAGCGGCTCTACCGCGAGGAGAAGATCCACCTCTCCCTCCCCCGCTTCGCCTGGCTCGACACCCTGTTCTCGCTCCCCGAGGCCTGCCTCTTCGCCGGGATCGTCGACGCGCTGGAGGCCGAGGGCCGCACCGGCGACTACGCCCGCGTCTACGACGACATCCGCACCACCATCGACCAGGTCCACGCCGACGGCTCGCTCAAGGACCTGGTGCGCGCCGACATGGGTCGCTTCGTCATCCGCGACCTGGACCTCGGGCCCGCGCTCCACAAGCTCCGCTCCGGCGGGAAGAAGCTCTTCCTGCTCACCAACTCGGCCTGGGACTACACCGACGTGGTGATGGCCCACGTCCTCGACGGCGTGCTCCCCGAGTACCCGAGCTGGCGGAACTACTTCGACTTCGTGGTCACCGCCGCCCGGAAGCCGGGCTTCTTCTCGGAGAAGCGCCCCATCCTCGAGCTCGGCCCCGACGGCGCGCCGCTGGGCGAGGCCCGGAGCCTGGAGCGCGGCAGCATCTACCAGGGCGGCTCGCTGGCCGAGCTGGAGAGGCTGGCCGGCGTGGGCGGGGAGCGGATCCTGTACGTCGGCGACCACATCTACGGCGACATCCTGCGCTCCCGCCGCGACTCCCTCTGGCGCACCTGCATGGTGGTGGAGGAGCTGGAGCGCGAGCTGGCCTGGCTCGACGAGAAGCGCGACGCGCTGGAGGAGATGGCCCGGCTGGAGGAGATCCGGGCGCGGCTCGGCGACGAGCTCTCGGCGCACCGCGGCGCGCTCAACGCCGTCGAGCGGCGGCTGGAGCGGGAGGACCCGCCGGAGCCCGAGCGGGCTTCCCTGGAGGAGCAGCGGCGCACCGCCAAGGCCGACCTGGAGCTGCTGCGGCGGGCCCACCGCGACGCCGACGCCCGCATCGCCCTGCTCGAGGGCGAGGTCGAGCACGGCTACAACCGCCACTGGGGCCTGGTCTTCAAGGAGGGGCACGAGAACTCGCGCTTCGGCGAGCAGATCGAGGACTACGCCTGCATCTACACCAGCCGCGCCTCCAACTTCCTCTTCTACTCGCCCATGGAGTACTTCCGCTCGCCCCGGGCGGCCATGCCCCACGAACGCCCCGGCGTGCCGCTGGCGCCCTTCGGCGACGAGCACGGCGTGGCCCGGGCCGCGGCGCGGCCCTCGAAGGCGCCCACGCCCTAGGCCCCGGCGGCCCAGCCCACCAGCACGGCGGCCAGCGCTGCCAACCGGGCGGCCTCCGCCGCCACGGCCCAGCGGCGCCCATCGAGGAGCCCCCCCACCGAGAGCAGCGTCCAGAGGGCGAGCAGGGCCGCGGCTCCGAGCGCCAGCCGGGGCGCGCTCGCCTGCCACAGGAGCATGGCGAACGTCAGGGCCACCAGGGGCGCGAACTGCAGCAGGGCGTAGGTGCGCACCGCGCCGGGGACCGGCGCCTCGTGCCTCGACCGGGCCTGCACCCGCTCCTCGCTGGGAGGCCCGCCGCCGGCCGGGCTCCAGGCGGGCGACCTCCACCAGACGCGGAGCCGGTCGAGACCCGAGAGCCCGCGGGCCTTCTCCAGGATCTCGGCCCAGGCCTGAACCTGGGCCCAGGCCGGGTTGAAGCTCCGGATGGGCTTGGTGACCCCGTACACCGGCCGCTCCCGCTCCTCGGCGTAGGTGCCGAACAGGCGGTCCCAGACGATGAGCACCGCGGCGTAGTTCCGGTCGAGGTAGCGGGGGTTCACCGCGTGGTGGACCCGGTGCGCCGAGGGCGTGTTGAGGACCAGCTCCAGCGGCCCGAGCTTTCCCACGAGCTCGGTGTGGATCCAGAACTGGTAGAGGGTGGAGAGGGCCACCATGGTGGCGTAGACCACCGTGGGAACGCCCAGCAGGGCCATCGGCGCGTAGAAAGGAAAGGAGGTGAAGGCGGAGAGCACCGCCTGCCGCAGCGCCACCGCCAGGTTGTAGTCCTCGCTCTGGTGGTGGACGGCGTGAACCGCCCAGAGGAAGTTCACCTCGTGGGAGAGCCGGTGCCACCAGTAGTAGGCGAGGTCCACCCAGACGAAGGCGATGGCCCAGGGCCAGGCGCTGCCCTCGGCGAACCGCCAGGGCGCGCCGCGCTCCAGGAGCCAGGCGTAGGCGGCCAGCAGCGACGCCCCGCCGAAGACCATGGCCACCTGCTGGCCGACGCCGCAGCCCAGGTCGGCGAGGGCGTCCTGCAGGCGGTAGACGCTCCGCCCCCGGGCGCGGGCGGCGAGCAGCTCCACGCCGATGGCGAGGAGGAAGAACGGGATGGCGAGGGCGATGTAGTTCCGGGGCACGGCGCGTTCCGACCGCTCGTCTCCCTTCATAACGGAGTGGCCCGGGCCCTGCCGGCGGGGCTCGGTTCTGCTGGTAGAACTGGATGCACCCGCTCGTGACACCTTGACCCTCGAACCGCCGTCCCGTACACCGGGCGGCGGTAGCGCTTCCCAGGCTGGTGCCGGGCCCGGTCTTCAAAACCGGTGTGGGGTGCTGAAGGGCGCTCCAGGAGGGTTCGATTCCCTTGCGCTACCGCCATCCGCCCATGCGTCTTCGAGCGGCAAGCGGGCCTCGACGCTCGGGCTTTGTCCTGCGCCCGGGATCGGCTGTAACCCCCGCCCACCCTCCCCTCGCGGAGGTCGACGTGGAGACAGGGTGCGTCGAGCACGTCACTTGGCGCGTCGGCTCGGGCCAGGATCTCAGGGCCGCTGGTCGTGGGGTACCTGGACCACGACGTCGCAGGACCCCACGTTGCCGAGCGCGTCGGCGCTCTTGTACGTGAGCGTGTAGCTTCGTGTGCCGATCCTGCCCGAGCGCTTTGCGAGCATGGCGCCGCTCGTGTCGGCGGTGCCGATCTCGAAGCCCTGCACCGCCGCCTCCGCACCGCCTTCCGAGTCGTGGATGGCGTCGAGCCAGTAGGCCGCCGGTCCCGAGACTTCGTCGACGGCGGTGACCGACACCGCAACGTCGACCATGCGCTTGTTCGGCGGCCAGAGCTCCGCCGGCGACGCGCTGCAGGTCATCACCGGCGGCTCCTTGTCGATCAGTACCTCCACCGGCTTGACCCACTTCTCCGGCCACCCGAGCGCGTTGCTGCTGAAGAACGAGACCAGGTGGCGGCCGGATTGCGAGATGGTGAAGGGCGCGGCATAGGGCTGGCAGGCCCCGGCGGCAGCCGACCCCGCGCTGCAGATCGGCTCGTCGGGGGCGTACTGGGTGCCGCGGACGCCGGATTCCCGGATCGGATTGCGGGCGGCCAGCGTCACCACCACGTCGCTGTTCACCCAGGTGCCGAAGACGTACGGCCTGCCCGCGGCCTCCGCGCTCGCCGCGGTCCGCGGCGGATTGGCGTCGACCACGGCCTGGTAGATCTTCTCGCGGTAGACGGCCTGGCCGTTGAGATCCGGATGCGCGGTGCCGGCGATGTCGCCCTGCTTCTCGAGCGATTCCGGGGCCTTCACCACCCAGGCCTGGCCGCGTGAAGCGCAGTAGCCGTGCTTCTGAAAGGCGTCGGCGATCCCGCCGACGTAGACCCAGCCGTAGGCCTGGGCGGCCGCCCGGACCTGATCGTTCAGCGGAACCACCATGTGCTCGTGGAGGAACCTCCATTCCTCGGGAGCGATCGCCCCCAGCCCGCAGCCCAGGCTCTCGAGGGGACCAGGGAAGTCGCCGTTCTCGTCGTGGGTGGGGTCGAAGTACTCGGTGATGGCCACGAGCCTTGGAACCTGGTCCTCGTCGCCGCTCTCGATCGCCTGCTGCAGATAGGAGTACTTCTCGGCAAGCCCGGCGATGCTGGTGTCGAGCCGGTTCACGAAGTCCGTGTCCTCGCTGCACGGTGTGAACGGATTGTTCAGGAGGCATCCGGCGATCACGCTCGAGAACCCACCCAGGACGTTGTTCGCTCCGGCGGATATCAGGAGGACGTCGATGCGAGGGACGCGCTCCCGAATCCACGCCAACTGCAGATCGACCTTGCCGATCTGCCCGAGCTGGTATCCGGGCCAGTCGCGGTCACCGGGCTCCTCGTTGCCCTCGCTCGCGCCCGAGCAGGCGATGTGGACGAAGGTCGCGCCGTTGGTGTCCTGGATCCGGGCGACCGCCTGCGCCGGGCCGGCGAAGGTCGATCGATGGCAACCGGGGGTGGACCGGTCGGCCCTCCACTCTGGAGGCACGTCGTAGTCCGACGGGAAGTCATCCCAGTACCCGCCGTCGACGAGGCCCAGGGGCTTCACCGGGCTGCCCTCGCCGCTGGCGACGGAGTCCCCGATGGACACGACCACGAAGTCGGTGGGTTCCCTCACCACGACATGGCCGGTCAGCGTGACCGGATCGGTGAACAGTCCGCTCGGGTCGTAGGTGACCGTGAAGGCATAGGTGCCGGGGTCGTCGTAGGCGACGGTCCCGTAGACGTCGCAGTCTTGCCGCTCCGCCACGCCGCCGCAGTCGTAGAGCAGGCCCTCGTAGCTGCGAACGCCCGACACCGGATCCCCGCCGTACTCGATCGAGACGGTCCGGGCGACGTCGAGCTGACCGTCGATGTGCGCGAGCTTGACGAGGCCGGACTCGAATCCGGCCACCGAAGAGACGGTGAAGGCCTGGCTCGGGCCCGTGCTGGTGGCGCTGGCCGCTCGCGCGCCCGCCTCCCCGCCCGAGCAGCCGGACGCGATCGACAACAGGACCGCGAGGAGGGCGGGCCCGCCCGCACCCGTCCGCGCGCGGGCGCCACACCCGCCCATGGCTGCCCTCATGAGGTGACCTTCCGTTGAAGCGAGCCCGGGAGCGAAATGGCTCCGCGACATGCTGCGAGGCTCAATGGATCGACGTCAAGCGTAGCCCCCCTCTGGGCTGCCGCGGGCAGACGTCGTGCTCTCGACCGCTACTCGGCGCTTCATGCGGCGCTCGGAAGCGCCTCCAAGTCGGCGATCCACCGGCCGTCCTCCTGGCGCTCGATCTCAACCGTGAAGACCCGGCACGGCGCGGGGCGGATGGGGATGTCGAACACCGGGGCGGCCCAGCGGTCAGCCGAGGTGTTGCTCCGCGCGCCGCCTCCCCCGCTCGCGCGCCCGCTCGCGCTCCCGCTCCCGCCTGCGCAACGCGGTGCGCGCCCGGAGCGAGCCGAGGAGCCGCCCGGTGGCGCCCGCGACCTCGTCGATGGCGCGGTCGAAGGCCTCCTGGTCAACCTGCGAGGGCTTGCGCAGGCCGCTGACCTTGCGGACGAACTGGGCGGCGGCGTCGCGGATCTCCTCCTGCGTCGTCGGCGGCTCGAAGTTGTAGAGGACCCGGATGTTCCGGCACATGGCGCGCCTCCGTGGCTCGCCCCCAACTCTATTCCTGGGCCCCCGCTTCTACCTGCCGGTGGGACTGCGGCCGGGCTCGAGGTGGAGGGGCCCCAGGCGGGTGCATCCAGTTCTACTGGTAGAACTGGCGCCGGATCACCCGCGCAGCGGCCGGAAGAGCTCCCGGATCTCCCGCGCCAGCAGCTCCGGCTCCTCCTGCGACGCGAAGTGGCCGCCGCGCGGCATCTCGGTCCAGCGGGCCACCTGGTAGGTGCGCTCGGCCCATTCCCGGGGCGGGTGGTCGGTGTCGCCGGGGAAGATGGCGAAGCCCGCCGGCGCCAGCACCTTCTCGCCCGGGCCCATGGGCCGCGGGTGGTGGTGCCGCTCGTAGTAGAGGCGGTTCGCCGAGTTCATCGTCTCGGTGAGCCAGTAGATGGAGACGTGGGTGAGCAGGTCGTCCTTCGAGAAGCGCCGCTCGACGTCCCCGCCGCAGTCGCTCCAGGCCCGGAACTTCTCCACGATCCAGGCAGCCAGGCCGGCGGGCGAGTCGTTGAGCCCGTACGCCAGCGTCTGCGGTTTGGTGCGCTGGACGTGGTCGTACGCGCCCTCGTCCTGCCACCAGCGCTCCTCGTCGGCGACGAACTTCTGCTCGGCCGGCGTGAGCGGCGGCGACCCCGGGCCGAGGTACGGCGCGTAGTAGACGTCGGTGAGGTGGAGCCCCATCACCTGCGCGGGCCGGGCCAGGCCGAGGAGCGTGGCCACGCTGGTCCCGACGTCCCCGGCGTGGACCCCGAAGCGCCGGTACCCGAGGACGTCGGCCATGAGCGCGCCCATGAGCTCCGCCACGCGCGGGCGGCTCATGCCGCGGCGGGAGGGGCGATCGGAGAAGCCGCAGCCGGGCAGGCTCGGGACCACCACGTCGAAGGCGTCGGCGGGGTCTCCGCCGTGGGCCGCCGGGTCGGCGAGCAGCGCCGCCAGCGGCGCCATCTGCCAGAAGGTGCTGGGCCAGCCGTGGAGGAGGAGCAGCGGGATCGGCCGCGGGCCGCGGCCGCGCTCGTGG
This sequence comes from Anaeromyxobacteraceae bacterium, assembly GCA_035455425.1. Taxonomy (GTDB): domain Bacteria; phylum Myxococcota; class Myxococcia; order Myxococcales; family Anaeromyxobacteraceae; genus JACRMN01. Next base: position 5,024 of record DATIFE010000133.1, on the reverse strand, counting down.
ACGAAGTGGAGGCGCAGCCCGTCGACCTCGGCCCGGAAGTGGTGCAGCGCGTTCAGGCGCCGCTCCTGGGCTCGCCAGTCGAAGCGCTCCCGCCAGTGCTCGACGAGCTCCTTCAGGTACGGGAGGCTGGTGCCGTAGTCCCACCCGGCCCCCTCCACCTCGTCGGGCCACCGGGTGCGGCCCAGGCGCTCCCGGAGGTCGGAGAGGGCCGCTTCGGGGATGGCGATGGCGAAGGGCTCGACGGGCATGGGCGCGGCACCGTCACCCGGGTCCGGGCTAGAGGCGCCCGGCGATCTTCTCGGCCAGGGGCCGCAGCTTCTCGATGGAAACCATGTCCTTCGAGGACTTCACCGTCACCTCGACGGCCCCGACCCGACCGCCCTTGAGCACGGAGCAGGTGGTGTTGAACCCGTACGCCTCCATGCTCTTCGCCGGGACCATGGTCGAGCAGGTGACGGGTCCGAAGGTCTTCACCTCGACCTTGGCTCCCATCTTCTCGGCGATCTGGATTCCCTTGGCCTCCATGCCCTCGTGCCCCGCCTCCCTCGTGGCCTTGCGCAGCATCACGCTGGCCGTGGGCGTGCTGCCCGTGCAGATGGCGGCGTCCTTCGACGCCGTGCCGCCGTCCAGGCCCGAGACCTTCGCGCCGAGCACGCCCTGGAGCTCCGCCGCCGTGAGCAGCGCGCAGGCCTCGTTCCCGGCCGCACGCCCGGCTCGCGGCAGGGAGGCGATGACCACCGCCAGCGCCAGTGCGCCGAAGGATGGGGTGGAGGTCGCCGGTCGCCTCATGGCTCGCCCTTCCCGGGGCCGCGTCCGGGACCGCGGCTCGTCCGCGGCCGCCGTCCTCGGTGGCATCCCTGGCCGCGCATCTTCTCCACCGGCGCCCCGGGGCGCCAGTCCTCGGTCGAGTCGTCCGGGGTGGGTGCCTGTGGGTGCAGCGCCCCCATCGGCGCCCACCCTGGGTCCGTGGTGACCGCTCCCCCACCCCGCGAATCCTGGCGGCTTTTCGCCGGCACACCAGAAGCATGTACCGCGGGCGCGGGTCAGGAGGACCGACGCATGGCGCGCGTCCTGGTGGTCGACGACACGGACATCGTCCGGGCGGCACTGGAGGTCGCGGTCCGCCGCATGGGTCACCGGGCGGTCTCGGCCTCGGATGGCCGGACGGCCCTCCGGCTCGCGCTCCAGGATCCCCCGGAGCTGGCCCTCGTCGATCTGCGGATGCCGGGGATGGACGGAGCCGAGCTGTTCCAGGAGCTGCGGGCGGCCCTGGGGGAGCGATGTCCCCGGGTGCTCTTCGTCTCGGCGACGCCGCCCGAGGAGGTGGCGCAGCGGGTGGCGCCCATCGGCCAGCCGGCCGGGTACGTGAAGAAGCCCTTCCAGCTCGACGACCTCATGCGCACCGTGGCCGAGGCCCTGGCCGCGTAGGCCGCCCCGGCCCGGAACACCGTTCCCTCCCATGTCACGCCTCCCGGGAGGCCGCCCGGGGCGGCCTTTCGAGAGGAGACCGGCATGCCCAACGTGTGTGGAAGGGACGTCTTCAGCGTCGCCGACATCCTGGACTCGTTCCGCGAGCACGGCGACGGGATCCGCGGCACCTACCGCGCGCGCTACGTCTTCGACGGGCGCTCGCGGGATCCCTACGGCGGGACGCGGCTGGAGCGGCCGGAATCGCTGCGCGGCAACCCGCCGGAGGTGGTCTACCCCTGGGAGCAGATCTTCGTCGCCGCCGCGAGCTGCGCCGGCTCGGACTACCCCATGCTGGCGCAGCACCTCGGCATCCCGCTGGAGCGCACCGAGCTCGTGGTGGAAGGCGTCTTCGATCCGCGCGGCGAGTTCGACGGCCTGGCGGGCTTCCGGGCGCCGCCCGACGCGGCGCCCTGCTTCCTGGCGCTCCACCTGCGGGCCACGCTGGTCTCGCCGGCCCCGCGCGAGCAGCTCGAGCGGCTGCACGAGCGGGCGCTGGCGCACAACATGGTGCTGGGAGCGCTGCGCGGCATCCCGCGGACCAGCGAGCTGGTGGTGCGCAGGCCCTAGCGGGCCGCCCCGAGCGCCAGCGGGGAGGCCGCCTCGCCGGACTGCCCCCGGTTCCCGCCGGAGATGTCGCGGCCGAGCAGCATGTCCGCCATGCGGCGGCTGCCGCCCTCGTAGAAGCCGGCCATGGCGGGGGCCACCGCCGGGTTCGAGAAGGTGCCGAAGACCATGTCCCACAGCGAGAGGTTGCCGTAGTTCATGCCGTGGACGCCGCGCTGGTGGTGCACGCCGTGGTTCTCCGGCCGCTGCACCAGGTAGCCGAGCGCCCGCGGCGTGCGCAGGTTGGCGTGCTGGAAGTACGCGAGGAAGAAGCTCGCCGCCCCCACCAGCCCGGCCGCCTCGGCGTCGAGCCCGAGCACCGCGCCGGTGACCAGCCCCGACACCGCGATGCTGAGGAGCATCTCGAAGGGATGGAAGAAGAACGCGCCGTAGGTGTCGAACCGCTCGGCGCTGTGGTGCACCTGGTGAACCCAGCGCCACAGGAAGTCGACGCGGTGGCAGGTGCGGTGGACCCAGTAGGAGGCCAGCTCCAGCGCCAGGAGGCCCACGGCGAAGCCGCCCGCGGTGCCCAGCCCTGCGCCGGGGAAGAGCGAGTGCTCGCCGACGAGGCTCGCCAGCAGCGCCGGCGCGGCCGCGTTGAGGGCCAGGGCCAGCAGCAGGAAGCCCAGCCCCTTGAGCCGCCAGCGCCTGACCTCCGGGTAGCGGCGTGCGGGCTTCCACACGTCGAGGACGAGGAACAGGACCAGGATCGCGAGAGCTGCCAGCATCGCCACGTCCGCCATGAGTCGCCTCCATCGGGGTGCGGCGACCGGCCCGGGCGCCGCTTCTGCCCCGGGGGACGCAACTCCGCGCGGAACGGTGTTCCGCGGCGCAAGTGCCGGCATTTCCAGGGGTGTTCCGCCCGGGCGACCTAGGGCTCGTAGCGGCAGAAGGTGCCGGTACGCACCGAGCGCTCCAGGTGGCGGCCCAGGTCGGGGTCCTGCTCGGCGATCCTGCGGACGGCGTCGCGGAGGCGGCGCTGGACGTTCACCCGGCTGCGCTCCGCGCGGCTCCCGGCCCGGCGCAGGCGACCGCCGAGGCCCACGCCGCGCGCCAGCTCGTCGGCGATCGCGTCGAGCTCGGCCCGCGCGCGGGCGGCGCGTCCCCCGTCGTGGAACTCCTCGGCCTCCCGGAGCTCCGATTCCAGGTCCCGCGCCCGGCGGCGGTAGGCCTCGCGGGCGCGGGAGTCCAGCACCTCCCCGGAGTCCCCGGCGCCGCGGGCGTCGGCGCCCGGGAGGTCGAGCTCGGTGCAGTGGACCTCGCGGCCCCCCTCGGCGACCAGCGCCGACAGGATCTCGAGGCCGCGCGAATGGCGCAGCCGGAACGTCCTTCCGGCGTGGCGCACGGCCCACACCTCTCCCTCCCGATCCAGGGCGAAGTCCGGCGCGACAGCCGGACCCGCAGGCGCCCGCGGCGCCGGGGAGAGCGAGCCGAAGGGGAGCCCCAGGGCCCGCCGGGACTCCAGCACGCGCGAGGGGCGGTCCATGCCCAGCTCCCGGGCCAGCTCCTCGGCCCGGGAGCGCTCGCCTCGCGCCTCCGCGGAGCGGCCCAGGAGCTCGAGGAGGGTGGCGCGCTCGCCGAGCACGTTGGCCTCGAGCGGGCGCAGCCCCAGCTCGCGGCAGCGGCGGAGCGCCGCATCGAGGTGCCCGAGGGCGGCGTCGGCGAGGCCACAGGCCGCGGCGAGCACGCCGAGCCCGATGTGGAACGGGCCGATGTAGACGAGCGACATCATGCCCCCGGTGGGCTCGCGGTCGGCCAGGGGCAGCGCCAGCCGGTACACCGCGCGGGCCCCCTCGACGCTCCCGGCCGCGGCGATCACGTCGACGATGCTGGAGAGCGCCTGCAGGTCGTGCCGCACCGCCCCCTTCACCGCGTGCTCGAGCCCGCGCGCCGCCGCCGAGCGCGCCCGGAGGGTCTCGACGTCGCCCGCTCTGCCGGCGAACTCGAGGGCGAGGATCTCCGCGAAGCTGGCGCCGTACTCCAGCGAGCGGGTGAGCTCCGCGAAGCGACCCAGGAGCTCCCGCGGCGGCGCGTACCGGCCGGCCGCCAGGGCCCCGGCGATGCGGTGCAGCACCAGCGCCACCCGGGCGTCGAAGTCGTCGAGGTCGGCCGCGACGCGCTCGGCCTCCTCCACCAGGCGGTCGCTCTCGGCGAGGCGTCCGTGCATCAGCGCGCGCATGGACCGGAGCAGGAGCGGCCTCCACCGGTAGTGCGGCAGCCCGAGGTCCCGGCCCAGCTGGTCGGCGCGGGCGATGGCGGCGTCCGACCGCTCCAGCGCCCCCGTCTCGACGAGGTCGATCGCCAGGCGCGCGCTGGCGCGCTGGGCGACGACCGGGTCGCCGAGGCGGTCGGCGAGCTCGGCGCACTCCTGGTTGAGCGGCGCGCGTTGCGCCGGCGGCGCCAGGTCGCCGAGGGCCGAGCAGGCGGAGTAGAGCGTGGACAGGAGCGTCGCCGGGTCGATGCCGCGGGCGAGCTCCACCGCATCGAGGGCCAGGGCGATCGGCTCTGCCGGATCCTCCGCGGGCTGCAGCGCGCTCGCCAGCCGGGCCCCGAGCCGGGCGCGCAGCCCCGGCTCGCCGTCGCCGAGCGCCGCCAGGGCCTCCCGCAGCGCCCGCACCAGCACCGGGCTCACCGCGCCCAGGGTGGTGGAGAAGCCCATGGCCAGCGCCGCGCGCGCCAGGCGAGGGCCGTCGCCAAGCTGCCGCGCCAGGTCGAGCGCGCGGCCCGCGGTGGCCCGCGACTCGGGACCCTGCCCGGCCCGGGCCTGGGCCTCGGCCAGCTCGACGGCCACGTCGCAGCGCAGCGCGACTTCCGGGTCGTCCGACAGGGCGCCGAGCGCGCGGCCCAGGAGCGAGGCGGCCGAGTCGAAGCTCCCCGCCGCCCCCGCGGCGCGCGCCGCCGCCCGGGCCAGGGCCACGGCGCGCCCGGCTCCACCGCCGGAGGCGATGCCC
>DATIFE010000132.1:0-2214 GCA_035455425.1 Anaeromyxobacteraceae bacterium | reverse complement strand
GGGCGCAGCGAGAGGGCCAGGGCGACGAACCCCGCCGAGGCGGCCGCCTTGAAGGGGGCGCGCCCGCGGCCCAGGGCCTCGGCCCGGAGCAGGCCGGCCAGGCCAGCGGCGCCCACCGCCAGGGCCGTCCAGGCCGCGAGGCTCACCCTGCCAGGAGAGCACGTCCGGGCGCCCGGGTCGACCGGGCTCCCGGGCGTCGCCGGCCGGACCCGGGATCAGCGCGAGACCAGCACCGGCATGGTCATCGAGGTGAGGACCTTGCGGGTGTTGGGAGAGGCGTGCAGCGCGCCCACCGCCGCGTGGGCGTGGCCGCCCATCACCGCCAGGTCGGCGCCCAGGTCGAAGGCGCGGTTGAGCAGGATGTCGGCGAAGTCGATGGCCCCGACCTCCACGAAGGTGCGCTCGTAGTGGGCGGCGACGCCGTGGGCCGCCAGGTGGGCGACGATGTCGAGCGAGGGGAGGGCCCGGCCCTCGCCGACGGGCGGCTTCTGGATGCCGAGCACGGTGACGGCCTCGGCGTCCCGCATGAAGGGCAGGGCGTCGTTCAGGGCGCGGGCCGCCTCGGCGGTGCCGTTCCAGGCCACCACCACCCGCTTGCCGGCGTCGGGGAAGCGGCCGGCCCAGGGCACGGCCAGCACCGGGCGGCCGCTGCCGATGAGCACCTGCTCGACCAGGTCGCCGGGCACGCGCGCGTCCTCGGGGTCGTGCTGGCCGAGCACGGCCAGGTCCGCGTAACGGCAGCAGACGGTGGCGGAGCCCACCACCTGGGCGTAGTCGCCGGGCTCGAGCGGCCACCACTGGGTCTGGACGCCGGCGGCGCCGGCCCGCGCCTCGAAGGCTGCCCGGGCGGCCTCGGCGGCGCGGTCCAGGTCCTCCTTGGAGCGGCGGCCGACCAGGCTGGGCCCGAAGGAGGCCAGCTCCGCGAACAGCCCGGTGAGGCGCGCCCCGAAGCGCCTCGCCAGGGCGGCCGCCAGCTCGAGCCGCTCGGGGGCCCGGCGGGAAGTGTCGACGTGGACCAGCAGGTGCTTGTACGCCATGGCGATCCCCTTCTGGCGGCCAAGACAGCCCCTTTTCCCGGAAAGGGGCAAGCGAAATCTGGCCCGTCCCGCCCGCGCCGCCGGGAGGCCTCGTGCCGCCCAGAGCAGAATGCTCCGGGCGCGGCACTAGGGGGTGTCCCTAATCGCCAGATCCGAGAGGCGCGCAGGGCGCCGGAATCGGGGCTGGAGTTTGGAATTCCTGATCGGATTTGCGCCGTGCTGCGTGATGTGATCAACACTGGGCGTGCACCGACACGAACTGACCGATGCTGAGTGGAAGCGCATCGAAGCTCTCCTGCCGCCGCGGCCTGGACCTCGCTCCAGACGCGGGGATCGGGACTTCATCAACGCCGTCATCTGGCGGGTCAAGACCGGCGTTCCCTGGCGCGACTTGCCTGAGCGATTCGGCGCCTGGAAGACCGTGTACAACCGGTTCACCAGGTGGGCCAAGCGCGGCCACTGGGAGCGCATCTTCAAGGCGCTCGCCATCGAAGTGGATGAAACAGGCTCCCTCCTCGACGCCACCATCGTCCGGGCCCACCAAGACGCCGCGGGCGGAAAAGGGGGGTCCGACGCAATCATCTGGGCCGCTCTCGAGGAGGCGTTTCTACCAAGATCCACGCGGTCACGACGACGCAAGGGAAACCGCTCCACGTGACGCTGACCCAGGGCCACCGGCACGAGGCCATCAAGGCCAAGGAGCTGGTCGAGCACGCCAGGGGCAAGGCCTGCATCGCCGACTCGGGCTACTCCTCGGCCGAGATCATCGAAGCCATCCGCGCCAAGGGCATGAAGGCGGTGATCGCAGCGAACCCCACGCACCGGGGACGACCCCGGCTCGACCGGAAGCTCTATGCGCTTCGCTACATGATCGAATGCAGCTTCCATGGCCTCAAACGATGCCGTGCCGTTGCCACTCGCTATGAAAAGACCGCCACCAACTACCTCGCCATCGTCCACGTCGCGTGCATGCTGGCGTGGCTCAATTAGGGACACCCCCTAGCGCTGGTACTCGAAGCGGCCGCCCACCACGGTGTGGGTCACCTCGGCGCGCGGCAGCTCCTCGGGCGGGACGGCCATGAGGTCCCGATCGAAGATGGTGAGGTCGGCGTCCTGGCCCACGCGGATGGCCCCGCGCCGCCCCTCGGCGTGGGCGGCGAAGGCGGCGCCGGCGGTG
>DATIFE010000131.1:0-18315 GCA_035455425.1 Anaeromyxobacteraceae bacterium | reverse complement strand
CGGCGACGGCCGCGGCCTTGCCCGCCAGCTCGGCGGCGGCGGCGCGGAGCGCCTCGCCCATGGCGCGCATGTCGGCGTAGCGGTCCTCGGGGCGCTTCTCCAGCGCCTTGAGGATGACGCGCTCGAAGGCCGGGTGGATGTCGGGGCGGAGCTGGCGCGGCGGCGCCGGGGTCTGGCGGAGCTGGGCCAGGAGCACCTGGGCGATCCCCTTGGCGGTGAAGGGGAGGCGCCCGGTGGCCACCTCGTAGGCCATGACGCCCAGGGCGTAGACGTCGGTGCGCGCGTCCACGGTGCGGTTGTCGCACTGCTCCGGCGCCATGTACTCGGGCGTGCCCACGATCATCCCGGAGGCGGTGTGCGTCCCCCCGGCGCGGTCGCCGAGCTTGGCGATGCCGAAGTCCACCAGCTTCACGAAGTGCTCGGTGTCGTGCCGCTTCACCAGGAAGACGTTCTCGGGCTTCAGGTCGCGGTGGATGACCCCGCGCTCGTGCGCCGCCTGGAGCGCCCCGGTGAGCTGCGCCAGCACGTCCAGCGCCAGGTCCTGGGGCACCGTCCCCTGGCGCACCAGCGCCGCCAGGGTCATGCCCTCCAGGTACTCCATCACGATGTAGTACCGGCTGGGGGGGAGCAGGGCGAGGTCGTAGACGGCCACGATGTTCTCGTGGCCGATGAGGTTCACGGCGCGCGCCTCGTCGTAGAAGCGGCCCACCAGCTCCGCGTTCGAGGCCAGCGACTCGTGCAGGAACTTGATGGCCACCCGGCTTCCGATGACCGGGTGCTCGGCCAGGTAGACGGCGCCCATGCCGCCGCGCCCCAGCAGGCGCTGCACGCGGAAGCTGCCCACCATGGCGCCGAGGAGCGGGTCGGCGGACGGGGAGATCGAGGGCGGGGCGCCGACGGCCGTGCCCCCCGGCGCGGGCGCCTCGGTGGCGGGCTCGGTGGGCGTCCTCGCGGCGGCGTCGGCGCGCGCCGGGCAGGTCTCCCCGGGCTGGTGCTTCGCGCCGCACTGCGGGCAGGGCGTCCCGGCGGCCGCTGGGGAATCCACGTCTCCAGGTCTCCTCGCGAGAAGCGGGACGAGACTAGCAGAAAGCCGGACCCGGGGCGGCGGGGGGGCGCCCGCGCGGGGGGCTTCCCGCGACCACCCGGGGTCGCGACCCGAAACCCCTTGACGCATCCGGACCATGCTGGTTCAAGGGGCGCCTATGGTCGATCGGAAGAAGAAGACGGCGCGCACCGCAGGGAAGAAGACCGCCGCCCCGCGGGCCAAGCCGCGGAAGGCGGCCGGGGGCGCTGCGCCCCGGGCCCGCAAGGCGGTTGCCCCGGCGAGGAAGGGGAAGGCGGCGGCTGCCCCCGCCAGGCCGCCGGCCGCGGGCGCTGCCGGCGCACGGGCGGGGGCTGCGGAGGCGGAGAGGGCGCGCAAGCCCGGGCCCCGGGCCCGCGGCCTCGCGGCTCGCCCGCGCCCGTCCGACGAGCCGGATCCCGAGAGCTACTTCGTGGCCCGCGTGCGCGGCGAGGAGGCCGCTCGCGAGGCGCCCCGCCCCATGACCGAGGCGGCGGTGGAGGCGGCGCGCGGCGCCCCCCGCGCCGAGCGCCCCGAGCCCCGCGGGGCCTGGGACGAGCAGCTGGGCGACCTGCCCTGGAGCTACGGCGACGACGCGCTGGTGGCCCTGCCGCGCGACCCGCGGACCCTCTACCTCTACTGGGACCACGCGGCCGAGACGCTCCGGCGCGGATGGGAAGGGCTCCAGGGCGGCAGGTCGGAGCTGTGGATCTTCGCCGACCTTCCCGGCGGAGGCTGGGAGCGGGTGCGGGTCGTCGGCTTCGCCCTCGAGTCCCGCGGCTGGTACGTCCACGACCTCGACCCGGGCCGCGTCTACCGGGCCGAGATCCACCTCGTGGACCGGGACCAGGACCGGCTCCTGCCCCGCCCGTCCAACGCGGTGATGCTGCCCCCCACCGGCCCCTCGCCGGTGGTGGACGACCGCTTCGCCCGGATCCTCTGGTCGGAGCACCTGGCCCGCTGGCTCGCCCAGTGGCGCGCCGGAGGCCCGTTCGCCGAGGACCTGCGGGCGCAGCTGGCGCGCCTCAGCGACTGGTCGCGCTTCGGCGCCGGCACCTGGGGCGGGAGCGCCGGAGGCATGGGCGGCCGGCCGAGCTCGCCCTCCGGGCCTCCCGGGTCTCCGTCGTCGCCGTGGGGAGGGGCGCGAGAGCCATGAACCGCGAGCCGCTCGGCTACCTCTCCCTCCACCTCCACGCGCACCTGCCCTTCGTCCGGCACCCGGAGTTCGAGGAGTTCCTCGAGGAGGACTGGCTCTACGAGGCCATCACCGAGACCTACCTGCCGCTGCTCCGGGTCTTCGACCGCGCCGCCGACGAGGGGATCCCCTTCCGCCTGTCGCTGACCATGTCGCCCCCGCTGGTGGCCATGCTGCGCGACGACCTGCTGGTGCAGCGGTACGCGCGCCGGCTCGACAGGCTCTGCGAGCTCGCCGACCGGGAGACGCACCGGACCCGGGGCGACCCCACCTTCCACCCGCTGGCGCAGCACTACCAGCGCGAGTTCGGCGAGCTGCGGGCGCTGTTCCACGACCGCTACCGGCGCGACCTGGTCGCCGCCTTCCGCCGGCTGGAGGAGGCCGGGCGGCTGGAGCTCACCACCTGCGGCGCCACCCACGGCTTCCTGCCGTTGATGCAGATGTTCCCCGAGGCGGCGCGGGCCCAGGTGGCGGTGGCGGTGGCCCACCACCGGCGCCACTTCGGCCGCGACCCCGCCGGCATCTGGCTGCCGGAGTGCGGCTACTACCCGGGCGTCGACCAGTACCTGGCCGAGCAGAACATCCGCTTCTTCTTCGTCGATACCCACGGCATCACCGACGCCACGCCGCGCCCGCGCTACGGCGTCTACGCCCCCATCTACACGCCGACCGGCCCGGCGGCCTTCGGCCGCGACGCCGAGTCGTCGATGCAGGTGTGGAGCGCCGAGCACGGCTACCCCGGGGACCCCGACTACCGGGAGTTCTACCGGGACATCGGCTGGGACCTCGACTACGAGTACGTCCGGGACCACGTCCAGCCCACCGGGCAGCGCAAGAACGTGGGCATCAAGTACTTCCGCATCACCGGGAAGGGAGCGCACAAGGAGCCCTACGACCCCGCGCGGGCCCGGGAGCGCGCCGCGCAGCACGCCGGCAACTTCATGTACAACCGCGAGAAGCAGATCGAGCACCTGGCGTCGCGGATGGGCGGCGTGCGCCCCATCGTCGTCGCGCCCTACGACGCCGAGCTCTACGGCCACTGGTGGTACGAGGGGCCGACGTTCATCGACTTCCTCATCCGCAAGGTGGCCTACGACCAGAAGGTCTTCCGGCTGGCGACGCCGGGCGAGTACCTGCGGGAGAACCCGGAGCAGCAGCTGGCCACGCCGCCCATGAGCTCCTGGGGCGCGGGGGGCTACGCCGGCGTCTGGCTCGACGGCTCCAACGACTGGATCTACCGCCACCTCCACAAGGCCGCCGAGCGGATGATCGCGCTGGCCCGCGACTACCGCGAGCCGGCGCCCCTCGAGCGCCGGGCGCTGGACCAGGCGGCGCGGGAGCTGCTCCTGGCGCAGTCCTCCGACTGGGCCTTCATCATGAAGACCGGCACCATGGTGGAGTACGCCATCCGCCGCACCAAGGAGCACCTGCTCCGCTTCACGCGGCTGCACGACCAGCTCCGCGCCGGCCGGATCGACGAGGGCTGGCTCTCCCATGTCGAGGGGAAGGACAACATCTTCCCCGAGATCGACTTCGCGGTGTACCGGCCGGCGTAGGGGCCGCGACGGCGTGAACCTCGGCCGCGGCGCGGTTACATCCCTCCCGGCCACCTCGGGAGACTCGCTTTGGACGGGAGCGGCGAGCGGCGCGACGGCGACGGCGGATCCGGGGCCATCCGGCCCGGGACCATGACGGCACTCCTCGAGGAGATCGCCCGCGGCCCCGGCGGCGCCGCCGGCGACGCGTGGCAGGGGGTGCTCCGGCCCGGGGCCACCGTGGGGCGCTTCGAGATGGTCGCCGAGATCGGCCGGGGCGGCTTCGGCGTGGTCTGGGAGGCCCGCGACCGGGAGCTGGGCCGCTCGGTGGCCTTCAAGGCGGTTCGCGCCGGCGGGACGGCGGGCCTGCGGGAGGAGCGGCTGCTCCGCGAGGCGGAGACCGCCGCCCGGCTGTCCCACCCCAACATCGTCACCCTCTTCGACGTGGGCCGCTGCCCGGAGGGTCCCTACCTGGTGCTGGAGCTCCTCCGCGGGCGGACGCTGGCGGACCGGCTCGAGGGTGGGGCCCTCCCGGTGCGCGAGGCGCTGGGGATCGCCGTCGAGGTCGCCCGGGGAGTGGCCCACGCGCACGCCCAGGGCGTGGTCCACCGCGATCTCAAGCCGGCCAACGTCTTCCTGTGCCAGGACGGCCAGGTGAAGGTGCTGGACTTCGGCCTGGCGCACGCCTTCGGGCGGCGGCGGGCCGAGGGCGGCACCCCGGCCTACATGGCCCCGGAGCAGTGGGCCGGCGCGCCCGAGGACGAGCGGACCGACGTGTTCGCGCTGGGCGTGCTCCTCCACCAGATGCTCTCCGGGGAGCTGCCCTTCCCCGGGGCGGGCACGGGGCGGTGGCGGGCGGCGCCGCGGCTCGAGGTGCCCGAGGCCCCCGCGCTCGGCGAGCTGGTCGCCGAGATGCTGCGGAAGGACCCGGTGAGGCGGCCCCGGGACGGCGCCCGGGTCCTGGAGGCGCTGTCGGCCGTGTCGCGCGAGCTGGAGGGGCGGCCGCCGGGGGGCTCGGCCCCGGCGCGCCGGAGGCAACCGGCCGAGGGGAGGCGCGGCCGGCGCCCGGAGACGCAGTCCCGGGAGGCGATGGCGTCGATCGCGGTGCTGCCGTTCGCCGACCTGAGCCCGGCCAAGGACCAGGACTACTTCTGCGACGGCATCGCCGAGGAGCTCCTCGGGGCCCTGTGCGCCGTGCCCGGCCTGCGGGTGGCCGCCCGCGGCTCGTCGTTCCAGTTCAAGGGGCGGGCGGTGGACGCCCGGGAGGTCGGGAAGTCCCTGGGGGTCGCCACCCTGCTCGACGGCAGCGTCCGCAAGGCCGGCAACCGGGTGCGGATCTCCGCGCAGCTCGTCAACGCGGGCGACGGCTACCAGCTCTGGTCGGAGACCTTCGACCGCAGCCTGGAGGACATCTTCGCCACCCAGGAGGAGATCGCCCAGTCGGTGGTGAGCGCCCTGGAGCTCCGGCTCTCCCGGTCGGAGGAGGGCCGGCTCACGCGGGTGGGCACCCGCAACACCCAGGCCTACGAGATGTACCTGCGCGGGCGCAAGTTCCTGATGGCGCACGGCGAGACGATGCTGCGCCTGGCGCGCCAGATGTTCCGCGGCGCCATCGAGCTCGACCCGCGCTTCGCGCAGGCCCATGCGGGCCTGGCGGACGCGATCTTCATGCTGCTGCTCTGGAACCTGGAGCAGGAGCACGAGGGCGAGCTGCGCGCCGAGGCGCTGGCGGCCAGCGAGGAGGCGCTGCGCCTGCAGCCGGGCCTGGCGGAGGCCCACGTCTCGCGCGCCAACGTGTTCTCGATGCTGGGGCGGGTCGGCGAGGCCGAGCGCGACTTCCTGCGCGCCCTGGATCTGAACCCCGCCCTGGGGGAGGGCCGCTACTTCTACGCCCGGCACCTCCAGGCGGCGGGGCGCCTGCGCGAGGCCGCGGAGATGTTCGAGGAGGCCGCCCGCAACGACCCCGAGGACTACGCCTCCCTCTGTCTCCTGGTCAGCGTGCTGAACGGGCTGGGCGAGGTCGAGCGGGCCCGGGCCGCCGCCCGGCGAGCGGTCGAGTCGGTGGAGAGGCGCCTGGGCCACGCCCCCGACGACGCCCGGGCGCTCTACCTGGGCGGCGGGACCTACATCTTCCTCGGGGAGCGAGAGCGGGGCCTGGAGCGCGTCGGCCAGGCACTGGAGCTCTACCCCGAGGAGTTCACCACCCTCTACAACGCCGCCTGCGCCTACTGCCTGGCCGGGGAACGCGACCGGGCCTTCGACGCGCTCGACCGCGCCGTGGCCACCGGCCGCGGCTTCCGCAAGTGGATCGAGCAGGATCCCGATCTCGCCCCGCTCCGGGCGGACCCCCGGTTCCAGGAGATCCTGGGGCGGCTCCGGAGCTGAGCCGCGCGGCGGCCCCGCGTTGACCCGGCGGTCGGTCCCGACTAGCCTCCCTGCGCCCTGCGACGGAGGATGGCGGCGGGATGGCCGAGGAGCTGGGAGCCACCGAGAAGGAGATCGTCGCGCAGCGCCTGCGCAAGGCGGAGGCATTGCGCGCCCTGGGGGTGAACCCCTTCGGCAACGGCCGCGCGCCCCGGCACCTGGCCGCCGACCTGGCGGCGCGGTACGGCGACCGGAGCGCCGAGGAGATCGCCCGGGATCCCGGCAGCTGGTCGGTCGCCGGGCGGGTGCTGGCCATTCGCAGCTTCGGCAAGGCCGCCTTCCTCAAGGTGCGCGACCGGTCCGGCGACATCCAGGTCTGGGTGAAGAAGGACCGGGTCGGCGATCGGGGCTTCGAGATCTTCCAGCTGCTCGACGCCGGCGACATCGTGGCCGCCGAGGGACCGGCCACCCGGACCAAGACCGGCGAGCTGACGGTGGAGGCCGCGGACTTCACCATCCTGACCAAGTCCACCCGGCCGCTCCCGGAGAAGTGGCACGGCCTCACCGACGTCGAGGCCCGGTACCGGCAGCGCTACGTGGACCTGGCGGTGACCCCCGGGGTGCGGGAGGTCTTCCGGAAGCGGGCGCGGATCGTCTCCACCATCCGCGGCTTCCTCGACGAGCGCGGGTACCTGGAGGTGGAGACGCCGACCCTGCACAAGCCCGAGGAGGCGGGGGGCGCGGCGGCGCGCCCCTTCGAGACGCACCACAACGCGCTCGACCTCGATCTGAAATTGCGGATCGCGCTGGAGCTGCACCTCAAGCGGCTCATCGTGGGCGGCCTCGACCGGGTCTACGAGATCGGGCGGGTCTTCCGGAACGAGGGGATCGACCGGCGGCACAACCCCGAGTTCACGATGATCGAGTTCTACCAGGCCTACGCCACCCACCAGGACCTCATGCAGCTCACCGAGGAGCTCTTCCAGCGCCTGGCGGTGGAGGTGACCGGCTCGGCCACCGTGACCTTCCAGGGGCAGGCCATCGACTTCACGCCGCCCTATCCGCGGGTCTCCATGCTGGCGGAGGGGGCCAGGGCGCTGGGCCTCTCGCCCGAGGACGCGCTGGCGGGCAGGGGGCTCGCCGAGGCGGTGGCCCGGGCGGCGGCCCGGGAGAACGACTCGGAGGACGCCTGGAAGCTGGAGCAGGCGGCGCGGAAGTCGCCGGGCCAGATCGTGGCGGCGGCCTTCGAGGCCTTCTGCGAGAAGCAGCTGCCGCGCGACCGGCCCGCCTTCGTGGTCGACTGGCCCATCGAGACCAGCCCCCTCTCGCGCCGCCGCGACGCCGACCCGAGGATGGTGGACCGGTTCGAGCTGTTCGCCGCGGGGATGGAGGTGGCCAACGCCTTCTCGGAGCTCAACGACCCGGGCGACCAGCGGGCCCGCTTCGAGGCCCAGGTGAGGGCCCGGGCGGCGGGCGACGAGGAGGCCATGCCCTACGACGAGGACTTCGTCCGGGCGCTGGAGATCGGCATGCCGCCCACCGCGGGCGAGGGCGTCGGCATCGACCGGGTGGCGATGCTCCTCACCGACTCGCCGTCGATCCGCGACGTCGTCCTCTTCCCGCTGCTCAAGTCGAGAGAGTAGGGATGAAGATCCCGCCGGTCTTCCACCGGGGCAGCTTCGCCCTCGCCCTCGTCGGCGCGCTGGGGGCCCCGCCGGCGGTGGCCCTCTGCGGCGGGCTGCTGGGCGACCGGCTCGGGATGGCGCCGGACCTGGTGCTGCGCCTCTCGCTCCTCGCCGGGGCCGCCTGGGCCGCGGCCTTCGGCGCGGCGGCGGCGGCCCTGGGGCGGCGCGTCGCCTTCTACGAGATCACCGCGGCCTCCGCGGTGCTGCTGGCCCTGCTGCTCGGCCCGGTGATGGCGGCCGCGCCCCGGCTGCAGGGCGGGGTGCTGCCGCTGGGGGCCTGGGAGCAGCAGGGGCGGCTGGTGCTGGTGCTCGGGCTCCTGCTCACCGCCGCGGGCGCCGGCACCGCCGCCTTCGTGGGCTCGAGCCTGGGCTACCTGCTGCGCGGCGACGGCCGGCTCGACGCCTCGCTCTCCTACGAGCTCTTCGTGGCCCGGGCCCACCTGCGGCTCTCCCCGCGGACGCTGCTCTCGCTCTTCCTCACGGTGGTGACCGGGCTCTTGCCCGGGCTGCTCCTGGCGCTGGGCGCGGCCTTCCTCCGGGGCCGGCGCGAGCGCCGGGCGGCGCGGCGGCGCGAGCCCTTCTGGAAGCCGCGCATGCCGGCCACGCTCCTCATGACGCTGATCTCCATCGGCGGCGTGGCCATCGGCGTCTGGGCGCTCACCGTGGTGCTGTCGGTGATGAGCGGGTTCGAGGGAGACCTCAAGTCCAAGATCCTGGGCACCCGCGCCCACGGCGTGGTGCTGAAGTACGGCGACGACGACTTCACCGAGTGGCGCAGCGTCCGCGACCGGGTGCTCTCGGTGCCGGGCGTGGCCGGGGCCACCCCCTTCGTCTACAGCGAGGCCATGCTGTCGGCCGACCGCCAGCTGGCCGGGGCGGTGGTCGAGGGCATCGACCCGGCCACGGTGGGCACGGTGCTCGACCTGGCGCGCAACGTGGAGGAGGGGAAGCTGGAGTGGCTCGACCACCCCGACCGCATCCCGACCGGGCGCCCCGCCGAGGGAGAGCGCGTGCCGGACCGTTCCCTCCCGGGGATCGTCGTCGGCCGCGAGCTGGCCCGGTCGCTGCGCGTCTTCGTGGGCGACGTGGTCAACGTCATCTCGCCGCTCGGCGACCTCGGGCCGGCGGGCCCGCAGCCCAAGGCGCGGGCCTTCCGGGTGGCCGCCGTCTTCTACTGCGGCATGTACGAGTACGACTCCAAGTTCGCCTACCTGGCGCTCCCGGAGGCGCAGCGCTTCTTCGGCACCGGCGACTCGGTGACCGGCCTGGAGCTGCGCGTGCGGGACCTGGACTCGGCGCGGCCGGTGGTGCGCCGCGTGCTGGCGCACCTCGAGGGGTACCCCTACCGCGTCAAGGACTGGGGCGAGCTCAACCGGAACCTCTTCTCCGCCCTGAACATGGAGAAGCTGGTGATGGCGGTGATCCTGGGCTTCATCGTGCTGGTGGCGAGCTTCACCATCGTGGCCACCCTGGTGATGCAGGTGCTGGACAAGCGCCGCGAGATCGCGGTGCTGAAGTCCATGGGCGCGGGGATGCCCAGCATCATGAAGATCTTCGTGGCCGAGGGCCTCTCCATCGGCGCCATCGGCACCGGCTTCGGCCTGCTGCTCGGCCTCGGCACCTGCCTCTTCATCGACCGCGTGGGCATCCCGCTCGACCCCGAGGTCTACTACATCTCCAACCTGCCGGTGCGCATGAACCCGGTCGAGTTCACCCTGGTGGCCCTGCTCTCGGTGGTCATCAGCTACCTCGCCACTCTCTACCCGGCCACCAAGGCGGCCCGGCTCGAGCCGGTCGAGGGGCTCCGGGCCGAGTGATGGCGCCGCTCCTCTCCATCCGCGGCCTGGAGAAGACCTACCTCATGGAGCCCGAGGTGCGCGGCGGGCCGCCCCGGCGGGTCGAGGTGCTGCGGGGGATCGACCTGGAGATCGCCGCCGGCGAGATCGTGGCCCTCACCGGGCCGTCCGGCTCCGGCAAGAGCACCTTCCTCAACGTGGTCGGGGCGCTGGACGTGCCCTCCGCCGGCCAGGTGCTCTTCGAGGGCCAGGACCTGTTCGAGCGCGACGAGGCGCGGCTGGCCGAGTTCCGCAACCAGGCGGTGGGGTTCATCTTCCAGAGCCACCACCTGCTCCCCGAGTTCACGGCGCTGGAGAACGCCATGATGCCGGCGCTCATCCGGCGGGTGCCCCGCCCCGAGGCCCGGCGCGCGGGGCTGGAGATGCTGGCGCTCGTCGGCCTGGCCGAGCGGGTGGAGCACCGGCCCGGCGAGCTCTCCGGCGGCGAGCAGCAGCGGGTGGCGCTGGCGCGGGCGCTGTGCCTGCGGCCCCGCCTGCTGCTGGCCGACGAGCCGACCGGCAACCTCGACCCGGTCACGGCCGAGGGCATCCACGCCCTGCTCACCGAGCTCAACGCCCGGCTCGGGATCACGGCGGTGGTGGTGACCCACAACGAGCGGCTGGCCGCGGCGCTGCCGCGGAGGCTGCGCCTGCAAGGGGGGAGGCTCGCCGGGTGACGTCCCCGGGCGCCCCGGGGAACGCGGGGCGCCCCCCGGTTGTCCTTGAAGCGTGTCGACCCTTTGCCGTACATTCCGCCGCCTTGTGAGAGGATCCCTGGTCCCGGCACTCGCGCTCGGCCTCCTCCTGTGCGCGCCGGCGCGGGCCGCGCAGCCCCCGGTCGTCGGGGCCATCGAGGTGGAGGGCACGCGGCGCGTGGAGGCCGAGGCGGTGCGGGCGGCGGTGTCGTCCAAGGTCGGCGAGCCGGTCGACGAGAAGAAGCTCGACGCCGACGTGCGCGCGGTGATGAAGCTCGGCTTCTTCGCCGACGTCGCGGTGGAGCAGCGCGGTGACGAGAAGCGCCCGTCCCTGGTCTTCCGCGTCGTCGAGAAGCCCGCCGTGGCCGAGGTCCGGATCGAGGGCACCGAGGAGCTCTCCAAGGAGGACTTCAAGGAGATGCTGGCCGAGATCAAGCCCTCCTCCATCCTCGACCTGGTGGCGGTGAAGAAGATCTCGAAGAAGATCCAGGACAAGTACGTGGAGAAGGGCTTCTACCTGGCGGAGGTCGGCTGGAGGCTGGACGACAAGCCCGACAACCAGGTGGCGGTGGTGTTCACCGTCCAGGAGCACGCCAAGGTGCAGGTGCGGAGCGTGTCCTTCCTGGGGAACGAGCACGTGCCCCGCTCCGAGATCGACCCCTACATGCAGACGCGGGAGGGCGGCTGGCTCTCCTTCATCCTCTCCGGGGGCCCCTACAAGGAGGACGCGTTCCGGCGGGACCTGGAGGCGGTCCAGTTCGTCTACCAGGACAAGGGCTACGTGACCGTCAAGGTGCACAAGCCCACGGTCTCGCTCTCCCCGGACAAGCGCTTCCTCTACGCCACCATCCGGGTGGAGGAGGGGGAGCGGTACACCATCGGCAAGATCGACTACGCCGGCGACCTGCTCTACCCCCAGCGGCGCCTGGAGGAGCTGACCCACTCGAGGTCCGGGGAGATCTTCTCCCGGTCCAAGGTGGGCAAGGACCTGTTCGCCATCGCCGATCTCTACAAGGACGACGGCTACGCCTACGCCAACGTCAACCCCCTCACCAACCTCGACCCCAAGAAGCGGATCATCGACCTCACCTACGAGGTCCAGCCGGGCCAGAAGGTCCGCTTCGAGCGCATCGAGGTGGTGGGCAACCTCAAGACGCGGGAGAAGGTCATCCGCCGGGAGCTGCGCTTCTACGAGGGCGAGCTCTACAGCCAGACGGCCATCAACGTGTCCAAGGCACGGGTCAACGCGCTCGGCTTCTTCGAGAAGGTGGAGATCACCACCTCCAAGGGCAGCGCCGACGACAAGATGGTGGCCCGGGTGGAGGTGAAGGAGAGGTCCACCGGGACCTTCCAGCTGGGCGCCGGGTTCTCCTCCTACGAGAACTTCATCCTCACCGGCCAGATCTCGCAGAACAACTTCTTCGGCTGGGGCACCACGCTGTCCCTCCAGGTCCAGTGGTCGAGCATCCGCCAGCTGGGGCAGATCCAGTACGTCGACCCCTACTTCCTCGACACCCGCTGGACCTTCGCCTTCGACCTCTACGCGCAGGAGGGGCTCTACACCACCTTCACCCGCCGGGCCATGGGCGGCTCGCTCACCTGGGGCTACGAGCTGGTGGGCCTGGAGGACTGGTGGGCCTTCGCCCGGAAGCTGGAGGACGTCCGCCTCTTCGCCACCTACACCAACGAGTACATCCGCGTGACGCCCAGCGGCGTCGACGTGCCGCTGGCCAACCGCTTCCGCTCCGGAACCACCAGCGCGCTGCGCCTCTCGCTGCAGGTGGACCGCCGCGACAACCGGCTCTTCCCCACCGCCGGCTACTACGGCTCGGTGTCCGCCGAGGTGGCTCCGCCCGTGCTGGCCCCGGAGGGCCTCTTCGGCGCCAACGTCAACCTCTTCACCCGCTACACCGCCGACTTCCGCTACTACAAGCCCCTGTGGCTGGGGCTGGTGGCGCGCTTCCGGGTCTCCGGCGGCCTCATCGACGCCTGGGACGCGGCCCATCCGGTGCCCATCTCGGAGCTCTACTACCTGGGCGGGATCAACTCGATCCGCGGCTACCGCATCTTCTCCATCGCCCCCCAGGAGCGCATCGGCTGCGCCTTCGACCCGCGCACCTCCACCTGCCTCACCCCCACCGGCGGGAACAAGCAGCTCGTGGCCAACGCCGAGCTGGAGCTGCCCATCGCCGACAAGGTGGGCATCCGCGCGGTGGTGTTCTTCGACGCCGGCAACGCCTTCGCGCCCGGGCAGTGGCACGACCCCGCGGTCCCGTTCTCGCTCTACAAGTCCTGGGGCTTCGGCCTCCGCTGGATCAGCCCCCTCGGGCCGCTCCGCTTCGAGTGGGGCTTCCCGCTGAACCGCCGCAAGGACGTCACCGGCGTGTACATCGACCGCGCCTCGGACTTCCAGTTCACCATCGGCACCTTCTTCTGACCAGGAGATCACCGGAGACACCCATGCGCACCCCACCCATCGCAGCCGCCCTCGCGGGCCTCCTCCTGTCCGCCGCCCCGGCGTCCGCCGCCGAGCTCAAGATCGGCTACGTCGACTTCCAGCGGGCCCTCAACGAGGTCGAGGAGGGCCAGGTCGCCAAGGCCACCCTGAAGCACGACTTCGACGAGAAGCAGAAGCAGCTCGACAAGGACAAGACGGAGCTGGAGCGGCTCCAGGCCGAGTTCGAGAAGCAGGCCGGGGTCATGTCCGACGACGCCAAGCGCGACCGGGCGATGGAGATCGACCGCCGGATGCGGGAGGCGCAGGGAAAGGCCATGGGCTTCCAGAAGGAGCTCTCCGACCGCGAGCGCGAGGTCACCCGGGCCATCTTCGACAAGATGTTCAGCCTGACCCGCGAGATCGCCGACGCCGACGGCCTGACCTACGTCTTCGACAAGAACAGCCTCCTGGTGGCGCCCCCGGCGGGCGACATCACCAACGAGCTGGTGCGCAAGTACAACGAGCGGTTCAAGCCCGACGCCAAGAAGAAGGCCGCGCCCAAGAAGGGCGAGGCCAAGAAGGGCGAGGCCAAGAAGTGACCGCCGGCTCCGCCTCCTTCACCCTCGCCGACCTCGCCGCCCGTGTCGGCGGGAAGGTGGTGGGAGACGGCTCCGTCGGCATCCGGCGGGTGGCGCCCCTCGAGGAGGCGGGCCCGGGCGACATCTCCTTCTTCTCCAACAGGAAGTACCGGGCGGCCTTCCAGGCCTGCAGGGCCAGCGCGGTCATCGTCGAGCCGGGGGAGCCGGCGGCTCCGGGGCGCAGCCTGCTGGTCGCCCCCAACGCCTACCTGGCCTTCGCCCGGATCTCGACCCTCTTCCACCCGCCCCGCACGCCGGTCCCCGACGTCGCGCCCGAGGCCTTCGTGCACCCCGGCGCGCGGGTGGCGCCCTCGGCGGAGATCATGCCCTTCGCCTCGGTGGGTGCCGGCGCCGAGGTGGGGGAGCGCACCATCCTCTTCCCCGGGGTCCACGTCGGGGAGGGGGCCCGCGTCGGCGAGGACTGCATCCTCTACCCCAATGCGGTGGTCCGCGAGCGCTGCATCCTCGGGAATCGCGTCATCCTGCAGCCGGGCTGCGTGGTGGGTTCCGACGGCTTCGGCTTCGCCTTCGACATGGCGGGCGAGGCGGGCGCCGGCCCGGGCCACTACAAGGTTCCCCAGGCCGGCGTGGCGGTGATCGAGGACGACGTGGAGCTGGGCGCCAACACCTGCGTCGACCGCGGGACGCTGGGCGCCACCGTGGTGCGGCGGGGGGCCAAGGTGGACAACCTGGTCCAGATCGCCCACAACGTGGAGGTCGGGCCGCTCTCGCTGCTGGCGGCGCAGGTGGGCATCGCCGGGTCGACCCGGCTGGGCACGGGCGTGCTCCTGGGCGGGCAGGTCGGCGTCGTGGGCCACCTCGCCATCGGCGACGGGGCCCGGCTCGCCGCGCGGTGCGCCGTGATGAACGACGTGGAGCCGGGGGCGGTGCTGTCCGGCACCCCGGGCCGTCCCCACGCCGAGTGGCTGCGCATCGAGGCGGCGATGAACCGGCTGCCGGAGCTGGTGAAGGAGGTCCGCCGGCTCCAGAAGGAGATCGAGCAGCTCAAGGGGAAGCCATGAGCGAGAGCACCGCACCCCTCCTGGACATCGCCGCCATCGAGGCGATCATCCCGCACCGGTTCCCGTTCCTGCTGGTGGACCGGGTGCTGGAGATCGAGCGCCTGACCCGCATCCGGGCGGCCAAGGCGGTCACGTTCAACGAGCCCTGGTTCCTGGGCCACTTCCCCGGGCACCCGGTGATGCCCGGGGTGCTGGTGGTCGAGGCCCTGGCGCAGGCCGGCGCCATCCTGGTGCTCCACGCGCTGACCGCCGAGGAGCGCGACGGGAGGGTCACGTACTTCATGGGCATCGACAGCGCCCGCTTCCGCAAGCCGGTGACGCCGGGGTGCCTGCTGGAGCTGCGCTGCGAGGTGACGAAGTCCAAGGGGGCCATCTTCAAGCTGCACGGCACGGCCTGGGTGGAGGGCCAGCTCGTCGCCGAGGCCGACATCATGGCCATGCTCTCCTCGAAGGGCCCGTAGGAGCGCGTCGATGGCCATCCACGCCACCGCCCTCGTCGATCCCCGGGCCGAGATCGACCCCAGCTGCGACATCGGCCCCTACGCGGTCGTCGGGCCCATGGTGAGGATGGGGCCCGGGAACACCGTCGGCGCCCACGCGGTCATCGACGGCGACACCGCCTTCGGCGAGGGGAACCGCGTCTTCCCCTTCGCCTCCCTCGGGCAGATCCCGCAGGATCTCAAGTTCCGCGGCGAGCACACCCGGCTCGTCATCGGCTCGGGGAACCGCTTCCGCGAGTTCTGCACCGTGCACCTGGGCACCGAGGGCGGGGGCGGCGTGACCCGCATCGGCGACCGCTGCCTGGTGATGGCCAACAGCCACGTGGCCCACGACGTGCAGATGGGCGACGAGTGCATCCTGGGCTACTCCACCGGCCTGGGCGGCCACGTGGTGATCGAGGACCACGTGATCTTCAGCGGCCTGGCGGCCGTGCACCAGTTCGTCCGGATCGGCCGCTTCGCCTTCGTCTCGGGCGGCGCCATGGTGGGCATGGACGTGGCCCCCTACTGCACCGTGCAGGGGGACCGGGCCCAGCTCGCCGGCCTCAACACCACCGGCCTGGAACGGGCCGGGTTCGGCGCCGAGCGCATCGCCCGCATCAAGGAGGCCTACCGCATCACCTTCCGCAGCGGGCTGCGGCTGCAGGAGGCGGTGGAGAAGCTCCGCGCCGAGCTCGGCGGGCACCCCGAGGTTGACCACTTCGTCGCCTTCATCTCCGGGTCGGAGCGCGGCCTGACGCGCTGAGGGATGGCCACCATCGGGCTCATCGCCGGCGGCGGCCGGTTCCCCCTGCTGCTGGCCGAGAGCGCCCGGGCCGCCGGCCACCGGGTGGTGGCGGTGGCCCACCGGAACCAGACCGACCCGGGCATCGAGGGCCGGGTGGACGCCTGCACCTGGGTGAAGCTGGGCCAGTTCGGCAAGGTCCTCGAGGCGCTGCGGGCGGGCGGGGCCGAGGGGGTGGTGCTGCTCGGCAGCGTCGCCAAGGCGCGCTTCTTCCGCGATGCCATGCTCGACGGCCTGGGGGTGAAGCTGCTCGCCCAGGTCGCGGTCCGCTCCGACGACAACCTCCTCCGCACCTTCGCCCGCTACCTGGAGGAGCAGGGCCTGCCGGTCCTCGACCCGACCCCCTACCTCCAGGACCGGCTCGCGCCCGAGGGAGTCCTGGGGAAGCACCAGCCCACCGAGGCGGAGTGGGCCGACGCCCGCTACGGCCTGGAGCTGGCGCGCGCCATCGGCGGGCTCGACCTGGGGCAGACGGTGGTGGTCAAGGACCGGGTGGGCGTGGCGGTGGAGGCGCTCGAGGGCACCGACGCCTGCATCCGCCGCGGCGGGGAGCTGGCCGGGAAGGGCGCGGTGGTGGTGAAGGCGGTGAAGCCGCACCAGGACCGGCGCTTCGACCTCCCCGCCGTCGGCCCCGACACCATCGAGGTCATGGGCCAGGCCGGCTGCCGCGTGCTGGCCGTCGAGGCCGGGGCCACGCTGGTGATGGACCTCGCCGAGACCGTCCGCCGCGCCGACCGGGCGCGGATCGCGGTGGTCGGCGTCCGCTGATGGCGCCCTGGCTGCGCCAGGTCGCGGGCGGGGTCGAGATCGAGGTCGCGGTCCAGCCGCGCGCCTCGCGAACCCGGATCCTGGGCGAGCACGGCGGCCGGCTCAAGGTGGCCCTGGCGGCGCCTCCGGTGGACGGCGAGGCCAACCAGGAGCTGGTGGATCTCCTCGCCGGCGCGCTCGGCGTGCGCCGGGCCGAGGTGTCCATCGTCCGCGGCGGCGCGGGGCGGCGGAAGACGGTTCGGATCTCCGGTGCCACCGCGGCGGCGGTGGAGGCGGCGCTGGGGGCCGGGGCAGGCCGGGGCTAGGGGACGGAGCCGCTACTGCAGCTTCGAGGCGGAGAAGAAGGCCACCAGCGTTCCCTGGCAGCTGTGGCCCGCCGTTCCCGCGAAGTTCTGGAAGTTCAGGTAGACGAGGTTGGTGCCGGCCCGGACCGGGAAGACGCGGCTGGTCGCGAAGGGGACCTGCGCCAGCGGTGCGCCCGAGGGCATGCGCACGAAGGCGCTTCCCTGGATGGAGTCGTCGTGGGTGTCGTCGGGCTCCCCGGCGACGTAGACCGCGTAGTGGGCGGCGGCGGCGTCGGGCGGCGTGTTGCAGTAGCCGGTGGCGGTGACGTAGGCGAAGCCGTGGCTCGGGGCGCGGAAGCGGAGCGACGCGATGTTGGTCACCGCTCCCGGCTCCGCCTTCGGGACCACGTAGTCGGCGGTGGTGACCTCCTTGAAGGCGGCGGCCGGCCCCGCGGGTCCGACCGGGCCGGGCGGCCCCGCGGGCCCCGCCGGACCGGTGGCTCCCGCCGGACCCGCCGGCCCCTGCGGACCCGCCGCGCCGGGCGGTCCCGCCGGGCCCTCCGGGCCCTCGGGCCCCGGCGGCGCGAAGGCGGTGTATCCGACCGCCAGCGCCCCGGCCGTTCCCAGGGTCGCCATGGTCTGCGCGAAGGTCCACTTGAAGGAGGCCATTCCCGACCCGCTCCGGGCAGCCGCGCCCGACGGTGGAAGGGTAAGCCTTCCTTCCGCGGACGGCGCCTTCCCGCTTGGGGCTGTGGGCGGCTAATATGCCCGCCCCATGTCCCACGATCATGTGTTCCTGGAGGCGTGCCGGCGGCGGCCGGTCGAGCGCGTGCCGGTCTGGATGATGCGCCAGGCCGGGCGGTACCAGCCGAGCTACCGCGCCGTGCGCGAGCGGGTGGGCTTCCTCGAGCTGTGCCGCTCCCCCGAGCTCATCGCGCGGGTGACGGCCGCGCCCATCGACGAGTTCGGCTTCGACGCGGCCATCCTCTTCTCCGACATCCTCATCCACCTTCCGGCCATGGGGCTCGAGCTCACCTTCGAGCGCGGGGAGAAGGGGAAGGGCGACGGGGGCCCGCGCATCGGGAACCCGGTGCGCACCCGGAGCGACGTGGACGCGCTGCGCATCCCCGACCCGGCGCGCGACCTCTCCTTCGTGCTGGAGGGGATCGCCGCCATCCGGCGGGTGCTGGCCGGGCGGGTGCCGCTCATCGGGTTCGTGGGCGGCCCGTTCACCGTGGCCAGCTACGCCGTCGAGGGGGGGAGCCAGGGCTTCACCCGGCTCAAGACCCTGCTCTACGCCGACCCCATGGGCGCCCACGCCCTCTTCCGCAAGCTGGCCGACGCCGCCATCGCCCAGCTCCTGGCGCAGGTGGAGGCCGGCGCGGAGGCGGTGCAGGTCTTCGAGAGCTGGCTCGGGGAGCTCGGCCGCGACGACCTGGAGGAGTTCGTCTTCCCCCACCTGGCCCGCATCGCCGAGGCGCTGGCGGCGAAGGGGGTGCCCCGCATCCTCTTC
>DATIFE010000130.1:0-27143 GCA_035455425.1 Anaeromyxobacteraceae bacterium | reverse complement strand
GGCACCTCGGCGGCGAGTTCGGCGACCGCGACGAGGTGGCGATCCACCTCCTCGAGGACGTCGGGTTCGAGCGTGACTCGCAGGTGCCCTACAAGAAGGCCGGCGAGCTGCCCCACGGCTACCTGAAGCGCCTCGAGCTGGCGCGCTGTCTCGCGCTCGACCCGGAGCTGGTGATCCTCGACGAGCTCTTCTCCGGGATGAGCATGTCGGAGATCGCGGGGGTGCTGCCGCTGCTGGAGCGCATCAAGGAGGCGGGCAAGACGCTCATCATGGTGGAGCACCGGCTCCGGGAGCTGTTCCGGGTGGTCGACTCGGTGCTCATGCTGCAGTTCGGGAGCAAGCTGGCCGAGGGAACCCCGCAGGAGGTCATGGCCCTGCCGGAGGTGGCCGAGGCCTACCTCGGCGCCGAGGTGAAGGTCTGATGCTCAGGGTCGAGGGCCTGATGGTGTTCTACGAGAACGCCCTGGCGGTGAACGACCTGAGCCTCGAGGTCCGGGAGGGCGAGGTGGTGGGCGTGTTCGGCTCGAACAGCGCCGGGAAGACCACCCTCCTCAACACCATCGCCGGCCTGGCGCTGCACCTCCAGCAGCGCGAGCGGCGCAGGGGCGGCATGCGCATCACGCTCTCCGGGAAGATGACCCTCGGCGGGGAGGAGATCGGGCACCTCTCCCCGCGCGCCCGGGTGGAGCGGGGGATCATCCTCTGCCGCGAGCGCCACCCGGTCTTCCGCGACAACACGGTGGAGGAGAACCTGAAGCTGGGGGGCCACCTGCGGCCGGCGCGGGAGATCGCGGGGAGCCTGGAGGAGGTCTACCAGCTCTTCCCGCCGCTGGTGAAGCTGCGCCGGCGCAAGGCCGGGATGCTCTCCGGCGGCGAGAAGGAGATGGTGGCCATCGGCATGGCGCTGGTGGCCCGGCCCCGCCTGCTCCTCATGGACGAGCCGCTGCTGGGGCTGTCGCCGCTGATGCAGGCCGAGGTAGTGCGGGCCGCCCGGGCCATCAGCCGCCGCGGCGTGACCATCCTGGTCTCCGAGCAGTACGCCCGCCCCATCCTGCCCATCATCGACCGGGGCTACGTCATCGAGAACGGCTCGCTGGTGGTGACCGGGACCGGCGAGGAGCTGATGCGGAATCCCGAGGTGAAGTCCGCCTACTTCGGCGTCTAGCGAGGTGCCAGCCGGAATGACCGTCGAAGCCCGCTCCATCGGCGCAGCCTTCCGCGACGTGGCCGCGCGCCATCCCTCCCGGACGGCGCTGGTCTTCCTCGGGGAGCGGACCCGCTACGACCGCCTCGACGCCTGGTCCGACGCCCTGGCGGGCGCGCTGGCCCGGCGCTCGGTCGCACCGGGGGACCGGGTCATCCTCTACGCCCCCCACTGCCCGCAGTGGATCGTCTCCTGGCTCGCCGTCCAGAAGCTGGGCGCCGTGGCCGTGCCGGTGACCCATTTCTACGGGCCGCCCGACCTCCGGTACATCGCCGGCGACAGCGGGGCCGAGACCGCCATCTGCATGGACACCAACTTCGGCCACCTGGACAAGGTCCTCCGGGAGACCGGGGTGCGCCAGGTGGTGGTCACGGGCGTCGCCGACCTCCTGCCGGCGTGGAAGCGGGCCGCGGGGCACGTGCTCGACCGGATCCCGAACGGCAGGTACCGGCGCGGCGACGACGTCCTGTCGTTCCGGGCGCTGCTGGCCGAGCGCGCCGCCCCGCCCCGGCCGGACGTCCCGGGCGACGCCACGGCGGAGCTCCTCTACACCGGGGGCACCACCGGCTTCCCCAAGGGAGTGCCCCTGTCCCAGGCCCTGTTCCTGGAGTCGTGCGCCGAGCAGCGCCGCGCCAGCCTGGCGGTCGTGCCGGCGGGCCAGGACGTGGTCCTGCAGGGCGCGCCGCTGCACCACATCCTGGGCCAGATGGTGGGCCTGGGGGCGCTGCTCGCGGGCGAGACGGTGATCCTCCTCCCCCGGAACAACCTCGACGCGGTCTTCGACCACGTGGAGCGCTACCGGGCCCGGACGATCCTCGGGACCCCCACGATGTACCGGATGATGCTGGAGCACGACCGGGTGGACCAGTACGACCTGCGCGGCCTGCGCTTCTCCTTCAGCGGCGGCGACACCCTGCCGGCCGAGACCGCCCACCGCTGGCGCCGGCGCACCGGCCAGCCGCTCTACCAGGGGTACGGGGCCACCGAGACCTGCGGCGGGGTGGCGCTCACGCCGGCCGGGGAGGCGGTGCCGGAGGGGACGGTCGGGCGCGTCTGCTCGCACCAGGAGGTGCTGGTGGTGGACGGCGAGACGCTGGAGCCGGTGGCGCCGGGCCAGCCCGGCGAGCTGCTGGTCTCGTCGCGCCACATGGTCCGGGGCTACTGGAGGAAGCCCGAGGAGACGCGCCGGCACTTCGTGGAGGTGAAGGGCCGGCTCTGGTACCGCACCGGCGACGTGGTGCGGGTGGATGCGGCGGGGTGGATGTACTTCCAGGACCGCTCGGTGGACGTCATCAAGCACAAGGGCTACCGCGTGGCGGCCTCCAGGGTGGACAGCGTGCTCCAGGAGAACCGCGCCGTGGTGGCCTCCTGCACCATCGGCGTCCCCGACCCGGCGGTGGGCGAGCGCATCAAGTCCTTCGTGGTGATGAAGAGCGACGCCCGGGGCGTGAACGCCGAGGACCTGATCCGCTGGTGCAAGGACCGGCTCGCCCCGTACGAGGTGCCGCAGTACATCGAGTTCCGCGACATGCTGCCCAAGTCCAAGGTGGGCAAGATCCTGCGGCGCGAGCTGCGCTCCGAGGAGCGGCGCAAGGCGGAGGGGTAGCCCACCGCCCCCGCGCGCCGCCCGCTCAGGCCTGCATGCCGGCCAGCAGCGCCTCGAACCGCGCCAGGCCGCGGAGCGGGGCCAGGTCCGGATCCCGCTCCAGCCAGGCCCGCGTCCCGAACCCGGCCTGGACGGCTTCCTGGAGCAGATCGAGCGATCGCTCGATCCGGCCTGCCTGGGCGCACAGGCAGGCCACGTTGTAGCGGACGCCGGCGTCCTGGGGGTCGATGGCCAGGGCCTGCTCGGCCCAGCGGAGCCCTTCCTCGACCCGGCCCAGGCGGCACAGGGAGACGCCGCGGCCCGTCGCCGCGCGGGGATCGTCCGGGTTCAGGTCCATGTAGCGCTCGGCCACCTCGAGCGCCCTCGCGTACAGCGCCCGGGCCTCGTCGTGCCGCCCGAGCGCCTCGGTGGCCTGGGCCGCGAAGAAGGCCGCCTGGTGGTCCTCGCGCACCCGGCTGGCGGTCTGGAAGAGACGCGCCGCCTCCTCGAAGCGCCCCGCCTGGAAGCAGATCCGGCCGTGGTAGTAGAAGGCCTCGCCCAGGCCGGGGTCGAGCGCCTCGGCGCGCTCGAAGGTCCGCTCCGCCTCCTCCGGCCGCCCCAACTGGAAGAGCGTCAGGCCGCGGGCCGCATGGGCCTCGGCCAGGTCCGGGGCCAGCTCGAGCGCACGCGCGCTCTCCGCGTCCGCGAGCGCCAGGTCCGCGCCGCCGGTCGGGTAGTACATCCCCAGCAGGGCCATGGCCTCGGCGGTGCCGGCGTGGGCCAGGGCGTAGCCCGGGTCGATCTCGCAGGCCCGGGCGAACATCTCGCCGGCGAAGCGCAGGCTCGCCCTCCGCGTCTGCCGCACGAAGTGACGCCCGCGCAGGTAGAAGTCGTAGGCGCGCACGTCGGCGGGCGGGCGCGCCCCGGCGGGGCGGGCGCCCTCGGCCAGCAGGAGGCTCAGCGCCCGGGCGACGTTGCGGGCGATCTCGTCCTGGATGGCGAAGACGTCCTCCATGCGGCGGTCGAAGCGCTCGGCCCACAGGTGGAAGCCCCCGGCGGCGTCGACGAGCTGCGTGCCGACCCGGAGCCTGTCCCCGGCGCGCTGCACGCTGCCCTCCAGCACCGTCTGGACGTTGAGCGCCTGGGCGACCCGCCGCAGGTCCTGGCTCTGGCCGCGGAAGGCGAAGGACGACGATCGGGCCACCACCCGGAGACCCTCGATCCGCGCCAGGGCGCCGATCACCTCCTCGGCCAGGGCGTCGCCCAGGTGGGCGTCGTCGGCCGCCGCCGAGAGGTTCACGAAGGGGAGCACGGCGATGGCGGGGGGCGCCCGGGACGCCCGGCGCCGGGTCCGGGGGCGGGTGCGCACCGCGGCAGCGGGCCCGGTCGCGGGCCGTCGCTCCAGGTCCCGCTGCACCGCGGCCAGCGCCTCCAGCACCTCGCCGCCGTCGCGCGGGCGCTGCACCGGGTCCCGCGCCAGCATGCGGGCCAGAAGCGGTCCCAGCCCCGGCGCACCGGGGACCTCCACCGCCGCCGGCGCCCGGAAACGGCGCGCCGCGCTGCCGCCGTCCGCGAAGGGCAGCTCGCCGGTCAACGAGCGATAGAGGATGACGCCCAGGGCGAAGACGTCGGTCCGCTCGTCCTCCGGTGCGCCGCGGCACTGCTCCGGGGCCATGTAGTCGGGCGTGCCGCCGTCCTCCTTTCGTCGACCGAACGCGTGGGCCAGGCCGAAGTCGAGGACCTTGGCCGGGCCCTGGTCCTGGAGGAAGACGTTGCCGGGCTTGAGGTCCCGGTGGACCACCCCCCGGGCGTGGGCGTGGGCCAGCGCCCCGGCCACCTCCACCCCCACGCGGATCGCCTCCCGCGGCGGGAGCGCGCCCCGTGCCAGCGCGTCGGCGAGCGTGCGTCCGCGCAGAAGCTCGAGGACCAGGTAGGGGCCGTGCTCCGACCGACCCACGTCGTGGAGCGTGACGATGTTGGGGTGCGAGAGCCGGGCCGCCAGCTCGGCCTCCTGCAGGAGCCGCTCCTCCCGCCGCCCCGCCGGTCCGGCGGCGCGGACGGCCTTGAAAGCCACCGCCCGGCCCAGCTCCCGGTCGCGGGCCTCCCAGACCACGCCGAACCCGCCGCGCCCGATCTCGCGCACCAGCTCGAAGCGTCCGACGACCGCCCCGGGCCGGAGCCACTTCTCCCAGGTGTCGCCGCGCTCGTCCGGCGGAGCCTCCACCAGGTCCCTCAGCAGGCGCGTGACGGGCCCCGGTGTGGCGGCCTCCTGCCCCGCCCTGCCGCGACCGCCGTCGCCGCGCGTCCGATCCAAGGTCGCCTCCGTACGCCCAGGCGGAGGGTAGCGCATCCGCGCCCGAGGCGCCCGCGCCGCCTCAGCCGATCCGGGCCATCTCCTCGGGGGTGAGGCGCAGCGCGGCGGCGGCGACGTTCTCCTCGAGGTGGGCCATCGAGCTCGTCCCCGGGATGGGCAAGACGGAGGGGGAGCGCGCCAGGAGCCACGCCAGCGCGGCCTGGACCTCGGTGACCCCCCGGCTCCGCGCCACCCGGGCCAGCGCCTCCAGCGAGGCGGAGCGCCCCGCCTCGCGCTCGCGGCCGGCCAGGGGCGCCCAGGGGAGGAAGGCGATGCCGTCGGCGGCGCAGGCGCGCAGGACGTCGTCGGAGCGGCGGTCGCCGACGTTGTAGCGGTTCTGGACGGAGACCACCTGGACCACGGCCCGGGCCGCGCGCAGCTCGCCCAGGTCGACGTTCGACACCCCCACGTGGCGGATCTTGCCCTCGCGCTGCAGGCGGGCCAGCTCCCCGACCGAATCCGCCAGAGGCACCTTCGGGTCGGGCGAGTGGAGCTGGTAGAGGTCGATGCGCTCCAGGCGCAGGCGGCGCAGGCTCGCCTCGCAGGCCCGGCGCAGGTGTTCGGGGCGGCCGTCCCGGTCCCATCGGTCCCGCGCCGGCCGGGTGAGGCCGCCCTTGGTGGCGATGACCAGCCCGCGCGGGTAGGGGTGGAGCGCCTCCTGGATGAGGCGCTCGCTGACCTCGGGCCCGTACGCATCGGCGGTGTCGAGGAGGTTCACGCCGAGGTCGACCGCTCGGCGCAGCAGCTTGCGCGCCGCGGCCGGGTCCGCCGGCTCCCCCCAGATGCCCGGGCCGGTGATGCGCATGGCGCCGAAGCCCATGCGGTGGACCGGGAGGTCTCCCCCCAGGAGGAAGGTGCCGGCCCGCGCGGCCGGCTCCCCGCCGCCTTCCGCCGCCCGCGAGCCCCCCGGCGCCGCCTCCAGCGCCGCCAGGCCGAGCGCGGTCGCGCCCCCCTGCAGGAAGCCCCTCCGCGTGATGGCGCCAGGAACCATGGGAAGTCCTCCGCTCGAGCCGCGGCCTCGCCTCCCCGCGGGGCGGCCAGGCCATGCTGCCCCCTTCGGTTCCCGCAGGCCAGCGCGTTTTCCCGGCAGGGGCTCGCCCGCTAGACTGATGCGGTCATGTGCCTGTCCCTGGACTGAGCCCGTGCCCGCGGCCCTCGACCACCTGATCGTGGGCATCGACGACCTCGACCGGGGGATCGCCGAGATCGAGCGGCGCACCGGCGCCCGGGCGGTCCCGGGAGGCTCGCACCCCGGGCGCGGCACCAGCTGGGCGGTGCACACCCCGGACATCGAGAGGTCGACGCCCCCTCCGGACATCGCCGGCGCCTGACGGCGGATCACCCGCCGCCGGCCCGCGCCGCGGCGAACACCTCCTCGAGGACCCGGACCCGCGAGAGGTAGGCGCGGAGTCCGTGGTCTCCGCAGCGCTCGCCGCCCCGGGGACGGAATCCGCGGGCGGCGAAGGCTGCGGCGCGCTCGGGGCCGCAGAGGTGGATGGTGGCGGCCAGCGCGTCCCGCTCGGGGGCCGTGGGCTGCCGCATCCCGGGCCGGGCCAGGATGGCCGCCGAGGTGGCGTCCAGGTAGGCGGCTGTCATCTCGATGGCGTGGCCGGGGACGGTGCGGAAGTAGAGGGCGTTGAGGAAGCAGGTTCGCGGATCCCACCAGGGGCCCTCGCGGGCCACGGCGTGGTCGCGGATGCAAAGGCGCCGCGCCTGCTGGTAGGTGGCGTCGGTCATCTGCAGGAGGCCGACCGCGCTCGAGGCGGGGGCGTAGAGGTCGAGCGGGCTCGCGCTCCACCGCAGGCGCCAGCGGGTGCGGGCCAGGGGGTCGCCCGAGCTCTCGACCTGCGCCAGCGCGGCCAGCAGCTCCGGCCGGACGTTCGGGGTGGAGCTCTCCTCGAAGAGCTCCCGGTAGGCCCTCCAGGTCCCTGCCGGCGCCTTCGGCCCGCCGCGGGCGACCAGGCCGAGCAGCTCGCTCGGCTTCCGCGCCACCTGGTAGCAGAGGTCCGCCGCGGCCAGCGCGGCCAGTCCGGCGGCGATCCACGCCACGAGCGCCCGCCTCGACCACCGCCGCGGGTCGAGCCGGTCGAGCAGGAGCCAGAGCTCGAGCCGCCACGGCACGCTCGACAGCCAGGGCCGCAGCTCGAAGCGCCAGGGCGAGCCCGATCGCAGGAGCCTGGAGGACACCCCGCCATGATAGCGCAGCCCGCCCCCCGGGCCCGGAGGGCCCGGGGGGCACGCCCCCCTCGCCTACCACCACCAGCCGCACTTGCCCGGCGGCGCCGCCACCGCCGTGTTCCCGTCGTCGAGCACCACCACCTCGGCCGGCGTGTAGCGGAAGCTGCACCAGCTGAAGGTGGCGGCGCTCACGCCGCCGGTGAGAGCGCCGGTGTTCCAGCAATTCCCGTACTCGTCGCAGTACCAGTCCTTGTACTCGACGGGGCCGTACTGGGTGCCGAGGACGAAGACGAACTCGGCAACGTCGCCCGGGCTGAGGAGGCCGGTATGGGGCAGGAGCCTGCCCGGGCCGACGTGCGGCGAGAGCAGGAAGACGTACTGCCCGTGGCCCAGGCTGGTGAGCGGGATCTCGCCCCAGCCCCAGACCGAGCTCTTCACCGTGGCATAGGCCGGGTCCCAGACGATGTCGACGTGCGTCGCCGCCAGCCTCGTTCCGTCGAGCCGGAGGACGAGGTCGTTCCAGCCGAAGCGGGGAAAGGTCATGCCGGGGGCGTCGACCGCGGCGCTGGCGCCGGCCTCCACCGAGAAGGTGCCGTTCGGGCCCTTCCACATCCAGCCGTTCCCCAGGCTGGCCTCGTAGGACTCGTCGATGAGGCCGTACTCGAAGGTGAGGGTGCCGTCGCCCGGCGGCGTCACGAAGACCGCCACGCCCCACACGTGGTCGCCGGCGCGAGCGCCGATGGGCTCGTGCCCGCCGCGGGTCCAGGGGCCGTCGTCGTACAGCGTGGGCCAGCCGGAGCGATCTCCGCCGCCGGTCCAGTAGGGGTCGTAGGTGAGCAGCCGGGTCGTGGCGTCGAGGAGGAAGGAGCCCTTCCACTTGAGGTCGCCGGCCCGGTAGACGCGGTTGGCCCGGTCGTTCACGGAGAAGTTCACCGCCACGGTGCCGGCGGGCGGCACGAAGGCCGAGGCCTGGGCGGCGAGCTGCGCCTGGGCCTCGTCGGTTCCGGGGTTGGTGCCGCCGCACGCCGCGGCGACGAACAGGACGCAGAGGGACAGCCTGGCTGCCGTTCTCATCGCGCACCTCCCTGGGGAAGGTCGCCGGCCGAACAGGCACCGGACGGACGAGCGCGTGACCGTGCCCTGGAGTGCCTCCCCCGTTGCCCAGGGCAGGATGAACTCCGGGTACGTGAAAGCGAGCGGACGCTTGGGTTCACTCCATGGCTGCGCGTCCATCGCGCTACGTCGTCGGCGTTGCGTCAGGTTGGCGCACGCTTCCCGGCCCGGTTACATCCGCCGGCCCGTGCTCTCGCTGCGCGCCTCGGTGAAGGCCGCCGCCGGCGGCCTCTCCTCCGTCTTCTGGACGCTGTGGTGGGGCCTGCTCGTCAACCGGATGGCGAGCTTCGTGGTCGCCTTCCTGGCCCTGTACCTGGTCCGGGACCGCGGCTTCTCGGCGGCCGCGGCCGGCTGGGTCGTGTCCCTCTACGGGATCGGCGTGACAGTGGCGGGTCCGCTCGGCGGGCTGCTCGCCGACCGGCTGGGGCGGCGCGCCACCATGGTGGGAGGCCTCGCCGCCGGAGCGCTGGCGGTCGCGGCGCTGGCGCTGGCGCGCCACCCCGTCCTGCTGTCGGCCCTCGCCTTCTCTGCGGCCGCCACCGGCGACCTCTACCGGCCAGCCATGGCCGCGGCGGTCGCCGACGTCGTCCCGCCGCCGGACAGGACGCGCGCCTTCGGCCTGGTCTACTGGGCGGTGAACCTGGGACTGGCCTTCGGGCTGCTCGTCGCCGGGCTGTTCGCCGACCGGAGCCTCCCGGGGCTGTTCCTCGCCGACGCCGGGACCACGGCGGTCTTCGCGACCCTGGTCCTCCTGCGCGTGCCGGAGACGCGGCCGCTGGGGCTGCTCCACGAGCCGGCGCTGCGCGGCCTGGCCCGCGTCTTCGGCGACGGCCCCTTCGCCGCCTTCCTCGCCCTGCACCTCGTCGCGCTGGTGATCTTCTCCCAGTGGCAGCTGGGCCTGCCGCTCGACATGGCGGCGCACGGCCTCGGCCCGGGAGCCTACGCGGTCCTGATGGCGGTCAACTGCGCCGGGGTGGTGCTGCTGCAGCCGCTCCTGGCCCCCTGGCTCCGCCGCTTCGACGGGGCGCGCCTGCTCGCCATCTCGGCGCTGCTGTTCGGCCTGGGGCACGGCGCGAACGCCCTCGAGGCGGGCCTTCCCGGCTACGCGGTCGGCACCGCCCTGTGGACGGTGGGCGAGGTCATCGGCTTCCCGGTGGCCTCGGCCCTGGTGGCCGACCTGGCGCCGGCCGACCTGCGGGGCCGCTACCAGGGCGCCTACGCCATGACCTGGGGCCTGGCCCTGACGCTGTCGCCGGTCTTCGGCGGCCAGACCTTCACGCGCCTGGGTGGGCGGGCGCTCTGGATCGCCTGCCTCGCCATCGCCCTGCTGGTGGCGGCCGGGCACCTGGCTGCCGGCGGCGCGCGCCGCCGGCGGCTCGCGGCGCTGGGGAGCATGGCCCCCGCCGAGGCGTGAGGAGGCCTCAGCGGGTCCTGCGATCCCGCACGTTGCCCGGGCCCTTGCCCTCGATGCGCTCCAGGGTCTTCTTCTCCACCAGCTTCACCTCGAAGGTCACGCCCAGCTCGGAGGCCAGGCGCTTCTTCAGCCTCTCGCGGAACTCGGCCTGGCGCCGCATCTCGTCGAAGAAGACCGACTCCGAGACCTCGACCAGCACGGTGGCCTCGTCGAGGTCCCGGGGGCGCTCGACCACGATCTCGAAGTTGGGCTCGGTCCCCTGGACGCTCCGGAGCACCGCCTCCACCTGCGAGGGGTAGACGTTGACGCCCTTCACCACCAGGAGGTCGTCGGTGCGGACCTCGACCGGGCGCAGGCGCACCGAGGTCCGCCCGCAGGGGCAGGGCTCCGGGACCAGCGAGGTGAGCTCGCGGGTGCGGTAGCGCACCAGCGGGAAGGCCTCCTTGGCGAGCGTGGTCAGGACCAGCTCCCCCCGGGAGCCCGGCCGCACCGGCTCCAGGGTCAGCGGATCGACGATCTCCACCAGGAACTGGTCCTCGGCCACGTGGAGCCCGTCCCGCTCCAGGCACTCGCCGGCGATCCCCGGGCCCATCACCTCGCTCAGCGCGTAGTTGCAGGTGGCGGTGACGTGGAGCTGGTCCTCGACGCGCTTCCGCAGCGCCTCCGACCAGGGCTCGCCGCCGAGCAGGGCGCGCCGCAGGGAGAAGGCGTTGGCCGCCAGGCCCATCTCGGACATGGTCTCCGCCAGGTGGAGGGCGTAGCTCGGGGTAGAGACCAGCGCCGTGGTCCGGTAGTCCTGCATGATCTT
The DNA here is from genome assembly GCA_035455425.1 of Anaeromyxobacteraceae bacterium. GTDB lineage: Bacteria > Myxococcota > Myxococcia > Myxococcales > Anaeromyxobacteraceae > JACRMN01. The sequence continues at coordinate 16,488 of DATIFE010000130.1, read as the reverse complement.
CACCTGCCGCTTGGTGTTGCCGCTCCCGATGGGGATCACCGAGGCGCCCAGGCGCTCCGCGCCCTGGTGGACCCCGAAGGCGCCGGTGAAGAGCCCGTAGTCGAAGGTGATCTGGACCACGTCGTCCCGGGTGACGCCGCCGGCGACCAGCATGCGCGCCATGAGGTTCGACCAGGTCCTGATGTCGTTGCGGGTGTAGCCCATGACGATGGCGGCGCCCCCGGTCCCGCCGGTGGCGTGGAGCCGGACCACGTCGCGGAGCGGCACCGCGAAGAGGCCGTAGGGGTAGGCCTCCATCAGGTCGCGCTTCTCGGTGAAGGGGAGCCGGCGCAGGTCGTCGGCCGAGCGGACCTCGTCGGCGTCGAACCCCGCCTCGTCGAAGCTCTTCCGGTAGAAGGGCACGTGGCGCCGGACGCGGGAGAGCGTCGCCTCGAGCCGCTCGAGCTGCAGCTGCGCGAGCTCCTCCCGCTCCATGCACTCGACCTCGGGCTGCCAGTAGGCGGGTGGTGTGGTGGTCATGTCCTGGCCTCCGACTCCGGGTCCACGTCCCTGCCGAGGTACGCCCGCTGTACGTCGCGGTTGGCGAGCAGCTCCTCCGACGTGCCCTCGAGGACGATCCTCCCCGTCTCCAGCACGTAGCCGCGGTCGGCGATCTTGAGGGCGCTGCGGGCGTTCTGCTCGACGAGAAGCACGGTGCAGCCCTCGGCGGCGATGCGCGAGACGGTCGCGAGGATGTCCTTCATCACCAGGGGGGCGAGGCCCATCGACGGCTCGTCGAGCATGAGCAGGGCGGGCCGGGCCATGAGCGCCCGGCCCATGGCCAGCATCTGCTGCTCGCCGCCGGAGAGCGTGCCGGCCAGCTGGCGCTCGCGGGCGCGCAGCACCGGGAAGAGGCCGAGGACCCGCTCCAGATCGGCCCGCACCTCGTCCCGCCGGCCGCGGCGCAGCTGCACGTGGGCGCCCATGAGGAGGTTGTCGCGCACCGACATGGAGGCGAAGACCTGGCGGCCCTCGGGGACCAGGGAGCAGCCCAGCGCCACCGTCTCCTCGGTCGGTAGGCGCGAGACGTCGCGGCCCCGCAGCGCGATCTCCCCGGCGCGGGCCCGCACCAGGCCGGTCACGGTGTTGAGCAGCGTGGTCTTGCCCGCCCCGTTGGCGCCCACGATGGCCACCACCTCGCCCGGGTTCACGTGCAGCGAGACGCGCCGGAGCACCGCGACCGGGCCGTAGGCCACGTCGAGGTTGCGGATCCTCAGCATTCCTCGTCCCCGAGGTAGACCCGGACGACCTGCGGGTCCTTCTGCACGGAGCGCGGGTCGGCGTCGGCGATCTTCTCCCCGTAGGAGAGCACCGCCACCTCGTCCGAGATGCCCATCACCAGGGACATGTCGTGCTCCACCAGCAGGACCGTGACCCCGCGCTCGCGGATGCTGGCGATGCGCCGCGCCAGGTCGGCGGTCTCCCGCATGTTGAGCCCGGCGGCGGGCTCGTCGAGGAGCACCATCTCCGGGTCGGAGGCCAGGGCGCGCGCCAGCTCCACGGCGCGCTGCTGGCCGTAGGAGAGGCTGGTGGCCTCCGACCCGGCCAGCGCGGCGATGCCCATGAAGTCGAGGAGCTCCCCGGCGCGCTCGCGGTCGCGCGCCTCCTCGCGGCGCGCGGAGCGAACGTGCAGCATCCCCGCCAGGAAGCCGGCGCGGCCGCGCAGGTGGCGCCCGACCATGACGTTCTCGAGCGCGCTCATGCCCGGGAAGAGGCGGATGTGCTGGAAGGTGCGGGAGATGCCGCGGGCGGCCACGCGGTGCGGCGGCGCTCCCTGCAGGGGCCGGCCGGCGAAGCGGATCTCGCCGGCATCGGGGGAGAAGTAGCCGGTGACGAGGTTGAAGAGGGTGGTCTTGCCGGCGCCGTTGGGGCCGATGAGCGCCTTGATCATCCCCTTCTCCACCCGGAAGCTGACCCCGTTCACGGCGTGGACGCCGCCGAAGCGCTTCGACACGCCGCTCACCTCGAGGAGCGCCATCAGCGGACGTCCTCCGGTGCGTCGCCGGCCGCCGGTGCGTCGCCGGCCGCCGGCGCCTCCGCCGGCCGCGGCCGGAGGACGGCGGCCCGCGCCGCCCTCCACAGCCGGGGCGAGAGGACGCCGTCGGGGGAGAAGAGCATGATGAGGATCAGGATGCCGCCGAAGACCGCGTCGTCGAAGCTGCCGAAGTAGCCCCGCAGCGAGAGGAAGTTCAGCACCAGGCTGGTGGCCAGGGTCCCCCACAGGCTTCCCATGCCCCCCACCGCGACGATGGAGACGTACTTCACCGACTTCATGATGGAGGCCTCGGAGGGACCGATGCCGCCGTTGAAGTGGGTGAGGAAGACGCCGGCCACCGCCGCCATGCCGGCGCTGAGGACGAAGGTCCGCAGCTTCAGCCGCCCGGTGTCCACGCCCATGGCGCCGGCGGCGTCCTCGGCGCCGTGGATGGCCCGGAGCGCCCGTCCCACCCGCGAGTCCACCAGGTTGGAGAGGAGGAGCAACCCCAGGGCCAGCAGGCCGAAGGCCACGTAGTAGTTCACCACCCGTTCCGCGGCGCTGCCCCCCACCGCCGCCCCGAACAGGAGCGGGAAGGGGGGAACCCCGGAGATCCCGTCGGCGGCGCCCAGCGCCTCGGTGCCCACCGCGACGCTGAGGATGATGGTTCCGACGCCCAGGGTGGCCATGGCCAGGTAGTGGCCGGTGAGCTTCAGGACCGGGATGCCCACCAGCCAGGCGACGAGCAGGGCCAGCGCCACGGCGCAGGCGCAGGCCAGCCAGGGGTGGAAGGCGAGCACCGGGCCGCCGTAGGCGTCGCGGCGGGCGGCCAGGGCACCCGCGGCGACCAGCGCCTTCACCAGCCCGGTGCCGCCCCAGGCGGAGAGGTCCCAGGTGGTGAGCGCCGCCGAGGCGTAGCCGCCGATGGCGAAGAAGGCGGCGTGCCCGAGCGAGATCTGCCCCGCGTAGCCCATGAGCAGCGAGAGCCCGAGGACGACCAGGGTGTAGTAGGCCGACATGGTCAGCTGCGTCAGCAGGAACCCCTTGCCGCCGTGCACCGCCAGGAGCTCCAGCGCCACCGCGGCGGCGAGGAACAGGGCCACCGGCCGGTAGCGCGCGAGCCGCATCGGGAAGGTCCCCGTCAGGGCCTGGCGGCCACCCTGCCGCCGAAGATCCCGCTCGGGCGCAGGAAGAGGACCGCCAGGAGGACGGCGATCGACACCGCGTCCTTGTAGGCGGTGGGCAGGAGCGACACGCTGAACGACTCGACCACCCCCAGGAGCAGGCCCGCCGCCAGCGCGGCCAGGCTGTTGCCCAGGCCGCCGAGGATGGCCACGGTGAAGCCCTTGATGGCCAGGCCGGTGCCCATGCCGTACTGGGTCTGGGTGATGGGGCTCACCACGCAGCCGGCCAGGGCCCCCATGCCGGCGCTGAGGACGAAGGAGAGGGTGATCAGGTTCCGGGTGGGGAGCCCGCACAGCGAGGCGGCCACCCGGTTGGCGGAGCAGGCGCGCATCTGGCGCCCCAGCATGGTGAAGCGGAAGAAGGCGGTGATGGCCACCACCATGGCGGCGCAGGCGCCCACCGCCCAGAGCACCTGGGGCGAGACGCGGGCGCCGCCGAGGGCGATGGAGGAGACCTCGTTGCCGGTGAAGTAGGGCAGGGCCCGGACTCCCTGCCCCCACAGGAGCAGCGCCGCCTCCCGCACCAGGATCGAGATCCCGATGGTGATGATGATCATGCGCAGCACCGACGGCCGGTGGAGCCACCGGATGAAGGTCATCTCGATGAGCGCGCCGACCGCCATCGTGGCCAGGACCGCGCCGGCGATGGCGATCGGGAGCGGGAGCAGCGTGCTCAGGCTGACCGCGGTCATGCCGCCCAGCATCACGAACTCGCCCTGGGCGAAGTTGATGATGCCGGTGGCGTTGTAGATGATGTTGAAGCCCATCCCGACCACGGCGTAGATGGTGCCGTAGGTCAGGCCCGCGACCAGGTACTGGGCGACGAGCTCGCCGAACACTCAGCGCGCCAGCGGGACGAAGCGCCCGCCCTTCACCGTCAGCATCTCGAAGGCGCTGGCGTCGAGCCCGTTGTGGTCCGTGGCCGAGAAGTGGAACACCCCGCCGGTGCCGACGAAGCCGTGGAGGCCCTCGACGGCGCTGCGGACCTTCTCCGGGGCGGTGCCGGCGCGGCGCACCGCCTCGGCCAGGATCTCGAAGGCATCCCAGGCGTGGCCGCCGAAGGTGCTGACCGGCTCCTTGTACCTGGCCTCGTACGCATTCCGGTAGCCCACCAGCACCTTCTTCTGCGGGTTCGAGTCGGGGAGCTCGTCGGCCACCAGCAGGCGTCCGGCCGGGAAGATCACGCCCTCGGCGGCCGCCCCGGCCGCCGTGACGTACTGGATGTTGCCGAAGCCGTGGCTCTGGAAGATGGGGATGGTGAGGCCGATCTGCCGGGCGTTCTTGATGACCAGGGCCTGCGCCGGCTCGATGGACCAGTTGACGATGGCCTGCACCCCGGCGGCCTTCATCTTGGTGACCTCGGCGGTGAGGTCGGTGGCCGCCTTGTCGTAGACCTCGCTGGCCGCGATCTGGATCCCATGGGCCGGGGCCAGCTTCTCGATCTGCTCCTTGCCCGCCTTGCCGAAGCCGGTGTTGCTGGAGAGCACGCCGATCCTGGTGGCGCCCATCTTCTTCATCTGCTCGAAGATCCGGATCACCGCGTCGCTGTCCTTCTGCGGGGTCTTGAAGACGTGCTTGGCCACCGGGTTCACGATGACCTCGGCCGCGGCGCAGGAGAGGAGCAGGGTCTTCGCCTCCTCGGCGACGTTCTTGATGGCCATGGTCTCGCCGCTGGTGCTGGGCCCGATGATGGCCAGCACCTTGTCCTCCTCGATGAGCTGCTTGGCGAAGGAGATGGCCTTCTCCGGGCTGGCCTGCGAGTCCTTGACGATGAGCTGGATCTTCTTGCCCCCCCAGCCGCCCTTGGCGTTGGCCTCCTGGACCAGCATCTCCAGGGTCTTGGCCTCGGGCGCGCCGAGGAAGGAGGCCGGGCCGGTGACGGCCAGGATGGCTCCCACCTTGATGGTGTCGGCGGCCCGGGCGGGCGCCGACCAGCCGGCGAGGAGGGATGCGGCTACGGCGAGGATCTGGATTCGCATTTGCGCTCCCGGTGAGTGTTGGCCTTGTTGACGGGGTGAGGCTCGGTCCATCCGTGCTGCAGCCTGCGGGTCCTGGTTCACATCTTGTCGAGGCGGTCGAGCACCTTCACGCCCGCCCCCCGGAGCGCCTCGAGCGCCCGGCCGATCTCGTCGAAGCGGAAGACGACCACCGCGCCGGCGCCGCCCCTCCGGGCGGCGGAGTACATGTACTCGATCCCGATGCCGTGCTCCCGGAGCGCCCGGAGCGTGTCGGAGAGCCCTCCGGGCCGGTCCGGGACCTCCACCGCCACCACCCGGGTGGTGTCGGCCGTGAAGCCGGCTTCCTTGAGGAGCCTGCGCGTCCGGTCGGCGTCCTCGACGATGAGCCGCAGGATCCCGAAGTCGGCCATGTCGGCGAGCGAGAGCGCCTGGATGTCGATGGCGTTCCTGGCCAGGACCTCGACGATGTCGGCGGCCCCGCCCGACCGGTTCTCGAGGAACACGGACACCTGGACGACCTCCATGGCTCCTCCTCTCCCTGCGGGGGATGCGCCCCCTCTCCCGTGTCAGAGCTTGCGCTGGTCGATCACGCGCTTCGCCTTTCCCTCGCTGCGCGCCAGGGTGCGCGGCTCGACCAGGGTCACCTTGGCGCGGATGCCGATGACGCTCTCGATGGCGGCCTCGAGCCGCCGGTGCAGCTCCTCCAGGGCCCGGACCTTGTCGGAGAAGACCGCCTGGGTCACCTCCACCTGCACCTCCATCTCGTCGAGCCCCTTCTCGCGGGTGAGCACGATCTGGTAGTGCGGCAGGGTCCCCTCGACGCGAAGCAGGCCCGTCTCCACCTGCGACGGGAAGACGTTGACGCCCCGGATGATGAACATGTCGTCCGACCGGCGCCCGATGCGGCGGATGCGCCGCACCGTCCGACCGCAGGCGCAGGGCTCGGGGTTGAGCGCGGTGATGTCCCGGGTGCGGTAGCGCACCAGCGGCATGGCCTGCTTGGAGAGCGTGGTGATCACCAGCTCCCCCTCGGCGCCCTCGGGGAGCACCTCGCCGGTCGCCGGGTCGATGATCTCCGGGTAGAAGTGATCCTCGAAGAGGTGCAGGCCGTCCTGGCGGAAGCACTCGCAGCCCACGCCCGGGCCGATGATCTCGGAGAGGCCGTAGATGTCGTAGGCCCTGAGCCCGCTCTCCTCCTGGATGCGCTCCCGCATGGCGTCGCTCCAGGGCTCGGCGCCGAAGACGCCGCAGCGCAGCTTGCGGAAGTCGACGTGGAGCTCCTTGGCCCGCTCGATGAGGTGGAGGAAGTAGCTCGGGGTGCTGCACATGACGGTGACGCCGAAGTCCTGCATCACCATCATCTGGCGCTCGGTGTTCCCGCCGGAGATGGGGATCACCGTGGCTCCCAGCGCCTCGGCCCCGTAGTGCGCCCCGAGCCCGCCGGTGAAGAGGCCGTAGCCGTAGGCGTTCTGGATGACGTCGCCGCGGTGGACGCCGCAGGAGGCGAAGCTCCGCACCATCACCTGGCTCCAGACGTCCACGTCCTCCTGGGTGTAGGCCACCACGATGGGCTTGCCGGTGGTGCCCGAGGAGGCGTGGAGCCGGACGATCTCCTCCATGGGGCTGGCGAAGAGGCCGAAGGGGTAGGTGTCGCGCAGGTCGGTCTTGACCATGAAGGGCAGGCGGGCGACGTCGGCGAGCGAGCGGACGTCGTCGGGGCGGACGCCGCGGGCCTCCATGCGCTCGCGGAAGAGCCGCTGGTGGGCGTGGGCCCGCCGCACCACCGCCTGGAGGCGCTGCAGCTGGACCTGCCGGAGCTGCTCCCGGGGCAGGAAGTCGGGCGCGCTCGCCGGGTGGAAGCCGCCGGGCGCGTCGTTCCAGTGGGTCCTCACGGTGCGCTCCCTCCCGGCCCCTGCCGGCGCGCGGCGGTCTCGCGCCCGGCGCGGAAGGCCTTCTCGTTCAGCTCGTGCAGCCGCTCGGGCAGCGCCGCGCGGACGGCGGCCAGCCAGGCGTCCTCGGGGATGTCGAGGTGGTGCGAGAGGGCGCCGAGGAGCGCCACGTTGAGGCTCTTCCGGTTCGGCAGGCTCTTCTCGTCCACGAAGTCCGGGCCGAAGACCAGGCCGCCCTCCCGCAGGAGCGGCCGGTTCACCTCCGCCTGGTCCTGGTCCAGCACCACCAGGAAGTCGGCCTCGCCGCGCGGCACCATGGGCGAGAGCACCTTCTCGCCGAAGCGGACGTCGGAGGTCACCGAGCCGCCGCGCTGGCTCATGCCGTGGATCTCGGCCTTCTTGACGTCGTGGCCCGCCCGGCAGGCGGCGTCGGCGAGGATGTCCGAGGCCTTGATGGCCCCCTGTCCCCCGAGCCCGGCCACCACCACGTTCACCACGCGCCCCATGCCGTCAGCCCCGCGGAGACACGTCGGCCAGCTCGGCGACCACCGCGGCCTCGTCGGAGGCGCCGCAGCCGGCGCAGCCGGCCCGGGCCTTCTCGGCGTTCAGCTTCTCGAACTTGCGGATGTCGGCGGCGGCCAGGATGCAGGGCTTGCGGGCCACCACCAGCGCCAGCTCGCTGGCGGCCAGCCGTTCCCGGAGCAGCCTCTCGAAGCCCCGGGGATCGGCCACCGGGTCCACCACGTGCACCTGCGAGACGCCGCAGGCGCGGGCGAAGCCCTCGATGGAGAACCTGCCGGTGGCGTCGTGGTCCAGGGAGCGGCCGGTGGCCGGGTGCTCCTGCTGCCCGGTCATGGCGGTGGTGCCGTTGTCGAGCACGATGACCACGTGCCCGGTGGGAGGCGGGTTGTAGACCATCTCCACCAGCCCGCTGATGCCGGAGTGGACGAAGGTGGAGTCGCCGATGACCGAGACCACCCGGCGCGCCTGGGCCTCGGGGAGCACGTGGCGCAGCCCCAGGCCCACGCCCAGCGACGCGCCCATGGCGACGCAGGTGTCCATGGCCCGGTAGGGCTCCATCACCCCGAGCGTGTAGCAGCCGATGTCGCCGGCCACGATGCAGTCCATCCGCTTCAGGGTGTCGTAGACCGGGTGGTAGGGGCAGGCGTCGCACAGGCGCGGCGGCGTGGCCTTGAGCGCGGGCGGCTCCGGCGACTCGTCGCCGGCGACGATGCGCCGCACCCGCTCCACGCTCATCTCGCCGAAGCGGTACATCTCCGCCTTGCCCTCCACCGGGATGCCGGCGGCGCGCAGCTGCTCCACGAAAAAGGGGTCCCCCTCCTCGACGACCAGGCAGCGCTCGACGCTCCGGGCGAAGGCGCGGAGGGCCTCCAGCGGCAGGGGGTAGACGGTGCCGATGCGGAAGGCGCTGGCCGTGGGCGCGGCCTCCTGCACGTGGACCCAGGTGACGCCGCTGGTGACGATGCCCAGCTTCGGGTCGCCCTTCCGCCAGAGGTTGAGCGGGCTCTGCTCGTGCTCCGCCTGGATGCGCTCGAGCTTCTGGCGAAGCCTGCGGTGCGCCGGGCGCGCGTAGCCCGGCACCATGACGCGGCCGGGGATGTCGCGCTCGAAGGACGGGGCCGGGGGCGGCGGGAGGCCTCCGCGCCCCTCCACCATGCTCTTCGAGTGGCACACCCGGGTGGTCATCCGGAGCATGACCGGGAGCTTCATCCGCTCCGAGAGCGACACCGCCGCCAGCAGGAAGTCGTAGGCCTCCTGCGAGTCGGAGGGCTCGAGCATGGGGATCCCGGCCGCCACGGCGTAGCGCCGGTTGTCCTGCTCGTTCTGCGACGACGCCATCCCGGGGTCGTCGGCGCTGACCAGCACCAGCGCCCCGGAGACGCCGGTGTAGGCCGCGGTGAAGAGCGGGTCGGCGGCCACGTTCACGCCCACGTGCTTCATGGTGACGAGGACGCGGGCCCCGGCGAAGGCCGCACCCAGCCCCACCTCCAGCGCCACCTTCTCGTTCGGGGCCCACTGGGCCCGGCCGCCGAGGGCGTCGAAGGTCTCGAGGATCTCGGTGGACGGGGTTCCGGGGTAGCCGGTGCCGAGCGCGATGTGGGCATCCCGCGCCGCGAGCGCCACCGCCTCGTCGCCTGAGAGGAGCGTCTTCTGCATCGGTCGTCTCCAGCCCCGGGGGCCGGTTGGCGTGTCGGATGCTCGACTGTATGCGGGCAGGGCGTCGCACCACAAGGGGGCCTCCCCCGGCCCCTCCGGAAGCAAACTGCACGGATGCGGCCCGGTTGGCGAGCAGGGCCGGCATCCGGCGGGGGCGTAAGCGGAGCGTGAGCGAGCTGCCGCAAGTGGCCGCTTATAGGCCCGGGTTGCTCGGCTCCGGACTGGCTGCCCCGGCGCCTGGATCGCCGCCGCCCTCCCGGCTGGCATAGGATGGCGCCCCCGAACAGGAGCCCCGCATGCACGAGGATCTGGAATACGCCGACGCCGACCTCCGGCGACTCTTCCAGAGGTCCCGCGTGGTCGCCATGGTGGGGGCGAGCCCGAAGTGGGTCCGCCCCAGCCACTTCGTCTTCCGCTACCTGCAGCTCAAGGGGTTCCGGGTGATCCCGGTGAACCCCCAGCACGCGGGCGAGAGCATCCTGGGCGAGAAGGTCTACGCCAGCCTCCGCGAGGTGCCGGAGGAGGTCGACGTGGTCGACGTCTTCCGGAACTCGGCGGCGGCGGGCCCCATCGTGGACGAGGCCATCGCCGTCGGCGCCAAGGCGGTGTGGATGCAGCTCACGGTGCGCAACGACGAGGCCGCGGCGCGGGCACGGGCCGCCGGCCTCGAGGTGGTGATGAACCGCTGCATGAAGATCGAGTACGGCCGGCTCTTCGGGGAGCTGGGCTGGTGCGGGGTGGACACCGGCGTCATCTCCTCCAAGCGGCCGCGGGGGCTGCGATGAGCGGGAAGGAGACCTTCGGCTTCGAGACCCGGGCCATCCACGCCGGCGCCCGGCCGGATCCGGTGACCGGGGCGCGCAACGTCCCCATCTACCAGACCACCTCCTACGTCTTCGAGGACGCCGAGCACGCGGCCTCGCTCTTCAACCTCGCCACCTTCGGGTTCATCTACAGCCGCATCACCAACCCCACGGTGGCGGCGCTGGAGGAGCGCATCGCGAGCCTGGAGGGCGGGCGCGCCGCCGTGGCCGCCGCCTCGGGCCATGCCGCCCAGTTCCTGGCCTTCTTCACGCTGCTCGAGCCGGGGGACGAGTTCCTCGCCTCCCGCAACCTCTACGGCGGCTCCATCACCCAGTTCAGCCACAGCTTCCCGCGCCTCGGCTGGAAGGGGCACCTCGTCGACCCGGACCCGGAGAGCTTCCGGCGCGCGCTGGGGCCGCGCACCAAGGCCATCTTCGTCGAGAGCCTGGCCAATCCCGGCGGCGTGGTGGTGGACATCGAGGCCGTGGCCGCCGTGGCCCACGAGGCAGGGATCCCGCTGATCGTGGACAACACGCTGGCCTCGCCCTGGCTCTGCCGCCCCTTCGAATGGGGCGCCGACCTGGTGGTGCACTCGACCACCAAGTTCCTCTCCGGCCACGGGACCTCGATGGGCGGCGCGCTCGTCGAGTCGGGGAAGTTCGACTGGGCCCGGAGCGGCAAGTTCCCCTCGCTGACCAGCCCCGAGCCGGCCTACCACGGGCTCAACTTCCACGAGACCTTCGGCGACTTCGGCTTCACCATGAAGGCCCGCGCCGTGGCGCTGCGGGACTTCGGGCCGGCCATGGCGCCCATGAACGCCTTCCTCACCCTCACCGGCATCGAGACCCTGCCGCTGCGGATGGAGCGCCACGTCCAGAACGCGCTCCAGGTGGCCCGCTTCCTCGAGGGCCACCCCCGGGTCGCCTGGGTCTCCCACGCCGGGCTGGAGTCCTCCCCCTGGCACGCGCTGGCGCGGAAGTACCTGCCCCGCGGCGCCGGCTCGGTGTTCACGTTCGGCGTCAAGGGCGGCTACCAGGCCGGGGTGAAGCTGGTCGAGGCCTGCGAGCTCTTCTCGCACCTCGCCAACGTCGGCGACACGCGGTCGCTCGTCATCCACCCGGCGTCCACCACCCACCGGCAGCTCACCGACGAGCAGCGGGCGGCGGCGGGCGCCGGGCCGGAGGTGGTGCGGCTCTCGGTGGGGCTGGAGAGCGCAGGGGACCTGGTCCGCGACCTGGACCGCGCCCTGGCGGCCACCTGACGTCGGGCCGGGAGTGCCGTGGACTGTCGGTGAATGCCTCGCGGGATCCCTGTCCCGGAGCGTGCGCCGGGATCAGGTGACACGGCGTCGCGGGGCAGCGTCGAGCTCGCCGATTGCGCCCCGGCAACTGGCGCACTCGATGCCCCGGCGCGTGTCCCGGTCCTCGGTGACGTTTCGGGAAATCAGTCACTTACTGTGAACTACTTGGGTACGGCCCTTGATCGCCTCGAGGCCGGTGGCCATCTAACAAACGCAGGAGGAGGTGTGAATTCACCATGAATCGCGGCGCGAATCGCGGAGGGACGTCGGCCCGGGAGCCGTCGAGGGCCCGCACCGGACGGGTCGCCCTCGTCCGTCGGCGCTTCCGCGGGGCGGCCCTCCTGGCCGGCTGACCAAGTCGCCTCATGCTCCCGGCCCGCTGCCAGAGCCCCCACGTCGATGCGGCGCAGTTCCGCGTCCTCGTCGCCGACGACCACGACGTCGTGCGGCAGGGGGTCCAGGAGCTGGTGCGCCTGCGGCCAGGATGGCAGGCCTGCTGCGAGGCCCAGGATGGCCGGGAAGCCGTGGCCCTGGCGACCGAGTTCCCCCACCAGGTGGTGATCCTGGACCTGACGATGCCGGATCTCGACGGTCTCCAGGCGACGCGAGAGATCGTCAAGGCCTCGCCGGCGACCAAGGTCCTCATCTTCACCGCCCACGACTCTCCCGCCCTGGTGCGAGAGGCAGTCGCCTGCGGGGCACAGGCGGTCGTCCTGAAGACCGACGGGGCGGCCCAGCTGCTGCGCGGGCTCGACGCCCTGGCGATGGACCAGCGCTACTACAGCCCGGGAGTGCCGGGCGTGCCCGCCGCGGACGCTCCCGGGGAGCCCGCGCGCGACGGCCTGACCCCCCGCGAGCTCGAGGTCGCGAGGCTGCTCGCCGAGGGCAAGAGCAACTGGTGCATCGCGACGATTCTCGGGATCAGCGTGCGGACGGTCGAGACCCACCGGAGCAACATCATGCAGAAGCTGGACCTCGAGTCGATCGTGGAGCTCGTGCTGTACGCGGTCCGGCGGGGGCTGGTGCACCCCTAGAGGGAAGGACCCGGGCCGCTCAGGGCCCCTTGCGGCGGACCGGTCCGCCGAGGAACCTGAACTGCCAGTCGCCGTAGGCCTTCGCATCCGCGAAGTCCCGGTCGACCTCGTCGAAGTTGCCGGTCTTGAGCGGCGCCCGCTGGGAGCTGCTCGCCACGCCCATGATCCCGCCGCCCGGCGCCGGCAGGAGCACCCAGTCGGCCGCGTTGGTCATCGGGTCCGGGTACAGCTGCCGGAGGCAGCGGATCGGGGCGGGGGCGTCCGCCGCACCGAGCAGCTCCTGCAGCGTCTGCGGATACGCTCGCCTGCGGCTCCAGTAGCGCCCGATGGCCGCGCGGTACTGGTGACCGACCCACAGCAGCTGCGCCTCGCGCTCCCGCTGCGCCGCCGTGGACGCAACCTCGCCGGCGGCCGCGAGCATGAGGCCGATCAGCACGATCAGGGCCAGCAGCCCGAGGTAGGTGAAGCCGCGCTCGCCGCGCCGCGCCCGCTCACCACGCCCCATAGGGGACCCCGTTCTCGCCCGTTCCCTCGGCGCCGCTCCTGACGTCCCTGACGCCGCCGTCCTCGGGGTCTTCCGAGTTCACGACGATCCACTTGTCGGCGGCCCTGGCGATCGGATCGACCGGGATGCTCCGCAGGTAGTGCTTCTCGACGAGCGCCTGGAGCGTCTGGGGATACTTGCCGGTGTCCCCGTAGAACTTGTCGATCGATTCGCGGAGCACCGAGAGGTCCTGCTTCAGGACCGCTTCCTTGGAACGCTCGAGCGAGCGGAAGTAGCGCGGGACCACGATGGTGAGCAGCGTCGCGATGATGGCCATGACGACGAGCAGCTCGATGAGCGTGAAGCCGCGGCGTCTACCAGTCATGGTACGGAACCCCGTTGAGGCCGGTGCGCGACGAGCGCGAGTGCACGTCGTAGACGTCGTCGCCCGGCTGCGGATCGTCCGGGGGGCTCGCGTAGGAGCGCAGCCCCCACGTCTCCGCGGCAGGCGTCGTCGCGTCGGGCCAGAAGGGATCGCGCGGCACGCGCCGGAGGAAGTAGATCTTGACGCCCTCCTTGGCGCTGCTCGCATCCTCGACCCCGTCGGCCAGGGACTGGAGATCGGGCGGATAGCCGGTCTTGTCGAGGCTCTTCTTGATGCGGCCGGCGTCCGAAGCGGCCTTGTAGGCGTCGAGGGCGGCGCGGATCGTCCGCAGCGCCGCGCGCAGCTCGCTCTCCCGCTGGCGCTGGTACAGGAGCTGCGCCGACGGGACTGCGGCGGTCGCCAGCAGCGCGATGATCCCCACCGTGACGACGAGCTCGACGATCGTGAAGCCACGGTGGCGCATGGCTCCCCTCACTGGGGCACGGCGATCCGGAGCGGGGTCGCCTGGGTCGCGGCCACCGCCACGCCATCCTCGCCGACCAGCACCACCTGGGTGGTGATCGCGATCGCGGGCCGGGCCAGGACGACCTGGAAGCGCAGGTTGACGAGGGTGCCGCTCCCGGAGACCGGGGCGCCCTCGCTCCCGGCGAGCTCGAGCTGAACCCCGCCCGGCCTGGTGTCGAGCTTCGGCGTCTCGCCGGACGGCGCCAGGTCGCCGGGCTCGGCGCTGACGAGCTGCAGCGCCGCGGCGTCGAATCCCACCTGGGTGCGGATGCGCCCCAGCGCCGAGGTCGAGGCGAGCTTGACCGAGACGTTGATCTCGTCGCCGACCTTGGCCGTCTCGGGACCCTCGATCGTGACCCTGGGCCGGGCATCGGCGGCGGCGCCCTGCGCGCCGGGGGCCGCCCCCGCGGCGGCGGCCGGCTTGCCCGGGGCCGCCGTCTTCGCGCCCGCCGCCTCGGCGGCAGGGGGTGGCGGCGGGCGCGCCGCCCCGGCGATGCGCGCCGGGCGGGGGTGCGGGCCGCTGGGCACGGCGGGGGCCCTCTCCACTGCGCCGCCCGCGCCGAACGACACGCCGCCCGGCATCGCCGGCCCGGGGCCGGACGCCGCGGACTCGGCGCCGGCGAAGCTCGCCAACGGCGCCGAGCGCGTCTGCGACTCGGTGCCGTACCAGAACTCGGTGGTCTCGCTCGACGGGCGCGGCTGCATGCGGATGATCCGCGGCGTGATCGACAGGACGATCTCGTTCTTCTCGCGGTTCGTGCCGTTCGAGCCGAACAGGCGGCCGAGGATGGGCAGGTCGCCGAGTATCGGGATGCGCGTCGAGCTGACCTGGTCGCTGTCCTGGATCAGCCCCGCGAGCACCTGCGTCTCGCCGTCCTTGAGCTCGAGCAGCGTGGAGGCGTTCCGGGTGCCGATCTCGTAGGCCAGCGTCGTGCCGCCGTTTCCGATGGGCACGCTGATCTGCTTGATGATCGAGCTGACCTCGAGCGAGACCTTGATGGCGACGTTGCCGTCGTTGTGGATGGTCGGCTGGACCTCCAGCGTCAGGCCGGCCTCGATGTACTGCACGTTGCTGGTCGAGAACGCGCCGCCGACCGTGGCGCTCGTGCCGGAGGTGACGACCGGGAGGCGGTTGCCGACCAGGATCTTGGCCTTCTCCTTGTTGCGCGCCCGGATGCGCGGGCTGGCCAGCACGTTGGAGGCGCCGACCGTCTTGGAGAGGTCGACGCTGACCCCGAGCGAGGAGACGGCGATGGTGTTGCCGCTCTGCTTGGCGAGGTCGGACAGCACCAGGCCCTGCGCGCCGGCGCCGCCGCTGTTGGGCGGCTTGGTGGCAGAGAGGCTGACGCTGCCCGGGTAGTTGATGCCCAGCTGCTGGGCGAGGCTGTGCGTGATCTCGAGGACCTCGACCTCCATGATCACTTCCGGCTGCGGCACGTCGATCGAGGCCACGAGCTTCTCCGCCATGCGCACGTGCTCTGGCGTGTCGCGCATCACCAGCGTGCCCGAGCGCTCGTCGATGAACAGCGTCTTCGAGCCGAGCACGGTCTTGAGGAGCGACTCGGCCTCCTTCGGGGCCGAGTTCGCCAGGTAGAAGGTGTGGACGATCTCGTCCCGGTAGTCCTTCTGCTTCGCCGGCGTGTTCGGGTAGATGAGCACCATGTTGTCCGACAGCACCTGCCGGCCGAGCTGGTTCTGCGCCAGGATCAGGTCGATCGCCTGGTCGACCGGCACCTGGCTGACGAAGATGGTGGCCTTGGCGTCGCTCTTGACGTCCCGGTCGAAGATGAAGTTGAGCCCGGTCTGACGCGCCAGGACCTCGAACACCATCTTGATCGGGGCGTCGCGGAACTGCAGCGACACCGGCCGGTCGTCGCGGGTCTTGAGCCGCGGCACGGCTCCCACGGGGCCGCGCGCCAGGTCGATCTTCGAGAGCAGCGCCATCGCCGGGGCGAAGCCCGGATCCTCGGCCAGCACGGCATGCACCTCGAGATCGGCGGCTTCGAGCTTCTTCGCGTCGAACAGCTGCGCCGCCTTGGCGGTGCGCTCCGCGTGCCGCCGGTCGGCCTCCACGCCCGCCAGGCCGCGGAGCGCCCGGTCGTTGCCCGGCTCGAGCGCCAGCACGCGCCGGTAGCCCGCCGCGGCGCCCTCGCCGTCGCCGCTCGCGCGCGCGGCGTCGCCAGCGGCCAGGAGCTGCCGCACGGCCGCGTCCCGGCGCACGCGCAGGTCGAGGCGGTATTCCAGGTTGCCCGGGTCCCTCTTGACGGCCTGCTCGAGGTTGGCGACGGCCTCCTCGTAGGCGCCCCGATCGAAGGCCTCGATGCCCCGCCGGTGGAAGCGATCGGTGGCGCAGGCGGCCAGGGCGAGCAGGAGCAGGAGCAACGGTCGTCGGACAAGCGGTCTCAATGGGAAGCTCCGGCTGCGAGGGCCTGGCGGACGTTGAGCGGCAGGTAGACGAACACCAGCTGGCCGCCGGCGGCGCTCTCGAGCTGGTAGACGCCGTCGAGCCGGTCGCCGACATGGGCGTCGATGACGCGGTCGCCGCGCTTCAGGAAGAACACCGGCGGGTCGCCCGCAGGGGCGAAGCTGCCGACGAAGGTGTAGGGGAGCGGCGGCGCCCTGGGCTCGGGCGGCGGCGGCGGGGGTGGCGGCGGCTTGGGCGGCGGCGGCACGTACCAGGAGTGCCGGGCGAAGAGCGCCGCTGCATGCGTCGGCGCGGCGACCCGGCCCGATGCCGGGAGCGCCTCCGAGGAG
>DATIFE010000129.1:0-10571 GCA_035455425.1 Anaeromyxobacteraceae bacterium | reverse complement strand
CCGCGGCCCCGCCCGGCACGGGATTTCCGTACACGTCCTCGCAAGGCTCGATGGTGCAGAGGTCCGCGACGTTGCGCTCGCCCGCGTCCTGCGCATTGCCGTTGGTTTCCCCCTCGAGCGCGAAGCCGGAGATGATGCGGCCCCTGCCCAGGGGCTCGGGGAAGATCTCGCTCCCCGGCGTGCCGATGCTGAACTCCTGCGCCCAGTCGTTGAAGGACAGCTGGTGGCTGATCTCGACGGTGTGGTCGGTCAAGGTCCCTCCGGCGTGGCACTCGCCGCAGCGGAGCGAATTGTAGCCGGTATTCTTCAGCGACATGTTGGATCCGAGGAAGAAGTCGAGACCGAGCAGGGGATCGACGCTGCCCGGCGCCCGCGTGCCGCCGGCGGCCTGGAAGGTGCACCCGGTGGTCCCCTCGGGACCGGGGCAATCGAGCTTGGCGATGACGCCCGGATCGCGCTTGAAGTTCCCCACCTCCTGGAAGCAAGGCTGCACGCCGCCCGTCTGGGCGCAGGTGCGCAGGTCGAGGACGAGGGCGTTCTCGTTGGCCTCCCCGAACGACACGAACGCGTCGTTGTTCGCGTCCATGAAGCGGTCGAACGGGGTGTCGTCCGGGATCAGGATCGAGCCCCAGGCGTGCACCGCCAGCCCGAAGAACAGGCTCATGTTGGCTTCCATCTGGGTGAACTGGTTGGTGTCGGCCTTCATGGCCGCGCCGGGGGCCAGCGTCAGGACGTAGTTGTCGAACGGATCGGCGGGGCTGTCGACGACGGCGCCACCCGAGAGGACCGGGATGGCGACGCTGCCCGCAGCACACTGGTTGGGATGGAGGGCGGCGTTCCCGTCGGTGTAGCAGCCGTCGAGATGGCGTCCCGCGGCGGCCCACAGCCCCGGGTAGTAGGCCCGCCGGATCAGGCCGGGGTAGCTGATGCACAGCCCGGGCCTCTGGCTCACGCCTGCCGCGGTCCAGGAAGGCGAGCGGTCCGCGGCCGGCAGCCCGGCACAGGCCGAGCCGCCCTGGTTGGAGTAGGGGCCCAGGACGCTGTCGGCGGTGGACACCAGCTGGTTGGCGAGGGGCGTGACCGCGCCCCGGAGGGCACCGGGCGCGGGCGTGGTGGCCTGGGCGTCGACGGGCTGGAGCAGCCTCTTCCCGAGCTTGGCCCAGTTGCGTCCGGCGAAGGACATCTCGAACTCGCTCAGCGCCGGTCCGGTTGCCAGCGACGCCAGGCTGACGAAGCGGATGACCTGCCGGGTCGACGCGAGGGTGTTCCCCTGGCATGCCGTCCCGGGCTGGTTCGGCTGGCAAGCCCACACGTGGGACTGCGGGTCGGAGGCGCCGAACACGCTGCCGCCGTTGAAGTCATGGCGCGCGCGGCCATCCCAGAAGTTGTCGAAGTTCATGGTCGCGGCGAAGAACGTGGGCGTGTGACGGGGCTCGACCCGCCGGAAGCCCTGGTTGACGGAGACCGGGTCGAGCGGCGGTACGCAGGTGGCGATGTTCGCGGGTGCCGTCGGGTCGCCGCAGGCGTAGTCCGGGCGCAGGGAGGACACCCCGCCGGCCCCGGCCGGCAGGAAGGAAGCGGCCCCGATGGCCGGGATGTCCCCGAACAGCTTGAACCGGCTCACGCCCATCGAGGACAGGACGTCGTTGGTGGTCCGGACGATGGTATTCCCGTTCAGCCTCAGCGGGTCGGAGGGCGTGAGGGGGTCGGCCAGCTTGTGCAAGGGGAAGGAGTCCACCGTCACCTCGGCATTCTGTCCGAGCGCCGTGCCGTTGACGGTACCGGCGACGGTGATGGTGGTGGTGTCCCCGGCATTGATGCCGGAGTTGATCTGGCCCTTGACGCGGTTGTCCACGCCGGCGTGGAAGTGGCACGAGGCGCAGGCCTGGACGGAGTCGCTGCCCACCTGCATGTCCCAGAACAGGGCCTTGCCCAGCGCGGACGCCGCCTCCCTTGCGACCACCTTCTCCGCGCGCGTGGCCCCCCGGTAGTAGTCGTTCTCGTTCGAGGGCAGCAAGGCGGTGGGATCGGCCGCGAGGTTGGCCGTCGAGTTGATCAGGTAGTCCGGGCGAGCCGGAGTTCCGGCGTGCACGCGCGCGCCACCGATGGTGAGCTGCCCCTCGGCCCTCAGCGAAGGCCTGCGCAGCCCGCCGACCGGCGTGGTCGCGCTGTCGACGCGCGCCGCGATGAAACCCCGCGCCGGATCGAAGAGCGGCAAGCCCGTGATGTCGCCCTTCGGACCGTTGTAGAAGGTGCCCGACCACGTGCCTCCCGGGACCGCCGGCACCGAGTACTGGGTGCTGTTGTCGGCGAGCAGCACGCCGAAGCCGGCATAGCCCGGCTCGCCCGTGTCGCCGCCGGAGAGGATCGAGCCCTCCGGGGGCGGGATGGGCTCCACCGTGAGGACGGAAGCGGTGGCAGGCGGGTTCGCATTCGGGCCGTTCTGGCCCGGATGCATCGGGCTGTTGTAGTCGATCGCCGCCTCGTCCTCCTCGATCCGGTCCGCGCCCGGGGAGACGTCGATGGTCACGTAGTCGAACGTGTACGTGGCCTGGCCGGTGACGGGATCGATCGAGGTGGTGCAGGTCCACGCGTTTCCGTTGGCGGGATCGACGCAGGGCAGCGGGACCTGCCACTCCCCCCCCGCGAAGTTGACGTTCAGCAGGCGCAGCTCCTCGCCGCCCTGGAAGTTGTAGTTCAGCGGATGGGTGATGTGGCCGGCCAGGGGGACCTCGGCGCAGCCCGCACTGCCCGGCGCGCACGGGTTGCCCGCCCCGTCCCGGTAGATGAAGGACCGGCGGCGCGGGATGGTCGAGCGGTACGACGGCCAGCCCTGGAAGTTCCCCCGAACCGTCGGGTCGAGCGCGAACAGGTAAGGGTTGTCCAGGGCCTGCTCGAGCTCGTCCCAGGTGGGAACCTCCTTGAGCGTCCCCACGGGACCTTCCACCTCGAAGGCGAAGTACGCCTGGTCGAAGGGGATGAGCCCCGAGTTGTCCACGATGTTGCCCTCGGTGGTGCCGCGAACCTGGGCCATGGCCGGCGGCGAGGCGAGCAGGAGCGCCAGCAGCGCCGCTGCCCCGCGTACCCCTCGCAGTGACCTCGCCACGAATCGAAGCTGCGAATCTCGTCTCATGTGCTCTCCCCTTCCGGCATGTCCCTCGACCCGCTCGCTGGCGACCTCGCGCACCCCGCCTCGGGGCGGCATGCGCGGTCCGCCGCACCGGTATGCTAGGTACGGAGATTGCGCCCATGCAGGCGCTTGGTGGGTGCGACGCCGGCGATCACCGCATGCCGCCGCGACCGCGGCGATCACACCCTGCGGGCACCGGCGTCCGGTCGGTCGTGCGGCGGGGGCTTGAAGTCCTCAGAGCGGACCCCGTAGCGCCGCAGCAGACGGGAGAGGCTCTCGCGCTCCATCCCCGCCCGGTCGGCGGCCGCGGTCACCCGGCCGCCGAACTCGCGCATGAGCGCGACCAGGTAGCTCCGCGAGGCGCGATCGCGCCCGGCCTCGGCCGCCTCGCGGTAGGTCATCCACACCCGCGACGGCTGGCTCTCGCCCCGAGCGCCGGCTCCCTCGCCCGCCACCTCCATGCGCCGGGCCGCCTCGGCGAGCTTCTGCCTCCGGTTCTCCAGGGCCCGGGCCACCACCAGGTTGACGTCGTCCGGGTCGAAGGGCTTCTCCAGGTAGTCGAAGGCGCCCTCCCGCATCCCGGCCACGGCATCCGGCACCGTGGCGTAGGCGGTCATCATCACCACCTCGGTGTCGGGCGAGACGGTCTTCACGGCCTGCAGGATCTCGTGGCCGTCGGCCCCCGGCAGGCGCACGTCGACGAGGGCGACCTCGAATGGCGGGCCCAGCAGGGCCAGGGCAGCCCGGGGTCCGTTGGCCGCGGTGACGACGTGGTAGCTCGCGAGGATGGTCGTCAGGAGATCGAGCATCGGCTCCTTGTCGTCCACCACCAGGATCCTGGGCTTGCGCATGTCACGCCCTCCCGGCGGGCCGCGGCAATCGCATGGCGAGGACCGCTCCGCCCGCACCGCCGCCGCGGAGGGCGATGTCCCCGCCGTGTGCGCGGGCGATGGCCCGCGACACGGCCAGGCCGAGGCCCGTGCCCTCCGGCTTGGTCGTGAAGAAGGGCTCGAAGATCCGGGCGCGCGATTCCTCCGAGAGGCCGGGCCCATCGTCCGCCACCGCCACCTCGACCGCCTCCGGCGAGGCCTCCACGCGCACGCGCACGCTGCCGCCGGCGCCGGCGGCCTCGGCTCCGTTCCGGACCAGGTTCAGGACCACCTGCCGGAGCTTGCTCCGGTTGCCCTGGACTTCCCCCGCCCCCATCACCGAGAAGGAGGACCCCGGCACCTGCCCGGAGTCGCGCAGCTCCGCCACCACCTCGTCGCAGAGCGCGCGCAGGTCCACGGCGTGCCGGTCGAGCACCCCGGCAGGGCGCGCCAGCTCGAGGAGGTCGCGCACGATCTCCCGGCAGCGGTGCGCCTCGCGCTCGACGGTCCACAGGTCCCGGGCCAGGCGTCCCCCCGCCTTCCGGCGGTGGAGCATGAGGTACCCGATCATCACGCCCAGCGGGTTGTTGAGCTCGTGGGCGACGCCGGCGGCCAGGCGCCCGACGCTGGCCAGCTTCTCGCTCTGCACCATCTCCTCCTGGTGCCGCACCAGCGCCTCCGCCATGGCGTTGAACTGCGCGGCCAGGAGGCCGAACTCGTCGCGGCTCCGGACCTCGATGCGGGTGTCCATCTGGCCGCGGGCCAGGCGCCGGGCCGCCTCCCCCAGGGCGGCCACCGGACGCGCCACCGAGCGGCGGATGAAGAGGCCGACCGCGGCGGCGAACAGTGGGGCGCCGACGAGGAAGCCCAGGGTCCAGCCCAGCGTGGAGCGGTGCAGGGCGCTCACCTCCTCGCGGAGCCGGACGATGGCCCGATCGTTGCGGACCTGGAGCTGGTCGATGCGCTCGTCGACGAGGAGGACCAGCGCGTAGGCGCGGTCGTGGAAGGCGACCCGGTCGACGCGGGCCGGGTCGGAGGCCGCCTCCCGCCGGAGCCGATCGAGATCGGCGGTGGCGCGCTCGATGTCGCCCACCAGCCCGAGCGCCTCGGGATCGCCGTTGCGCTCGGCGATGTTGCGCTCCAGATCCCGGACGTGGCGCACGACCGACTCGTGGTCCGGAACGGGGCGCACGCCGGGCCCGCCCAGGAGCCCATTGGCGTACTGCTCGCGCACCGCGATCTCCAGGGCGAGGAGGATGCGCGCCTTCTCCTCGAGGAGCTTGTTCCCCTCGAGCGCCGGCTCGATGTCGCGGAGCCCGGCGAGCACCAGGACCAGTCCGACGGACGAGGCGCAGACCAGCGAGGAGAAGGCGAGGAAGAGGCGCCTGCCGGTCGTCGTCCGGGGGCCGCCGTCGTCCGATCTGGGCAATCGCCACCGCACCCTCGCGCGCCCTCCTGGGCTCGACGACCAGCGAGTGCCTTAGCGGAGTGGCGTGCGGGACGAAGTGCCTGATGGGCCGTGGCGGGGAAGGGTACGACGAGATTCCGCCGGCAATCCGCCGTCAATGCCGACTTGCCGCATGGAAGCGGGCTGTGCCCGGAGCCGTTACGGCGGTGCCGCCGGCGCGCCGGGCAGGCACGTCCGCTCGTCAGGAGCTCAGCGGCTGCTCGCCGGCGTCGCCGTCCCCCCCGGCCGGTTCCCGGAACTCCTCCGACCGGACGCCGTACTGCTTGAGGACGCGGTGCAGGCTCTCGCGCGTCATCCCGGCCCGCTGGGCCGCGCGGGTCACGTTGCCCTGGAAGAGCTGCATCAGCTTCGTCAGGTAGGCGCGCGAGGCCCGGTCGCGCGCCTCCTCCACCGCCTGGCGGTAGCCGGCCGAGACCCCCACGCCATCGCCCTCCGGCGCCGGGAGACGGGCCTCCGCTCCCGGGACGGACTCCCAGGACCGCCGCTCGCGCTCGCGGCGGTGCTCCACCGCGCGCGCCACCACCAGCGAGATCTCGTCGGCGTCGAGCGGCTTGGCGACGTAGTCGAAGGCGCCGAGCTTGATGGCCGAGACCGCGTCGGCCACGTTGGCGTAGGCGGTCATCATCACCACCTCGATGTAGGGGGCGCGCCGCTGCACCGCCCGGAGCACGTCGAAGCCGTTGAGGCCCTCCATCCGGATGTCGGTGAGCACGACGTCGAAGGGCGTCGAGCCGATGAGGGAGATGGCCGTCGCGCCGTCGGGGGCGGTCTCCACATCGTAGGCGGACTCCAGGACCGTGGCCATCAGCTTCAGGACGCTGGGCCTGTCCTCCACCACCAGCACGCGCGGCCGCTCCATGTCACAGCCTCCGTTCCGGGGCCCGCGGCAGCCGCAGCGTGAACACGGCGCCTCCCGAGTCCCCGTTCCTGACGTCGATGTCGCCGCCGTGCGCCCGGGCGATGGCCCGGGAGACGGCCAGTCCCAGCCCGGTCCCCCCGGGCTTGGTGGTGTAGAACGGCTCGAAGACCCGCTGCCGGGCCTCCTTGGCGATCCCCGGCCCGGTGTCCCGGACGGTCAGCTCCACGGAGTCGCCCGACGCGCCGATGAGGACGTCCACGTCCCCCTCGGGCGCGGCGGCCTCGACGGCGTTCTTCATGAGGTTGAAGACCACCTGGCGGAGCTTGGAGCGATCGGCCAGCGCCACCGCCCCCCCGCGCATGGAGAGGCGGACGGCGCGGGGCTGCACCGAGACCCGGAGCCCGCCCGAGACGTCCTCGCACAGCCGGCGGAGGTCCACCGGCGCCGCCGACACGGAGAAGGCCGGCCGGGTGAGCTCGAGGAGGCCGTCGACGATCTCCCGGCAGCGCAGCGCCTCGGCCTCGACCGCGGCGAGCTGCTCCCGGAGCCGCGGGTCGGGCGGGTCCCGGTTGAGCGACAGGTAGCCGAGCATGACCTGGAGCGGGTTGTTGAGCTCGTGGGCGACGCCGGACGCCAGCCGCCCGATCCCGGCGAGCTTCTCCGACTCGACCAGCCGCCGCTGGTGCTCCTTCAGGGCCACGGTCATGGCGTTGAGCTCCGCGGCCAGCGCGCCGAACTCGTCGGGGGTGTCGACGTCGATCCGGGTGTCGAGGTCCCCGGCGGCCAGCGCCGCGGCGCCCCTGCTGAGGCGGGCCAGGGGCCTGGCCACCGACCGGGAGAGGTAGAGCATCGCGCCCGCCACGAAGACCGGGGTGGCGAGGAGCATGGCGGCGGTCCACCAGACGGTGGCCTCCTCGCGCGCCACCAGCTCCTGGCGGGACCGGGTGGCGGCCCGCTGCAGCTGGACGAAGAGCCCGCCCACGGCGTCCTCGATGGCCGAGATGAGCCGGTAGCTCTGCTCGTGGGTGACCGCCGCCGAGGGATCCCGGTTGCGCACCGCGGGCGTGATCCGGTCGCGGAACAGCCGGTCGAGGTCGGCGCTCGCCCGGAGGATCTCCTTCAGCCGGGTCACGGCCTCCGGGTCGGTCACGCGGGCCCGCAGCTGGCGGCTCAGCTCCTCGGCCCGGGCGCGCGCCTGCTCGTACCCGGCGAGGTCGGCGGCCTCGCCCAGGACGAAGCGCCCCTCGTGGCCGTACCGGTCGCGCACCGCGTCCTCGAGCTGCAGGGCGAGGCGCATCTGGTCCTCGTGGTCCCGCATGTCGGCGAAGGTGGCCTCCATCTGGCGCAGGCCCATGATCTGGAGCGCCAGCGCCGAGACGAAGCCCACCAGCACCGCCGAGAAGGCGATGACCAGCCGGCGCGGGGTGCGGAAGACGTGCCGCCGCGACGTCGGCCGGGGGCCGCCGACCACCTTTCCGTTCACCGGAGGTGACTGGGTGTCCACTGCGAAGGGCAAGCGCGGTCCCCCGGAACGGCCAAGGCTACACATGGGGTAATCGCAGGCGTCACAGAGGGGTGGCGATTTTGGGGACCCCTCGACCGGGCGACGGCGGTCGTGGGACGAGGCGTCCCGCCCTCCTGCGTAAACGAATTTTCAGGGGCCGCCGGACGGCGGTCAGCCCGTGGCGCGCGCGCCTTCCTCGGCAGGGGACGGCGCCAGGGCGACGGACGGGCGCGACAGCGGGGCGACGAGCAGGGGCGGCGCCGCCTCGGCGCGCGGCGGGCCCAGGATGCCCCGCACCCGGGAGGCGAGGGTCTCGGGGGTGAAGGGCTTGCGCAGGAGCTCGACGCCGTCGCCGATGACGCCGGCGTCGTCGACGAAGACGTGGGGGTACCCCGACATGTAGAGGATGCGCAGGTCGGGCCTGCCCTCCAGCGCGCGGAAGGCCATCTCCGGGCCGCTCATGCCGGGCATGACCACGTCGGTGAGCAGCAGCTCCACCGGCTGCGGGTGGGTCCGGAGCAGCGACAGGCCCTCCCGCGCGTCGTGCGCCACCAGCACGTTGTAGCCGAGCCGCTCCAGGAGCTTCTCGGCGGTGACGCGCACCAGCGCGTCGTCCTCCACCAGCACGATGGTCTCGGTCCCGCCGGGCATCTGCGAGAGGCCGGGCGTCCCCCTCTCCGGCTTCCGGGCGGGATCCGTCGAGGGCAGGAAGACGTCGAAGGCGGCTCCCTTGCCCGGGCTGGAGCGCACCGCGATGCCGCCCCCGTGCTGGCGCACGATGCCGTAGACCGTGGAGAGGCCGAGGCCGGTGCCCTTGCCGCGCGGCTTGGTGGTGAAGAAGGGCTCGAACAGGCGCGCCTGCACCTCGGGCGTCATGCCGGCGCCGTCGTCGGCGAAGGTGAGGCGCACGAAGCGGCGCGGGCCGGCGCACCGCACGCCCTGGGGCAGCTCCTCGGTCTCGGCCGCCCGCGCCGAGATCGCCACCCGCCCGCCGCCCTCGAGGGCGTCGCGGGCGTTCATGCCCAGGTTGAGGATCACCTGCTCGAGCTGGCCGGGATCGGCCAGCACCGCGTCGAGCTCGGCGGGCACGTCGATCTGGAGCCGGACCTGCTCGCCCAGGACGCGGCCCAGGAGCCGGCGCATGTCGAGGATCAGCTGGCGCAGGTCGATGGGGCGCTGCTCCAGCGCCTGCTTCCGGCTGAAGGCCAGGAGCTGGCGGGTGAGGGCGCCGGCGCGCTCGGCGGCGTGGCCGATGTCCACCAGGCACTCGCGGGCCGCGTGGCCCTCGGGCAGCGAGCCGGCCGCCAGGTCGGCGTTCGAGACGATGACGGTGACGAGGTTGTTGAAGTCGTGGGCCACGCCGCCCGCCAGGCGGCCGATGGCCTCCATCTTCTGCGACTGGCGCAGCTGGTCCTCGAGCCGGGCCCGCTCCTCCGGGGTCGCCGGCATGGGCGTCTCCGAGCCCGGGGCGCGGACGCCCTCGCCCAGCGCCGAGAGGAGCCGCCCCTTGCTCTCCTCGAGGGCCCGGCTGCGCTCGACGAGCTCGCGCCCCAGGGCGTCGACCTCCCGGCGGAGGCGGCGGCGCGAGAGCGCGAGTCCCAGGATCGAGGGAACCGCGACGGCGGCGATGGCGACGAGGAGCAGCAGGGCTGTACCCGACACGCGGCTACCTCCGGCTGGCGATCTCCCCGCCCTCGTGCTCCGGCGGACGACCTCTCCGACGCGCCAGCGTCGCGAGCGGCCACGTCAGAATCAACCGCGGGCGGCGCTGGGAGTTGCGCGCCAAGTGTCCGCCGCCAGGAGGGTTCCCGCAATTCGCGTGGTCGAGTGACACGGGCGGCGAACATGGCTCGACCCGTGGCCGGGGGTGGCTCGAAGGAGAGCCAACCGATGGCGGAGGATGTCGGGAAAGGCGGGAGCGACGCGCCTATCCGCCGATACCCATCATCGGCAGCGTCACCAGCCGCGCCCCCGGCTCGTCCATGTGGTGGCGAGGCTCCTTGCGCCCCAGCGCGCCTCGCACCGCGGCCTCGAGGTCTCCGTCGGAGGCGCCGGACCGCACCAGGTCGCGGAGCGAGACGCGCTCGCTGCCGCCCAGGCAGGCCTGGAAGCCGCCGTCGGCGGTGACGCGGGCGCGGTTGCAGCCCTCGCAGAAGTTCTCGGTCATGGCGCCGATGAAGCCCACCAGCCCGCCGGGCCCGCGCATGTAGTGGGCCGGCCCCCAGCCGCGCTTCGGATCGGGGACCAGCGGCACGCCCTGCTCCCCGAGGCGCCGCTTCACCTCGGCGGTGGGCACCGGAACGCCCTGGCCGAAGGGCATGAGCTCGATGAAGCGCGGCGTGGCGCCTCGCGCCCAGGCGTAGCGCACCAGCTCGCCCAGCTCCCCGTCGTTCACCCCGCCCATGACCACCGCGTTGATCTTGAGGGAGGGGAAGCCCTCGGCGGCGGCCGCCTCGATGCCGTCGAGGACCGGCGCCAGGAAGGCGCCCCTGCCGCTCACGCGGTGGAGGGTCTCCGGGTCGAGCGTGTCGAGCGAGACGTTGAGCGCGGTGAGGCCGGCCTCCCGCAGCGGCCGGGCCAGCTCGCGCAGCCGGTGGCCGTTGGTGGTGAGCGCCACCTCCTCGATTCCCGGCGTCGCGCGGATGTCGGCGGCGATCTCCACCACCTCGCGCCGCAGGGTGGGCTCGCCGCCGGTGAGGCGGATGCGCCGCACGCCCAGCCGGGCGAAGGCGGCCGCCACC
>DATIFE010000128.1:0-17161 GCA_035455425.1 Anaeromyxobacteraceae bacterium | reverse complement strand
GCACCGCCTGGTTGGTGAGCGAGAAGGCCCCCGAGATGAGGGCCTGCGACGCCACGATGGCGGCCGCGGAGGCGATGCCGATCATCGGGTAGATGGCCCATTCCGGGAGCATCACGTAGAAGGGGTTGCGGGCGGCGGAGGGGTCCTGCAGCAGCGCCGCCCCCTGCCCCAGGTAGTTGAGCAGCAGCGCCGGCATGGCGACGGCGAACCAGGCCGCGCGGATGGGGCGCCGGCCGAAGTGGCCCATGTCGGCGTAGAGCGCCTCCGCCCCGGTGATCACCAGCACCACCCCGCCCAGGACCAGGAGCCCGTGCCCCCGGTGCTGGACGAAGAAGGCAACGGCATGGGTCGGCAGGAGGGCGCGGAGCACGCCGGGATCGCGGGCGATGCCGTGCAGCCCCGCCGCCGCGATGCACGTGAACCACAGCAGCATGACGGGCCCGAAGACCGCGCCCACCCGGGCGGTGCCGTGCCGCTGGAACAGGAAGAGCAGGACCAGGATGGCGACCGTGATGGGGACCACCAGGTGCGACAGGGCCGGGGTGGCCACCTTGAGCCCCTCGATGGCGCCCAGGACGCTGATGGCCGGGGTGATGACCCCGTCCCCGTAGAGCAGCGCCGCGCCGAAGATCCCGAGCACGAGGAGCGCGCGGCGGCCCGGCCGCGAGGCCCGGCGCCGCCCCACCAGCGCCAGGAGCGCCAGGATCCCGCCTTCGCCCCGGTTGTCGGCCTGCATGACGAAGCCCAGGTACTTCACCGTGACGACGAACGTCATGGACCACACGACCAGCGAGAGGACGCCGAGCACGTTGGCCGGCGTCGGCTGCACGCCGTGGGGCCCCTGGAAGCACTCCCGCAGCGCGTACAGCGGGCTCGTCCCGATGTCGCCGTACACCACTCCCAGCGCTCCGAGCGAGAGGGCTGCGAGCGCCCTGCCGGAGGGGGGCGCCCCGTGGCCGGGGCGGGTGACCCGGGCGGGCGGCGGCACCGCGGCCTGGGACGGCGGCGCCGGGGCCGGCTCTGCGGCGGGCTGTGAGGGGGGGCTCGACATCCAGTGGGAGGGGCGACGAGGGTATGCGGATCTGCCCGCGCCCCTCAAGCGCCTCGCACCGTTCCCGCAAAAGGCCGATAATACGGTTGAAATAGCTTGCCCGGGGCACGCCCCTGACGCGG
Organism: Anaeromyxobacteraceae bacterium; assembly: GCA_035455425.1. Taxonomy (GTDB): domain Bacteria; phylum Myxococcota; class Myxococcia; order Myxococcales; family Anaeromyxobacteraceae; genus JACRMN01. The sequence goes on along the minus strand of DATIFE010000128.1, from coordinate 15,988 downwards.
CGCGCCGCGAGCGGGCGGCGGCGGTATGCTCGGCCGCTCCATGCCGGACCCTGCCCCGCAGGACGACCGCCCCCCATCAGCCCCCGCCGCATCGCGCGCAGGCCGCGTCCGCCGCGCGCTCTTCGGCGCTCCCCGGGACTTCCGCGACCCGCACGTCTTCCACCGCATCTCGCTGGTGGCAGTGCTCGCCTGGGTGGGGCTCGGGGCCGACGGCCTGTCGTCGTCGGCCTACGGCCCGGAGGAGACCTTCCGCGCCATCGGCGAGCACCACTACCTGGCCCTGGCCCTGGCGCTGGCCACGGCGCTCACCGTCGGCGTCATCTCCCTCGCCTACTCGCAGATCATCAAGCGCTTCCCCTTCGGCGGCGGCGGCTACGTGGTGGCCTCGAAGCTCCTCGGCCCGCGCTGGGGAGTGGTCTCCGGCTCGGCGCTGCTCGTGGACTACGTCCTCACCATCTCGGTCTCCATCGCCAGCGCCGGAGACCAGATCTTCAGCGTCCTGCCGCCGGCCTGGGGGCAGTGGAAGCTGGCCATCGAGACCGCGGTCATCGGCGTCCTGGTGGTGATGAACCTCCGCGGGGTCAAGGAGTCGGTGACCGCCCTGGCGCCCATCTTCCTCACCTTCCTCGCCACCCACGCCCTCCTGATCGTCGGCGGGGTGGTGGGCCACGCCTTCGAGCTCCCCCGGGTGGCCGCGGAGGTCCGGTCGGGATTCTCGAGCGGCCTGGCCACCCTGGGCGCCGCCGGCCTCTTCGGCATCTTCCTCCGCGCCTACTCCATGGGCGCCGGCACGTACACCGGCATCGAGGCCGTCTCCAACGGCCTCCAGATCATGCGCGAGCCCAAGGTGGTCACCGCGCGCCGGACCATGACCTACATGGGCCTGTCGCTGGCCCTCACCGCCGGCGGGATCCTGCTCCTCTACATGCTCTTCCACGTCTCCCCCGCCGAGGGGAAGACGATGAACGCCATCCTGCTGGAGGCCTTCGCCGGCGACTTCCGGGTGGCCGGGCTCCCCGTGGGGCGGGCCTTCGTCTGGGTCGCCCTGGCCTCCGAGTCGGCCCTGCTCTTCGTCGCGGCCCAGGCCGGGTTCATCGACGGCCCGCGGGTGATGGCCAACATGGCGGTCGACTCCTGGCTGCCCCACCGCTTCGCCCAGATCTCCGACCGGCTGACGATGCAGAACGGCGTGCTGCTCATGGGCGGGGCGTCGGTCGCCACGCTGCTCTACACGCGGGGAGACATCGGCGCCCTGGTCACGATGTACGCCATCAACGTCTTCGTGACCTTCTCGCTCTCGCAGGCCGCCATGCTGCGCTACTGGTGGCAGAAGCGCGCCGACCGCGGGTTCCGGCGCGGCGCGGCCGTCCACGGCGTCGCCTTCGCCCTGTGCCTCGGCATCCTCGCCGGCAACGTGTACGAGAAGGGGCGCGAGGGCGGGTGGGTCACCATCGTGGTCACCAGCCTGGTGGTGGCGCTGTGCCTCGCCATCCGCAGCCACTACCGCACCGTCCAGTCGAACCTGCGCCGGCTCAACGAGATCATGGGCGCGCTGCCGGGGAGCGCCTCGGGCCCGCCCCGGCCCGTCGACGCCAGGGCGCCCACCGCGGTGCTGCTGGTGGGCTCCTACGGCGGCCTGGGCATCCACCAGCTGCTCACCGTCCAGCGCCTCTTCCCCGGGCACTACCGGAACTTCGTCTTCCTCTCGGTGGGCGTCATCGACTCGGCCACCATGAAGGGACAGGAGGAGGTGGAGGCGGTGGAGCGGCAGACGCGGGAGGGCCTGGAGCGCTATGCCGACCTGGCGCACCGGCTCGGCCTCGCCGCCGAGTGGCGCATGGCGGTGGGCACGGAGGCGGTGGCGACGGCGCAGGAGCTGTGCCTGCGCGTGGCGAAGGAGTTCCCGCGGGCCGTCTTCTTCGCCGGGAAGCTGGTGTTCGAGCGGGAACACTGGTACCAGCGCCTCCTGCACAACGAGACCGCCTACCAGCTGCAGCGTCGGCTCCAGTTCGCGGGCCTCGCCGCCATGGTGCTGCCGGTGCGCGTCCTCGAGCCGCTGCCGGCCTGAGCGGGCGCGGCGCACGGCCGCGCCCTGCGACAGGTGGGTCCTGCGGGCGCGCGGCGGTGCGGCTATGATGGCGCGTCGCGCTGCGCTACGCCTGCACCCTCCGCCTTGGCGACCCCCGACCTCGAGCAGCTGCGCGCCCGGAGCCGCCCCTTCGAGGAGGCGGAGCGGGCCCTGGTGCGCGGCGTCGTCGCCCTGCCGCCCTGGCTCCCCGAGCCCGAGGAGCACGCGCTGCGCTACGCCCTCAACCTGGCCCGGCTGGGCAAGGTGCGGGCGAACGGCGTCGACGTGGACCTGGACGAGCCGCTGGCCGCCTGGCGGGCCGAGCTCCTGGCGGAGGTGGAGCCGGCGCTGCTCGCGCCCGGCGGGGTCGACCGGGCCGCCGCGGCCCGCCTCGCCCCGCGCCTCCTCCCGCGCATCCGCGCCGCCCGGGCCCTGGCCCTGGAGGCGGCCGGCGGGAAGCTCTCGCCCGGGGCGCTCGACCGGGAGATCTGCGAGAAGGCCCTGGTCCTGGTCTGCGGCGGGGGGGGCGGGGTCTCCTACGTCTTCCTGGGCGGGTTCTGGCTCCTCGAGCAGTACGGGCTCGTGCCGCGCCTGCTGGCGGGCTCCTCGATGGGCTCGATCCTGCTCCTCTTCCGCGCGCGCCGCCTGCACTTCGACCCGGAGGAGATCGCCGGCGTGGTGAGCGGCCTCTCGTTCCGGACGCTGTTCCGCTTCCTCGACGTCGAGTCGCGCTATGCCCTGCCCGGGGCCATCCGGCTCTACCTGCACGCCGGCATCGGGGACTTCCTGACCGGCTCCGGCGGCGCGCCGCTCACCCTGGGCGACCTGCCCATCCCGCTGCTGGTGGCGGTCACCGGCATCCGCACCGGGGCGCTGCCGCACGACCCGAGCTACTACGAGCACCTGCTCGACCTCCACGGCCGCGCCCCGCGCCCCAACGCGCTCAAGCGGCTGGCGAGGGACCTCGTCGGCGCCCTCTCGGAGCTGGTGGCGCAGCGGGAGCGCTTCACCCGGCTCTACCTGGGCCTCGACGACGAGACCCGGGCCTTCGACGCCGTCGACGCGGTGGGCTTCTCCTCCGCCCTCCCCGGCGTCATCCACTACGACGTGGTCCGGGAGGACGAGCGCATGCACGCCCTCCTGCGGGCGCTCTTCGAGAGGCACGACCTTTTCCGGCTCATGGACGGGGGCATCGCCGACAACGTCCCGGCCCGCGCCGCCTGGGAGGCGGTGCAGGACGGACGCCTCGGCACCCGCAACGCCTTCGTGCTGGCCTTCGACGGCTTCGGCCCCAAGCTCTCGCAGCCCCTCTGGTTCAGCGTGGAGAGGCTGGTGCAGCAGAACGTGGCCCGCAACCTGCCCTTCATCGACCACCGGCGCTCCTTCCAGCAGGTGCTCTCGCCGGTCGAGCTCCTGCCCGGCCCCTCCCGCCTGCAGCGCGCCATCCAGTGGGGCAAGGAGGAGCTCCTCCCCGACATGCCCTTCGTGGCGCGCATGGTCCGGCCCTTCCCGCCGCCCCTCTGACCGCGCGCGGGCCGGCCGCGATTCCGTTGAATCGGGCGCGGAGATGGGGCATCTTCGGTGGGCCTCGAACCCGGGAACACGCCCATGCAGAAGGCCGAGAAGATCTGGCTCGACGGGAAGCTCGTCGCCTGGGACGACGCCCGGATCCACGTCCTCACCCACGCGCTCCACTACGGCGTGGGCGTCTTCGAGGGGATCCGCGCCTACAGGACCTCCGCCGGCTCGGGCATCTTCCGGCTCCGCGAGCACCTGCAGCGGCTCTTCGAGTCGGCCCACATCCTGCTCCTCGAGATCCCCTTCCCCGTCGAGAAGCTGCAGGAGGCCTGCGTCGAGGTGATGCGCGCCAACCGGCTCGCCGAGGGGTACCTGCGGCCCATCGCCTGGTACGGCTCGGGGGCCATGGGCGTGGGGGCGATCAACCCGGTGCAGGTGGCGGTGGCCGCCTGGCCCTGGGGCGCCTACCTGGGCGAGGAGGGGATGAAGCGGGGCATCCGCGCCAAGATCGCCTCCTTCACCCGGATGCACGTCAACGTGCAGATGGTGAAGGCCAAGATCACCGGCCAGTACGTGAACAGCTTCCTCGCCACGCGCGAGGCCGCCCTGGGCGGCTACGACGAGGCCATCCTCCTCGACACCGAGGGGTACGTCTCCGAGGGGGCCGGCGAGAACATCTTCATCGTGAAGAACGGGGCGCTGTGGACGCCTCCGCTCTCCTCCTCGGTGCTCGGCGGCATCACCCGGGACTCGGTGCTGCGCATCGCCAGGGACCAGGGCATCCCGGTGCTGGAGCAGAAGTTCACGCGGGACACCCTCTACGTCGCCGACGAGCTCTTCCTGACCGGAACCGCCGCCGAGGTGACGCCGGTCCGGGAGGTCGACAACCGGCGGATCGGATCGGGCTCGCCGGGACCGGTGACGAAGAAGCTCCAGGAGACCTACCTGCGTGCCGTCCGCGGCGAGGAGCCGCGCTACCGGGAGTGGCTCACCTCGTACTGAACCCGGGAATCCCGGCTGGCTGCGGCAGGTTGAGGGAGCAAGGCAGCAGCCCGTCGGACGGGCGACGGCCGCTCCGGCCGGTTACGAACCTGGAAGAAGTCTTGACCCTTCGCAAGGATCTCGGCTAGATTGCGCAGATCCCGCGTCGGCGGGAATTTTTCTTTGTAATTTCACGCTCTTGCGCGATAGCGGGCGATAGACGCCGGCGCGAGGGGCGAGCGGGGCCAAGAGGCAGACGATGCGGAGCCGCTACGTCGACATCGACGATCGCTCGGAGGATCTGCGCGACCTCCTGGCCGACGAGCCCGAGGTGGCACAGGATTTCGGGCTCAAGTACGAGGTTTCCTGGCTGTATCACGACTGCGCGCTCGAGGGCGTGGTCCTCACCGGGCCGGAGATGGTGCAGGCGCTCACCCGCCAGCCGGTGGCCGAGGCCACCGCAGTGTCGCTCTACCGCGAGGTCCAGAACCACAAGGCGGCCATCGACTACGTCCGGGCCGAGGCGGGCGCCAAGAAGCTCCGCATCAACCTGACGGTCATCAAGAAGATCTACGAGATCCTGGGCGCGGGCATCGAGGGGAGGAGCACCGCCGAGTACCGCAAGGACATCCCCCTCCACCGCGCCTACTTCCACGAGATCGCGCCGCCGGCGAAGATCGGGTTCCTGCTCGGGAAGCTGGTGGACTTCTGCGAGTCCTCGGAGTTCAAGAGCTACCACCCCATCCAGAAGGCCTCGCGGGTCTCCCACGGCTTCATGCAGGCCTACCCCTTCACCGAGAACTCGGGCAAGGTGGCGCGCCTGCTGGCGAACCTGGTCCTGCTGCACCACGGCTACCTGCCGTGCATCATCCACGCGACCGACCGGCAGCGGTACTACGAGTCGCTGCGGGCGCCCGAGGGGGCCCTGCGCGATCTCATGCTGGACGCCATGGAGAACGGCATCGTCAACGCCGAGAAGTACGTGCGGGCGGCGCTGGAGCAGAGGGCCAAGAAGGCCGCCCGCTGACCGCCGGTTGACCCCTTGGGGGGAGGCTGGGCGGACGTGGCAGGGCCCGCCCCCCTGGTGTATAGGTCTCCGCCCTGATGGTCCTCGGAGCCCACGAAGGCATCGCAGGCGGGCTCTCCACGGCCTTCACCCGGGCGGAGGAGGACGGCGCCGACTCGGTCCAGATCTTCACCAAGAGCGCCCGCGGCTGGGCGTCGAAGCCCCTGGATCCCGAGGAGGTCGCCCGCTTCCGCTCCGAGGCCCGCCGCACCGGGAAGCCCGTGGCTGCCCACTCCTCCTACCTCATCAACACCGCCGCCTCCGACCGCGAGATCCGCCGGAAGAGCTGGGACGCGCTGGCCGACGAGCTCTCCCGCTGCTCCGCGCTCGGGATCCCCTGGCTCATCTTCCACCCCGGCTCGAGCGAGGACGAGCGGCAGGGCCTGCGGCTGGCCGCCGAGGGGATGGCCCGGGCGCTGTCGCGCGTCCCCGGCCCGGCGAAGCTCCTCGTCGAGACCACCGCCGGGCAGGGCAGCGCCCTCGGGTGGCGCTTCGAGCAGGTGGCGGCCATCCGCGAGGGCGTGCCCGGGGCGCTCCGGCGGCGCGTCGGCGTCTGCCTCGACACCTGCCACGTGTTCGCCGCCGGCTACGACATCACCACCCCCGAGGGCTACCGCCGGACCTTCGACGAGCTCGACCGCACCGTGGGCCTCTCCCACCTGCGGGCCTTCCACCTCAACGACTGCAAGAAGCCGCTCGGCTGCCGGGTGGACCGGCACGAGCACATCGGCCGGGGGGCGATGGGCCTCGAGCCCTTCCGCATGCTGGTGAACGACGAGCGCTTCGCGGACGTCCCCGCCTTCCTCGAGACCGAGGCCCGCTTCCGGGAGAACCTCCAGGTCCTCCGGTCGCTCCGCTCATGAAGCCCGCCCTCCCGCTGTCCGCGAGCCCGCGCCACCGCCACCGGCGGGCGCCCGCCCCGCGCGCCCACGCCCGGAACGGCCGCGACGCGATGGCCGAGAAGCTCGACCGGCTCGTCCGGCACGCCCGCGGCCACCACCGGGCCCTGGTGCTGACCCACGACAACCCGGATCCCGACGCCCTGGCGTCGGCGGTGGCGCTGGCCCACCTCCTGGAGAAGCTGGCCGGGGTCTCCTCGGTGGTGGCCTACGGCGGCATCGTGGGGAGGGCCGAGAACCGGGCCCTGGTCCGCGTCCTGAAGCTGCCGGTGGTGCCGGTCTCCCGCATCGTCTTCGACGAGCACGACCTGGTGTGCATGGTGGACACGCAGCCGGAGCAGGGCAACCACTCGCTCCCGGCCCGCATCTTCCCGGACGTGGTCATCGACCACCACCCGGCGCGGCCGGAGACGCGGCTCGTGCCGGTGAGCGACGTCGGCGGGCACATGGGCTCCACCTCGACCCTGCTGGCGAACTACTTCCGCCAGAGCGGCCTTCGCCTCCCCCCCGCCATCGCCACCGCCCTGTACTACGGCATCAAGGCCGACACCCGCGACCTGGGGCGCGAGACCACGCCGCAGGACGTGGCCACCTACCTGTGGCTCTTCCCCATGGTGGACAAGGAGGCCCTGGTCCAGATCGAGCAGCCGCGCCTCCCCGCCGCCTACTTCCGGCTGATGCACGCCGCCATCGAGCGGGCGGTGGTCCACGGCCCGGCGGTGGTGTGCGACCTGGGCGAGATCTACGCGCCGGACGTGGTCGCCGAGGTGGCGGAGCGCTTCATGTTCCTCGACGGCGTGAAGTGGTCGCTGGCCTTCGGGACCTACGGCGACCACCTCTACTTCTCGCTCCGCGTCGGCGACCGGCGCATGAACGCCGGACGGCTCATCCGCGAGGTCATCGAAGAGAAGGGCGGGGTGGCCGGGGGCCACGGCTCGATGGCGGGCGCCCGCATCCCGCTGCGCGGGCTCTCGCCCGCCGGCCGGGCCCGGCTGCGGCAGGAGCTGGTCCACCGCTTCCTGGGCGAGTTCGGCGTCCGCTCCCGCCGGTCGCGCCACCTGGTGTGACCTACCTCGACCACAACGCCATCACCCCCATGCGGCCCGAGGCGGCGGAGGCGGTCCGGGCGGCGCTCGGGGTCTCCGGCAACCCGTCGTCGCTGCACGCGGCCGGCCGGGCGGCGCGCGACCTGCTCGACGCGGCGCGCGCCCGCGTGGCCGTCGCCCTGGGGGTCCGGCCGGCCGAGGTGGTCTTCACCTCCGGCGCCACCGAGTCGGCGGCGCTCGCCGTCCGCGGCGCGCTGGGGGCGGCTCCCCCCGGCCGCCGGGAGGTGGTGCTGACCGCCGTGGAGCACCCCTGCGTCCGCGACCTGGCGAGCGCGCTCGCCGCCGGGGGGACCCCGGTGTCGGTGGTGCCGGTGGATCGGCTCGGGCTCCCCGACCCGGAGGCCTTCAGCGCCGCCGTCACCGAGCGCACCGCCATCGCCTGCGCCATGCTGGCCAACAACGAGACCGGGGTGGTGCTCCCGGTGCGGGAGCTGGCCTCGGCCTCCCGGGGGAAGGGCGCCCTCTTCTTCTGCGACGCGGTCCAGGCCGTCGGGAAGGTGGAGGTGGACGCGGGCGCGCTCGGCGCCGACCTCCTGGCCCTCTCCGGACAGAAGCTCGGCGGGCCGCGCGGCGCCGGGGCGCTCCTGGTCCGCCCGGGGGTGGCCCTGGCCCCGGTGCTCGGCGGCCACCAGGAGCGCGGCCGGCGCGGCGGCACCGAGAACCTGCCCGGCGTCGCCGGCCTGGGCGCCGCCGTCGAGGCGGCCTCGGCGCGCCGAGCCGCCGAGTCCCCCCGCATCGCCGCGCTGCGCGACCGGCTGGAGGCAGGGCTCCTCGACCGCGTGCCCGGAGCCCGGGTGAACGGGGCGGGCGCGCCGCGCCTCCCCACCACCTCGAGCATCACCTTCCCCGGGGTCGACGGCGAGGCGCTGCTCATGGCGCTCGACCTCGAGGGGATCTGCGCCAGCGCCGGGTCGGCCTGCACCTCGGGCTCGACCCGGCCCTCCCACGTCCTCCAGGCCATGGGGCTCCCGCCCGGCGAGGCCCGGGCCACGCTGCGCCTCTCGCTCGGCTGGTGCAGCACCGGGGACGACGTCGATCGGGCGCTCGAGGTGATCCCGCCGCTGGTGCGGCGCGTGCGGGCCGCCATCCCGGCGTGACCCTCCCCCTCACTCCGGGCCGAAGAGCCCCCGCACCACCGCGGCGATGGCGAGCTCGGTCCCGACGCGCGGGTCGTAGCGCCCGTCGACCAGGCGGGCGAACTCGGCCGCCGTCTCGATGCGGTCGGCCGGCCCCAGCGCCCGCAGCACCAGCTCGTCGAGCTCGAAGGGGACCTCGGGGCGCAGCGACGAGGGGGCCCGGCGCTCCCCGGCGACGATGCGCCGGCCCACGTCCTGGGGGTCGTCCCCGGGGAAGGCCGGCTGGTTGGTGAGCAGCTCGAAGAGCACGGCGCCGAGGGCGAACACGTCGGTGCGGGGCCCCACCTCGCCGCCCAGCAGCTGCTCGGGCGCCAGGTAGCGCACCTTGCCGAAGGCCGCCTGCCCCCTCCCCTCGCCGGCCGCCCGGGCCACGCCGAAGTCGCCCAGCTTGACCTCGCCGCGGCGCGAGATGAAGACGTTCTGGGGGGAGACGTCGCAGTGGACCAGCCCGAGCGGCTGGCCGCGGGGGTCGCGGGCCCGGTGCGCGTGCTCCAGCGCCTGCGCCAGCACGTGCGAGAGGTAGGCGGCGAAGTCGAGGGGGAGCCAGATGCTGCGGGCGGCGCAGCGGGAGATCACCTGGCGCAGGTTCTTCCCGTCGACGTACTCCATGGCGATGAACGGGCCGTCCTCGGCCATGCCGGCGTCGTAGATCTCGACGATGTGCGGGTGGCGCAGCCGGCTGGTGATGGCCGCCTCGCGGCCGAAGAGGCGCACCTGCTCGGGGTCGCGCGCCACCGCGGGGAGCAGCATCTTGATGGCCACCGGCCATCCGGCGCGCGGGCCGGCCAGGGCCCGCCCCCGGAAGACCTCGGCCATGCCCCCCCGCCCCAGGAGCGCCTCCACCCGGTACCCGGGAACCCTCGGCAGCTCGCTCACATCCGGTCCCTGAGCGCCCGGTACTCCCGCGTCGACCGCAGCGACGCGAGGTCGCTGTCGCCGTCCACGCCCTCGGCGGTGACGTACCCGTTCACGGCGGCGATCTGGAGGTACCGCAGCGCCAACGTCCTCTCGCCCCGCAGCGCGTAGACGCAGGCCATGTTGTAGTAGGCGTCGCCGAAGTCCGGATCGATGGTCAGCGCCTTCTTGTACCACTCGAGCGCCCGGTCGAACTCGTTGCGCATCCGGTAGGTGACGCCGACGCCGTTGTAGGCCTCGGGGATGCCGGCGTCGATCTCCAGCGCCTCGAGGAACCGCTGGCGCGCCTGCTCGAAGCCCCCCTCGTGGAGCCAGGCCGCGCCGTCCCGCATGATGGCCCGCGCGCGATCCCGGTCCTGGGACCTCGCCGCGCCCTTCGACGGCCCCGGGGCGGCCGGCCCCGTCGCCCGCGTCATCGTCACCCCGCCCCTCTTCCCGACCGGTGCTCGGCACCCCTTCTGCTGCACGTGGACGGCGCCCGAGAGGCTCCCCGGCCCGACCAGGAACAGCGCGCTGGCCCACTCCTCCTCGGGGCACCCCTTTCCCGCGAGGCACACGCGCAGCAGCCCGGCCACCGAGTCGTCCACCAGCGTGCCCTTGAGCACCTCGTCCCCGGCGCGGAAGCGGCAGCGCCCGGAGGGCGCCAGCAGCGTGCCCCGGAGCCCGTCGCCGTCCCTCTCGATACGCAGGCGGCCCAGCGGCCCGTCCCATTCGCCGGCCGGGCCGGGCGGCTCTCCGGCCGGCGCGGCCGCGGCGAGCGCCATCGCGGCACACACAGCGTGAATGGAGCCGGCGCCCACGGCGGGATCTTAGCGCAGGCGCAGTTCCCGTCCCGGGCCCTCCCCGCTTGACTATCGCCGCCGCCACCGTTACGATCCCTGTGTACAAACCATCGTGATTTCGATGGGTTGAAGCTCTTTGACCGCATCCTCAGCCTACCCCCTGCCGGGTTCGTGATTCGGCTTCGAGTCGTTTGGGCCGACTTTGTGAAAAGAGGAGCACCCGGCCGCCTCCATGAGCAAGCTCCCACGCAGCGAGGGAGAAGCCTACGGAGGACGGTCCAACCGGGCGCCCCACCTGTGGAAACACAGGTCCAAGCAACCGAGCCACACGGCCCAGGCGGGGGGTTTTTTCTTTCCGTGACCGACCCCCGGAAGATCGCGCTGCGCCAGGCGATGCTGTCCGCGCGCCGCGGCCTGTCCGCCGGCGAGCGGGACGCCGCCTCGCGCGCCGTCGCCGCGCGGGTGGTCTCCCTGCCCGCCTTCGCCGCTGCCACCACCGTGGCGGCGTACCCTCCCATGGGGGCCGAGGTCGACACCGCGCCGATCGTCGCCGCCGCGCTCGGGGCGGGGAAGCGCATCGCCTGGCCGCGCATCGTCGCCGGGGACGTGAGGCTGGGGTTCGCGGCCTGCCTCCCCGGCGAGCTGGTGCCCGGTCCGCGCGGCACCCGGGAGCCTCCGCCCGGCGCCGGCGAGGTCCCGCTCGCCTCGCTCGACCTGGCCCTGGTCCCCGGCCTGGCCTTCGACGCCGCGGGCCGGCGCCTGGGCCGCGGCGGGGGGTACTACGACTCGGTGCTCGGCGCCCTGGCGGGCCGCGCACTGCGGGTGGGCCTGGCCTTCGACTGCCAGATCGCCCCCGAGGTCCCCGTCGAGCCGCACGACGCGCGGGTGGACCTGGTGGCGACCGAGTCGCGGCTCCTGGGCCCGGGCGCGGAACTCCCGCGGGACCGCGGCAGGGGGCCGCGAGGTTGACAGCGCCGCCGCCGCGGGTTCCCATCCGCCCCCCGTGCGCGTGCTCCTCCTCGGCGACGTCTTCGGCAAGCCCGGCCGCGAGGCCGTGAAGCGGCTCGTCCCGCGGCTCGTCGTGGGGCGCGAGATCCACCTGGTGGTGGCCAACGCCGAGAACAGCTCCAACGGAGCGGGGGTGACGCCGGAGACGGCCGAGGAGCTCCTGGCCTCGAGCGTGGACCTGCTCACCAGCGGCAACCACATCTGGGCGAAGCGGGAGATCGTTCCCTACCTCGAGCGGCGCGACGCCCGGCTCCTGCGCCCGGCCAACTACCCCCGGGGCGCGCCGGGGCGGGGGAGCGCCGTGATCTCGACCCCCGACGGGCGGAAGCTGGGCGTGGTGAACCTGGAGGGGCGCGTCTTCATGAAGAACCTCGACGACCCCTTCGCCGTGGGCCTGGCGGAGGTCGAGGCGCTCCGCCAGCAGGGCATCCGCTGCATCCTGGTGGACATGCACTGCGAGGCCACCAGCGAGAAGAACGCCATGGGCCACTTCCTCGACGGCAAAGTGTCGGCGGTCCTCGGCACCCACACCCACGTCCAGACGGCCGACCAGCGCGTGCTCGCCGGCGGGACCGCCTTCATCACCGACGTCGGGATGTGCGGGCCCTGGGACTCGATCATCGGCGTCCGCAAGGAGCTGGTGCTGCAGCGCTTCCTCACCCAGCGCCCCATGAGCTTCGAGCCGGCCCGGCGCGAGACCCACCTCCAGGGGGCGCTCGTCGAGATCGACGACGCCACCGGGAAGGCACAGTGGATCGAGCGGGTGCAGGAGCGGCTGGAGGACTGACGGCTCCCGCGCCGGACTAGCCCTCGACGATCAGCAGCGCGTAGTTCCGCCGCCCCTTCTGCAGCAGGACGTACCGGCCGGCGAGCAGGTCTGCGGCGCCGAGCTTGCGGTCGGCGGCGGCGATGGTCTCCCCGTCGAGCGAGAATCCCTTCCCCTGGATCCCGCGCCGCGCGTCGCCCTTGGAGGTGGCGAGGCCGCTCCTCACCAGGGCGTCGGCGGCGGTGAGCCCCTCGAGCTCGGCGCGCGGCAGCCGGATGGTGGGGATCTCGCCGGCCAGAACCGCCAGCGCCTCCGGCCCGGCGCCGCGGAGGTCCGTCCCCCCGAAGAGGATCCGGCTGGCCTCGACCACGCCGCGCGTCACCTCGGGGCCGTGGATCCGCGCCGTCATCTCCTCGGCCAGCCGCCGCTGGGCCACCCGCTTCCCCGGGTCCCGGGCGTGCTCCGCCACCAGGGCGGCGATCTCGTCCAGCGGGAAGAAGGTGAAGAACCGGAGCCAGCGCTCGACGTCGCGGTCGTCGCTGTTGAGCCAGAACTGGTAGAACCGGTAGGGCGATGTCCGCGCCGGGTCGAGGTAGACGGCGCCCTCCTCGCTCTTGCCGAACTTCGCCCCCGAGGCGGTGGTCAGCAGCGGGAGCACCAGGCCGTGCGCGGCGGCCCCCTCCCGGCGGGCGATGAGCTCGGTGCCGGCGGTGATGTTGCCCCACTGGTCGCTCCCGCCCATCTGCAGCTCGCAGCGCTCGGTCCGCCACAGGTGCCAGAAGTCGTAGGCCTGCACCAGCATGTAGCTGAACTCGGTGAAGGAGATGCCGGTCTCCATCCGGGCCTTCACCGACTCCTTCTGCAGCATGTAGTTGACGGTGAAGTGCTTGCCGGCGTCGCGCAGGAACTCCATCAGGCCCAGGGGCCGGAGCCAGTCGGCGTTGTTGCGGACCCGCGCCGCGCTGGGCCCGTCGAAGCGGACGAAGCGCTCGAGCTGCGCCCGCTGGCGGGAGACGTTGTGGTCGATCTGCTCCAGGGTGAGCACCGGCCGCTCGCTGCGCTTGCCGGAGGGGTCGCCCACCATGCCGGTGCCGCCGCCCACCACGATGATGGGAGTGCCGCCGCAGCGCTGCAGCCAGGCGAGCGCCATCACCGGCACCAGGTTCCCCACGTGGAGCGAGTCGGCGGTGGGGTCGAAGCCGACGTACCCGACGATGGGGCCCTGCGCCAGGCGCTCGGCGAGGCCGGGGGTGACGTCGTGGATGAAGTCGCGCGCCTTCAGCTCTTCGATCAGCGTGGCCATGGACGGCCGGTAGCTTAGCCGATCCGGCCGATGGGGACGGAGCCCCTCTCCGGAACGCGCGTCGTCGGACCCTGGTATTCCGGCGTGTGCGTCGATGCTCCAAGGTGGTCTGCACCAACCACCGAGCCGAGGGGGCTCTTCTCACAATGGACCGCGCGAGCGGGGGAGGACGGAAGATGCGGGCACTCAGGACGTTGTGGAGGGACGAGGAAGGCGCGACGGCCGTGGAGTACGGGCTCATGGTGGCGCTGATCGCCGCCGTGATCATCGGCTCCGTCACGCTGCTCGGCGGGAACCTCAACAACCTCTTCAACACCGTGGCCGGCGCCATCTAGCGCCGGTGAGGAACCGCCGTGTCCGCTTGGCGCGTCCCTCGGGCGCGCCAGGCGGGCTGGCGCCCATCGGCACCGCCGAGGCTCGACATGGCCCGCCGGCTCGAGGCCCTGCTGCGCGACGACCACGGCGCGACGGCCGTGGAGTACGCCATCCTGGCGTCGCTCATCGCCGTGGTGGTGGCGGGCGCCGTGGCCCTCGTCGGCCAGCAGGTGTCGGGGTTCTTCACGTCCTTCACGGGCCGGGTCGCCTGGTGAGCCTCGTGCCAGAGGGATTCCTGCCGTTCGGATCGCTCGAGCTCGCGCTCCTGTACGGCCTGCTCGCGGCCGCCGCGGCCGCGGACGTCGCCTGGCGGCGCGTTCCCAACGCCCTGGTGGTGGTGCTCGCCGCCGCGGGCCTCGCCGCGCGGCTCGACGCCGGGGGCTGGCGCGCGGCGCTCCTCGGCGCCGGCGGCGTCGCCCTGGTCCTGTTGCTCCTCTTCCCCGTCTGGTCGAGGCGCGCCCTGGGCGGCGGCGACGTCAAGCTCGCCGCGGCCTGCGCCGCCTGGCTGACCCTGGGGGACCTCCCCGTGTTCGCACTGGCCACCGCGCTCGCCGGCGGACTGGTGGCCGCGGCGGCGCTGGTCCTGTCCCGCGGTGCGCTCGCGAGGAGCGAGGTGCCGGTCCAGGCAGCGCCCGCGAAGGGCAGACCGGTGCGCGTGCCGTACTCCGTGGCCATCGCCGCGGGGGCCCTGGTGGCGCTGCACTGGAGGCTGCGGTGAGGCGGCGGCGCGGCCCGCGGTCCGAGGCGGGGCAGCGCGGCGCGGCCGCGGTGGAGTTCGCCCTCGTCCTCCCGCTCCTGCTCATGCTGGTGCTCGGGGCCATCGACTGGGGCTGGTACTTCTTCGTGCGCGAGGTGGTGACCAACGCGGCCCGGGAGGGCGCCCGCGCGGGAGCCGTCGCCAGCGCCGCCGACCCGACGCAGACGGCCCGGGACGTGGCGGCCAACTACCTGACCACCTCGGGACTGACGCGCGGTGCCGCGCCCATGGCGAGCACCGCCACCGCGACCATCGGCGGCACGACCGTGACCACGGTCAACGTGGTCGTCACCTACCCGGTGGGCTCCCTCACCGGCTTCACCCTGGTCGGGCACGCCTCGATGGTGCCGGCACAGGTCCAGGCGCAGGCGCAGATGCGCCGCGAGGGCACCTAGGAAACCGGAGGCAGGATGGCCGACATCGGCGGCAGGAAGCAGGGCAGCGGCTCGTCCCGGTGGGCGATCCGCGCGGCGATGTTCCTCTCGCTGGCGCTGGTCGCGGCGGGCCTGGCTGCGCTGGTCCTCACGCGGTGGGTCAACGCCCGCATGGCCGCGGCCCGCGTCCCCACCGCGCAGGTGGTGGTGGCCGCGGTCGATCTGCCGGTGGGCACGCGGGTCGCCCGCGAGCACCTGGCGACGATCGAGTGGCCGCTGGCCTCGCGCCCCGACTCCGCCGCGGCGGACCCGGCGGCCTGCGAGGGCAAGGTCGTCGCCACGCGCATCTTCAAGGGCGAGCCGGTGCTGGCGGAGAAGCTGGTCTCGGGGAAGTCGGGGAACGGGCTGGCAGCGCTCCTGCCCGAGGGGGCCCGCGCGGTCTCGGTCCGCGTGGACGACGTGGTGGGCGTGGCGGGCTTCATCCACCCCGGAGACTTCGTGGACGTCATCGTCACCATGCGGCCCTCGGAGTCCGCCGGCAGCTTCACCTCGAAGATCATCCTCCAGAGCATCAAGGTGCTGGCGGTGGGCAAGGAGGTCGATGCCGCCGCGCGCGGCGACAAGGTCCTCCCGGCCACCGTGGCGACGCTCCAGGTCGACAGCCTGGAGGCGGAGAAGCTGGCGCTGGCGGCGTCCAAGGGACAGCTGCTCCTGGCCCTGCGCAGCGCCGCGGACGGCGTGCTGGTGGAGACCCGGGGCGTGGCGCCGCCGGCGCTGCTGGCTTCCTCCGAGCCGGCCTCGCCGGAGCCCGCCCGGGCGCGCCCCGCCAGGGCCCGGCCTCCCCCGGCCAAGGCGATCCCGCGCGACAAGCAGATGGTCGAGATCATGCGCGGCGACCTCTTCGAGCGCCGCGGCTTCGAGAACAAGGAAGGTG
>DATIFE010000127.1:0-14485 GCA_035455425.1 Anaeromyxobacteraceae bacterium | reverse complement strand
CCGCCGCGCCGTTCTCGACGATGTTCGCGGAGCGCGTGGCCGGCCTGGGGGCCGGCACGCCGCCCCCCGCCCCGGCCGCGGGCGGCGCGGCCGCCGCCCTCCTGCGGGCCTTCGCCGCCTCCTACCTGCCGCCCCCGGTGTCGCTCGCCGGCCGCGACGAGATGGAGGCCTTCCTGCGCCGGGTGGCGGAGGCCCTCGAGGCCTGCTGCCGCTCCTTCGTCGAGATGCGGAAGGCGGCCGAGGAGTCCGGCAGGGAGCTGGGCATCCCGCCGGCTCGCGCCGAGGGCCCCGTGGCGCGGGCGCGCGACGCCGGCGAGCTGCTCTCGGCCCTCCTCGACCCGGCGCAGCGCGGGCGGGCCGAGGACCTGCAGCGGGCCTTCGCCGAGCTGATGGCGCACCAGCTCGCGCTCCTCGGCGCCTCGCGCCGCCGCTGACGGGCCCCCGGCTCAGGCGCGCCGGCGCGACGCGGGGTGGAAGAGCTCGTACTCCAGCAGGCACCGGTCGCAGAGGGCCTGCGCCCCGGCGTCCGCGGCCGGCCGCCCGCAGCCGCAGCGGTGCTGCAGCCGCCCGGCCACGAAGGCCGCGGCCCGCGCCACCACGCCGGGGTCGCGGAGGATCCGCCGGTGCCCGAGCCCCTCGGTCGTCGCCAGCTCCGCCCCGGGCCAGGCCCGGGCGATGGCCGCGCCGTCCGCCCACGGCACCTCCGCGTCGCCGCGGTCGTGGATCACCAGGAGCGGCGTGTCCCGGTCGCCTGCCAGCCGGGGCATGTCGAAGTCGGCGAGCGCCATGCCGAAGCGGCGCTCGAGCCGCTCCCGGACCGCGAGGCGCAGGTCCGGCCCGAGGTCGAGGGCGCTGCAGAACTCCTGGAAGAAGGCGCTCGGGCTCCGCGGCGGGCCCAGGAAGACCGCCGCCTGGAGGTCCAGGCCCGAGGCCAGGGCCACCCCGGTTCCGGCCGCGCCCATGGAATGGGCGATGGCCGCCCGGGCCCCGACCTGGCGGGCCAGCGCCGCCACCGCCTCGCCGAAGAGGGGCACCGAGGCCAGGCTCCCGCTCGAGGAGCCGTGTCCCGGCCCGTCGAAGGCCACCGCGGCGCAGCCCGCCTCCGCCAGGGCGGGGGCGAAGGCGGAGAGCTGCCCGCCGCGCCCCCCCCAGCCGTGGACCAGGAGCACCGCCGGCCCCTCGCCGAAGCGCCAGGCCTGGAGCCGGCCGCCGCGGAAGGGCACGGAGAAGGGGACGGCGCGGGAGAGCGCCTCCCGCTCGCGCTCCGGCGGGCCGTGGCGCGGCGGGGTCAGGAACAGCCTCTCGCCGACGCGGGCGGCGAGCGGCCGGGCCACCGCTCCCGCCGCGCCGAGCCCGGCGCGGACCAGCCAGGGCGCCTTCGGGTAAGACCGAACGTTCGTGCTATTACTTGAGGCGACGCTCACCGCAGACTCCATTTCTCCCCCCGGGGGAACCGGATTCCCTACGCCCGCGCCGCGCGCGCCCGCGCCAGGAGCGCCTCGAACCCGCGCCGGGCGCGCTCCGGGGCCGCGGGATCGCGCAGCAGCCGCGAGGCGTGGTGGCACACCAGCATGATCCCGTAGAGCTCGAAGGCGAACTGGTCGGGGTCCACCTTCCGGTGGAAGTGCCCCTCCTGGATCGCGATCCGCACCGCCCCGGCCAGGACGTCGAGCCAGTCGCGCTGCAGCCGCACCAGGCGATCGCGCGCCGGCCCGGGGCGGTCGTCCAGCTCCACCGAGGCCGCCACGAAGATGCAGCCGCCGGGCTGGGGGACGATCCGGGGCCAGCGCAGCCAGTTCTCGAAGAGGGCCCGCAGGCGCGGCTCGCCGCGCGCGGCCCCGAGCGCCGGCCGGACCACCACCTCCTCGAACCGGGCGGCGGCGCGCTCCAGCGTCTGCACCTGGAGCGCCTCCTTGGAGCGGAAGTGGGCGAAGAGGCCGCTCTTGGAGAGGTCGAGCGCCCCGGCGAGGCGGCCGATGGTGAGGCCCTCGAGCCCCACCTGGCTGGCGAGCGTCAACGCCTGCTCCAGGATGGCGTCCCGGGTCTGCTCTCCCTTCCCCATGCCCCGCTAAATAAGCACGACCGTTCGTTCCTGTCAAGGCGGTCTCGGCCGGCCCCCGGGGGGGCCTAGCGCGGGGGACCGGCCGGGCCCATCTCGGCCAGGGCCTGGCGCGCCTGCGCCGCCTGGGGGCTCGCCGGCGCGACCTCGATGACCTTGCGCCAGGCGGCCGCGGCCTTCTCCGGGTCGTGCTTGTCGTAGCGCTGGACCACGCCCAGGTTGTAGAGGCTCTGGGCGTGGCGCGGGTCGATCCGGCTCGCCCGCTCGAAGTTGGCGATGGCGAGGTCGAAGGCCCCGGTCTCCCGGTACATGACGCCCTGGTCGGTGAGCACGTCGGGGTCGTCCGGCCCCAGCTTCAGCGCCTCGGCGTAGGCGGCGATGGCCTTCTCGCGCTGGTGGGTGTCGAAGTAGTCGTTGCCGAGATGGACCCAGGCCTGCCGGTCCCGGGGGTCCTGGGCCACCAGGCGGCGGTTCACCTCGATCCGCTGCAGGCTCTCGGTGGGGAGGGGCGCCGGGCTGCCGGCGGCGGTCCCCGGCGCCGGAGCGGGCGCGGCCGCGCCCTGCTCCCACTGGCGGACCCGCGCCGCGGCGTCGATCCCCCGCTCGTACCCGAGGAGGTAGCCGACGAGCGCGCCCGCGACCACCCCGGCGACGATCCCGTAGAGCGCCTTGCGCGGCATGGGCCACCTCCGGTTGCCGAGAAACGATAAGCGCCCGGCCCCGGTCTGCAGCGCAAAAGAAGCCCCGCAGGGTCGAAGTGCCGCCTCGGATGGGTGCCGTGTCATGGCGCGTGGCCTCTGCGCCCGGAACGTGATTTCCTTCGCTCCTCGCACTCCGCACCCGACGATCGCCGCCCCGAGGCGGTCGCCACGTCTCGCCGCCCGGAGGACGGACATGGCCAGGTTCCCGCTGCTCGCCGCCGCGCTCGCGCTCGCCGCCGGTCACGCCCGGGCGGAGGACAAGACCACCCGGCTCTCCATCGCCACCGGCGGGACGGGCGGGGTGTACTACCCGCTCGGCGGTGGGCTCGCGAACGTGCTCACCCAGGCGCTCCCCGGGGTGGAGGCCACCGCGGAGGTCACCAGCGCCTCGGTGGACAACATCAAGCTCGTGGGCGCGGGCAAGGCGGACATCGCCTTCAGCCTGGCCGACACCGCGTACGACGGCTTCAACGGCGTGGGCAAGTTCAAGGAGAAGGTCCCGGTCCGCTCCATCGCCGTGCTGTACGCCAACAAGAGCCAGTGGGTGACGGTGGAGAGCACCGGCATCCAGGGGATGCAGGACCTGAGGGGCCGGCGCATCTCCACCGGCGCGCCGGGCAGCGGGACGGAGATCATCGCGCTGCGCATCCTGGAGGCCTACGGCATCGACCCGGACAAGGACGTGAAGCGCGAGAAGCTGTCGGTGGCCGAGTCGGTGAACGCCATCAAGGACCGGAAGATCGACGCCTTCTTCTGGTCCGGCGGGGTCCCCACGGCTGCCGTGACCGACCTCGCCGCCACGCCCGGGATGAAGATCAGGCTGCTGGACCACGCCGACGCCGTCCCCGCCCTGGTGAAGAAGTACGGTCCCCTCTACGTGAAGGGGATCGTCAAGGCCCACTCCTACCCGGGCCAGGAGAAGGACGCCCAGGTGGCGGACGTGTGGAACGTGCTGGTGGTCAACCAGAAGATGGACGGGAAGCTGGTCCACGACGTGGTCAAGACCCTCTTCGAGAGGAAGGCGGACCTGGTGGCGGTGCACTCGGAGGCGGCCAACCTGGACCTGGCCACTCAGTACCAGGGAGGCTCGCCCATCCCCTTCCACCCGGGCGCGGCCCGGTACTTCGCCGAGAAGGGCGTGAAGCCCCGGTAGCCGCCTTGGGAAGAGCGGCCCGCTGGCTGGCCCTGGGCGGCGTCGCCGTCGCCGGAGCCGCCGCGGCGCTCCACCCGGTGACCGTGCTCGAGCTCGAGAACGCCGCCCGGGGCCGCACCTGGCGCTTCGCGCTCCGCGGCGGGGAGGTCTTCTCGGTGGCCTACCACCACTCGATGTACGACCAGCCGGTGACCGAGGAGTTCACCGTCGACGGCCGGGGCCGCATCGCCCTGCGGGCCGTGTCGAGCCCGAGCGCGGCGGTGCGCGAGTACTTCGGGATCACCGGGGCCGGCGAGCGCCACGCCATGAGCCGCACCATGCCGGAGGTGGTGTTTCGCGTCGCCGCCGGCACGCCGCAGCGGCTGCTCCTCGGCGGCGCCGAGCACTCCTTCCTGGAGTTCGGCGGCCACGGCGACCGCCTGGTGATGCGCGCCGTCCGGAGGCCGGCCCTGGCCCAGCTCCTCTCCGCGCACCCCGGCTCCGCGCCCTAGCGCCGGCACGAGGAAACGGCCCATGGCACCCGAGCCGCAGACCCCGGAGCAGGAGGTGGTCGTCGACGCCGAGGCCCTGCGCAAGGCCGAGGAGTACGTCGAGGAGGAGGAGGGAGCCGCCCGGCGCCTGCGGGGCTGGACCGAGGTCGGGCTCACGTCCGTTGCGGTGGCGATGTCGCTGTTCCACCTCTACGCCGCCGTGGCCATCGTCCCGGCGCAGATCCTCCGGGCCATCCACGTGGGGTTCGTCCTCTTCCTCTGCTTCCTCCTCTTCCCGGCGGCGAAGCGGCTCCGCGACCGCATCCCCTGGTACGACGTGGTGCTGTCGCTCCTGGGCGTGGCGGTGATCGGCTGGCTCCTGGCCGACTTCGACGACTTCATCGAGCGCGCGGTCACACCCAACCGCTGGGACATGTTCTTCGGCGTCTGCCTGGTGCTGCTGGTGCTCGAGGCCACCCGGCGGACCTCCGGCTGGATCCTCACCCTGGTGGTGGTCTCGTTCGTGGCCTACGCCTTCGCCGGCCCCTGGCTCCCCGCGCCCTGGACCCACCGCGGCTACGACGTGGAGCGGCTGGTGGGCCAGCTGTACATGACGCTGGAGGGCATCTTCGGCACCGCCATCGACGTCTCCGCCACCTTCATCATCCTCTTCACCATCTACGGCGCGGTGCTCCAGTACTCCGGCGCGGGCGAGTTCTTCATCGACTTCTCCCTGGCGGTCACCGGCGGGAAGCGGTCGGCCGCGGGCCGCACCATCGTGCTCTCCTCCTTCCTCCTGGGTGGCCCGTCGGGGAGCGGGGTGGCGACCACCGTGACCATCGGCTCGGTCGCCTGGCCCATGCTGGCCAAGGCGGGCTACGCCCGGGAGGCCGCCGGCGGCCTGCTGGCCGCGGGCGGCCTGGGGGCCATCATCTCGCCGCCGGTGCTGGGGGCCGCGGCCTTCCTCATCGCCGAGTACCTCAAGATCTCCTACCTCGACGTCATCTGGATGGCGACCATCCCCACCTGCCTCTACTACCTGGCGCTGTTCCTGATGGTGGAGCTGGACTCGCGCAAGCTCGGCATGCGCGAGGTCCCGATGGCGGCGCGCCAGGGGCTGTGGCCCATGCTCCGCGGCCGCGGCTTCCACTTCACCTCCCTGGTCGCCATCGTGGCCTTCATGCTGCTGGGCTTCACCCCCATCGTGGCGGTGTTCTGGGCCACCGTCCTGGCGGCGGGCCTGTCCTTCCTGCGGCCGGACACGGCGCTCTCCTTCCTCCCCCGCGCCGGCACGCCGCTCCACCAGACCAAGATGGTGAAGGCGCTCCGGGCCGGGTCGGTGGGCGTGCTGTCGGTGGCCGCCACCTGCGCCGCCGCCGGCATCATCGTGGGCGTGGTGACGCTCACCGGCCTGGGCCTCAAGTTCAGCGCCATCGTCATCCAGTACGCCCACGGGAACCTGCTGCTCACCGCCATCTTCACCGCGCTGGTGGTCTGGGTGGTGGGCCTCGCCGTCCCGGTGACCGCGAGCTACATCATCTGCGCCGTGATCGCGGCGCCGGCGCTGACCAAGCTGGGCGTGCCCGACTTCGCCGCGCACATGTTCATCTTCTACTACGCGGTGCTCTCCGAGGTGTCGCCGCCCACGGCGCTGTCCCCGTTCGCCGCCGCGGCCATCACCGGCGGCGACCCCTACCGGACCACGCTCCAGTCGTGGAAGTACACGCTCCCCGCCTTCCTGGTGCCGTTCGCCTTCGTCCTCGACCCGGCCGGCGTGGGCCTGCTCCTCAGGGGCAGCCCGGTGGACGTCATCCACACCACCCTGACCGCCTTCGCCGGGATCGCGGCGCTCGCCTGCGGCGTGCAGGGGTGGATGCTGCGGCGGACCACCGGGCCCGAGCGGCTGATGCTGATCGCCGCCGGGCTCCTGCTGGTCTACCCGGCCCTGGCCGCGGACATCGCCGGCCTGGCCCTGGCGGCCGCGGCGCTGCTGCTCCAGCGCTTCGGGAAGGGCCCGCGCCCGGCCGCGCCGGTCCCCGGGGTCCCCTGACGGGCGCGGCGCGCCGGCAACGCCGCGGCTATCCAGGGAACGGGAGGTCCGGTGCTCCAGGCGTTCGTGATCACCGCCCGCGAGGGCGTCGAGGCGTTCCTCATCGTCGCCATCGCGGTGGCCTACCTCCGCAAGACGGGCCGGGACCGGCTCGTCCCCGCCGTCCGCTGGGGCGTGGTGGCCGCGGTCGCCCTGAGCGCGGCCGCCGGCTACCTCTTCGCCCAGGCGGCGAACCAGGCGCTCTGGGAGGGGGCGCTGGGGGGCGCGGCGGCGGTCCTGGTGGCGTCGCTCACCGTCTACATGCTCCGCGCCGGGAAGCGGATGCGCGGCGAGATCGAGGCGGGGGTGGAGCGCCGGCTGGGGAGGGGGAGCGGCGCGGGCGCCCTGGGCGTCTTCCTCTTCACGGTCTTCATGATGACCCGGGAAGGCATGGAGACCGCGCTCCTCCTGGCCACGGTACTCTTCCAGGTGCGGTCGGCCGAGGCGGCCGGGGGCGCGGCGCTCGGGCTGGCGGTGGCGGCGGGCATCGCCCTGCTCTGGTCGCGCCACGGCCACCGGGTCCAACTGGGGCGCTTCCTCCAGGTGACGGCGATCTTCCTCCTGGTCTTCGTGCTCCAGCTCGCCATCTACTCCTTCCACGAGCTCACCGAGGCGGGGGTGCTGCCGAACAGCGAGGCGCTCCACCTCGCCACCGAGCCCTACGGTCCCGACGGCGTCTATGGCCAGTGGCTCAGCTACCTGCTGGTGGCGCTTCCCCTCGGGTGGCTGGCGGTGTCCTCGCTGGCGGCCCGGCGCGCCGCGGCGGCCGGGAGCGGCTAGCCCCCGCCGCGGCGCCGCTTCTCCAGCTGGCGCAGCGTGGCCCCGATGGTGGCCAGGAAGCTCGCCAGGAAGGCCTCGAAGCGGCCGATCTCGTCCGGCGCGGCCGGGCGGATGGTCCCGCCCACCTCGTAGTCGCCCCCGGCCAGGCGCGTCGAGACGTCCTCCATGGCCCGCGTCATCCGCTGGAGCCGCCGGAACACCAGCACCTCGAACATGGCCAGCAGCAGGCCCAGCACCACCACCGCCAGGATGGCCACGAAGAGGATGACGCGGATCTGCTCTCCCTTGACGCGGGCGCGCAGCGCGTTGGCGTCGTGGAAGACGAAGAGGCCGCCGATCTTGCGGCCCGCGGCGTCGCGCACCGGGACCACCCCGCGCACGAAGCGCAGCGAGCCCCGGGCCACGCGCCCCAGGAAGCGTCCGCCGTCCGGGACGTCGCGCAGCTCCTGGTCCGTTCCGCGGACGGCCGGGTCCGGGCTGGTGGCCAGGACGGTCACGGTCTCCGGGGAGTCGCCCCAGTCGTTGCGCCGCGTTCCCCGGGCGGAGGCCCAGGCCCCCTCGTCGAGGAACTCCTTGCGGACCACCAGCGCCAGCTCGTCGCCGGTCTCCTCGCGGACGCGGGAGACCAGGCCGTCGATCTCCTCCCCCAGCTCCACGTAGCCCAGGAGCTTCCCCCTGGCCACGAAGGGACGCACCACCCGCAGCGCGAAGGCGGTGCGCCCGAGCTCCGCGCCGGCCGCGGTGTCGCCCGATCGGGCGGCGACGCCGAGCGAGACCCGGTCCACCGGGTCGCCGAAGAGGCCGGGGCGGTGCATCCGGAGGAAGCAGGGGTGGCCGGGGTCCGGCTCGATGAACGACCACAGGGCGATGCCGTGCCGCTCCCGCAGCTCCTGGAAGATGGGCGCCGCCGTCTCCAGGAGGCGCTCCCGCTCGCGCAGGTCGAAGAGCGCGGCCAGCTCCGGGTTGCGCAGCAGGGCGTCGAGCGTGGCGGAGAGCCGGTCCACCTCGCGCCGCTGCACCCCGGAGAAGGCGCGGGCCACCGCCTGGACCGACTGCTCCCCCGCGTAGCGCATCTCCTGGTGGTAGTTGTGATAGGCCAGCGCGGCGTTGAGGATCGCGACCAGGCCCAGGCTCAGGGCCACGGTGGCGGCGATCTTGAGCTTGATGGAGAGGGTGGGCATGAGGCTCCGGCCGGGCCGCGCCGGCCGGGCTACACCGGCTCGCCCAGCACGGCGCTGGCGGCCCGCGCCAGGCGCGAGACGCTCTCCGCCTCGTCGAGCGTGTCGGGGTCGACGAAGTCCAGCGCGAACCCCGCCCGGATGGCGATCTCCCCGCGGACCTTGAAGCGGTCGAGGCCCCGGAGCGCGATGAGGGCGTCGATCCGCTGCACCATCTGGTGGAGCCGGCCCACCTCGGCGGCGACGACCGGAGGGGCCTCCTCGGGCGCCGGGGCCGAGCGCGCCGCCAGGAGCCTCTCGATCCGGGGCACGGCGACGGCCGCGGAGATGGCGAGCGGCTGGAGGTTCATCGCCGCGCCGCACAGGAACAGCAGCCGGCCGCCGGCGATGGGCCTCACCACGATCCGCGCCTCGCCGTAGCGCAGGTCGACCGCGCCGACCCGCCCGCAGACGGTCTCCAGCCCCGCGGCGCCGTCGCCCAGGATCCGGGCGGCCTGGCGGAGGAGGGAGGCGTCGAACAGGGGAGGGAAGGCGTGCGCCACCAGCCCTCCCTCCGCGTCGCAGAGCATGGTGCCCACCACCCCGGGCACGGCGCTGAGCTGGCTGAGGAGAGATTCCATCCACGTCCCTCGCGGCCCGCCGCTCAGCGGCCCCCGCCCAGCTGCCTGCGGACCTCGGTGTCCAGCGGCCCGACCTCCGCCTCGCCGTCGGCCAGCACGGTGAGGAAGTGGCCCCGGCTGGCGAAGAGCAGCAGGTGGTGGCGCTCGCCCTGCACCGACGCCGACAGGATCTCCCCGGCCCGGAAGACGGCGCCCAGCTGCTCTCCCACCAGGGCCAGGTACAGGGCCTGCCCGGCGAGCACCTCGGCCGGGTAGCTGTCGTCTCCCAGCGGCGAGCCGTCCCTCCGCTGCAGCACGACGCCGGCCACCCCCGGGATCCGGCGCAGCCGGTCCAGTCCCGCGGCAGCGGGCCGGCCCGGCGGCGGCGTGGGGGTCATGGGCCTGGGCCCGGGCGTGGGCGTCTCCCGTCCCCGCCGGGCCCGGTCCTCGTCGATCGCCTGGTGCGCCTCCAGGAGGAGGTGCTGCCAGCCCTTGCGGATGGTGGAGCGGGTGCTGGCCACGTTCGGCTGCAGGCTGAACCTCCCCGCGGGCCAGCGCAGGACGTCCTGGAAGGCGCCCTCCCCGACCTTCGCGCCCTGCTCGGCGTGCACGATCTCGCCCTCGCGGAAGAAGATCAGGCCCTGGCGCCCCTCGGCCCGGACGTCGACGCAGCCCGAGAAGCGGTTGTGGGCGGCCAGCTGGATGAGGTCGGCGAGGCCGAGGCCGGTGATCTCGCCCTCGAACCCGTCGTGAAAGCTGCCGCGAGCCTCGCTCTGTGGCGACATCGCTCCTCCCCCCCGGCCTGGAGAGGCCTTCGGAGGGTCCCCCATGGGTCCCAGCGAACCCGACGTTGAGCCCAGACGGCGAAAGGTTACGGGGCGAGCAAGACCCACACCAGCCCACGCGGCGGGGACAGGCGCCGCGGGAGGGTGGCGCAAGCCCCCGCCATCCCGGCGATCGGCGCCGGCCCGGGGCCGGCACCCGTTCAGGTGGGCGGGCGGCGGCCGGGGATGTGGGTGCCTGCGCCCAGGCCGCCTGGGGGATCGGCCGTCACGATGCCACGGGACGTCGCCGCCGGGGTCGCGCCGGCGAGCGGCCGGAGCGACCCGTCCGCCGCGCGATCGGCGCCGGGGCCGCGGGGGCAGCCGGGCGCCGGGCCCGGGCGAGGAGCGGTGTTGACCAATGGTGTGAAGAGCGCCGCTGGCCCGGGGCCGCCCGGCCCGGCTCGGCTCCTTGATGGGCGCCAATGTCCCCTCCGGCGCACGGCACGCCGCGTCATGGGCGCGGTGCGCGCGAGCGGAAGACCTTGCCGCAGGGCTCCGACCTTGCCACTATCCCACTCCCTTTCCGAACATCCGCACCAGCGGCCATGCCCCGACGGATTTCCGGAGCCCGCGCTCCGGGGCGGAGTGCATGGGCGCCCGGAGGACCGAGCCATGGCCACCAAGGGCCTCAAGCCCATCCTGACGAACCCGCTCGATCCGCCGGAGAAGGTGGAGTTCACCATCCCCGGCGAGATCTCCCGTGCCACCGGCGGCTACGAGGAGGCGATGAAGGAGGGGTACGACCTCATCCAGCGCCCCATCCGGTCGGTCCCCATCGACCAGATCGAGAAGCAGCACGCCAAGGGGCGGATGACGGTGTGGGAGCGCATCCGGGTGCTCAGCGACAAGCAGCCCATCGTCCTCTTCCAGAACTGGGGCAAGAACCTGGACGGCGCCTCCATCGTCACCGCCGTCCTCGACATCGGCGGACGCGACGTCGCCTGCTACGGCCACGACTTCACGGTGCGGGCCGGCTCCATGGACGCCACCAACGGCAAGAAGCTGGCCAGCCTCTTCCGGCTGGCCGGCGAGAAGGGGATTCCCCTCATCGGCATGAACGACAGCGCCGGCGCCTTCGTGCCCGCCGGGGTGGGCGGCCTGGACGGCTACGCCGAGGCCTTCACCGCGCTCCGCAAGATCAGCGGCGTGGTCCCCTCCATCATGTGCATGTTCGGCTTCAACGCCGGCGGCGGCTCGTACCTGCCGCGCCAGGGCAGCTTCGTCATCCAGCCCAACGACACCTTCTTCGGCCTCACCGGCCCCGGGGTGGTGAAGTCGGTCTTGGGCGAGGACATCACCCCCGAGGAGCTGGGCGGCCCCAAGGTGCACGGCGCCTCGGGCGTGGCCGACCTGACGGTGATGGACGAGCTCGCCGCCCTGCGCCAGGCGGTGCGGCTCCTCTCCTACGTTCCGGACAACAACTCGGTGGCGCCGCCCTTCGAGGAGACCAGCGACCCGCTCGACCGCAGGACCTGGGAGATCAACACCCTCCTCAAGAAGGCCTTCAACTCGCCGACCGGCTTCAACACGCCCTTCGACGTGTCGATCGTCATCCAGCAGGTCTGCGACCACGGCGACTACTTCGAGCTGCAGCCCGAGCGCGCCCGGGAGGTGGTCACCGCCTTCGGGCGCCTGGGGGGCCACGTGGTCGGCTTCGTGGCCAACAACAGCGCCGTGTCCTCCGGCCAGATCGACTGCGACTCGGCGGTGAAGATCGCCCGCTTCGTGCGCTTCTGCAACATCTACAACACCCCCATCATCTTCATGGAGGACACCACCGGCTTCCTGCCCGGCCGCGAGCAGGAGGCCCGCGGCATCGTGCAGGCCGGGCGCTCGATGCTCGACGCCATCGTCGACGTGCGCACCCCGCGCATCCTGCTCATCCTGCGCAACGCCTTCGGCGGCGCCTACGCCTCCTACAACAACTACCCCACCGGCGCCGACCTGGTGCTGGCGCTCCCCACCACCCGCCTGGCGGTGATGGGCCCGGCCGGCAAGGAGTTCGTCTACAAGGACGAGCTGCGCAAGATGCGGGGGGCGGTGGCGGAGCGGGTGAAGAAGGGCGTCCAGGAGCGCACCGCCGCCGGCCTGGACGGCCCGGCCGCCAAGAAGGACGCCGAGAAGGAGGCGGCCGAGTGGCTGCGCCAGGAGGAGGCCGCCCTCAACCGGCGCTACGAGCGGGAGCTCATGAACCCCAGGGAGGGCCTGGCCCTCGGCTCCATCTCCTCGCTGGTCATGCCCACCGACCTGCGCGAGGTGCTCGGCAAGAACATCGCCTTCCTCTTGCGCCACTACCGGCCCGGCCCCATGACCGGCCCGCAGCGCGAGTTCCACTAGGGGGCGACCCGCCCCGCCGCAGCGAACCCGGACCGACGATCGGCCCCGCACACCACCACCCCGGAGAACGAGACCGATGGCTGCCACTGCTGACTGGTACCAGGGCAACCCCCTCACCCACCGCGACCGCCGGCTGGGGGCGTCCACCTCGGCCTGGGTCCGCTCCTTCGCCTGCGAGGACCTGAAGCCGCTCATCGTCTGCCGGGGCCCCATCCGCAAGGAGGCCATGGACGTCTTCGAGGAGATGGGGATCGCCCACTACGGCATCCTCCTCTCCGAGAAGGACTCCATCGTCTACGCCAACGCCCTGGCGCCCGAGCTGCGCCAGCTGGCCGACCACCGCCGCGTCCACCGGGTGCCCGACTACACCGGCGCCACCAAGGAGGAGCGCGTCGAGCGCATGAACCAGATCGTCCAGATCGCGCTCGACAACGGCTACGACTCGGTCTTCGCCGGCTACGGCTTCATGGCCGAGGACGCCGAGTTCGTGGCCGCCGTCGAGGCGGCGGGCCTGAAGTTCATCGGGCCGAACTCGCGGGTGCAGGAGCGCGCCGGCAAGAAGGACGAGGCCAAGCGCACCGCCCTGGAGGTGAAGGTCTCGGTCACCCCCGGCGTCAACGACGTGGCCGCCCGCACCCTGGTGGCCAAGCACAAGACCCGCACGCAGCTGCTGGCGCTGGCCGAGGCCGAGGGCCTGGCGCTGGATCCCAAGGCCTCCGGCGAGAAGGTGCCGCTCGAGGAGCTGGCCGAGCAGATCCTGCTGGCCTCCTACGCCAAGGGGATCGACCTCTTCTCCATCGAGGAGCTGGGGGCCCAGGTGCAGCGCGAGGTGACCTCGATGTTCGAGAAGCACCCCGGCAGCCGGGTGCGCCTCAAGGCCATCGGCGGCGGCGGCGGCAAGGGGCAGCGCATCCTGGGCGCGAGCCTGCTGGGCGCCAAGAAGGCCGACCCGAAGGCCATCGCCCAGGCGGCCGCCGAGGCGCCGGCCATGGTGCGCGAGGTGCTGTACGAGGTGAAGGCCACCGGGGTGGGCGACAACAAGAACGTCCTCATCGAGCTCAACATCGAGCAGACCCGCCACAACGAGATCCAGCTCCTCGGCAACGGGAAGTGGTGCGTCTCGCTGGGCGGCCGCGACTGCTCGCTGCAGATGCACGAGCAGAAGCTGCTCGAGGTCTCGGTGACCCAGGAGGGGCTGGCCGCCTCCCTGGAGAAGGCCGAGAGGGCCGGGAAGAAGGAGGAGGTCGAGGCGCTCCGCATGGACCTCGACATCCTGCGGCGCATGGAGGACGACGCCGCCCGCTTCGGCGCGGCGGTGGGGCTGGACTCGGCCTCGACCTTCGAGTGCATCGTGGACCGGGACCGCTACTACTTCATGGAGGTCAACACCCGCATCCAGGTGGAGCACCGGGTCACCGAGCTCTGCTACGCCCTCCGGTTCCAGAACCCCGACGACCACCAGGACACCTTCGTGGTCGAGTCGCTGGTGGAGGCCATGGCGCTGCTGGCCCGCCACCGGGAGCGGCTGCCCAAGCCCACCCGCATCCCGCGCTTCCCGGCCGCGGTGGAGGCACGCCTCAACGCCACCGACGACTCGCTCTCGCCCCACGCCGGCGGCCTGATCCGCTTCTGGTCGCAGCCCATCGAGGGGGAGATCCGCGACGATCAGGGCATCAGCCTCCCCAACCCCGACACCGGCATGTTCATGCGGTACCGGGTGGCCGGCGCCTACGACTCCAACATCGCGCTGCTGCTCACCAAGGGGGACGACCGGCTGGCGAGCTACCAGCACCTGAACCAGGTGCTGGCCAACACCAGCCTGCGCGGCGTGAACCTGGCCACCAACCTCCAGTTCCACTACGGGCTGGTCAACTGGTTCATCGGCCAGAACGTGATGGCCAAGCCCACCACCCGCTTCGTGGTGCCCTACCTCACCCTGGTGGGCATGCTCAAGGAGGAGGGGAACAAGATCGACACCGCCTACGCCTTCGCCGAGATGAAGAAGCACTACGTCTCGCAGATGGCCGCCGAGGCGCCGGACGACCCCTCGGTGGCCAAGGCCATGGGAGAGGTCATCGACCGCAAGCTGACGCTGCTGACCCGGGCCATGGACCGGCTCCTCGACCAGCCGCACCTGCTGGCCGGGTGGCTCTCGCTGATGCGGCGGCAGTACAAGATCGAGGGCGGCAAGGTCTTCTGGTTCCGCAACCCGCTCGGCGTCATCAGCGACACCTACCAGTACCTGAACATGGCCTTCCACCCGAAGGCTCCGGCCGCCGAGGTCATCTGGCAGCA
>DATIFE010000126.1:0-7164 GCA_035455425.1 Anaeromyxobacteraceae bacterium | reverse complement strand
GGCGGGCCACCGCCGAGCAGATGGCGCAGCGCCAGCGCGAGATCTCGATCTCGGAGTTCTTCACCAAGAACCGCCACCTGCTCGGGTTCGACAACCCCTCGAAGGCGCTCCTCACCACCATCAAGGAGGCGGTCGACAACTCGCTCGACGCCTGCGAGGAGGCCGGCATCCTCCCCGAGATCACCATCCAGGTGCGCGACCTCGGGTTCGAGGGCCGCAAGGACGGCGACCTGACGAAGGGGGAGGGGCGCTTCGCCGTGGTGGTCGAGGACGGCGGCCCGGGCATCGTCAAGGCCCAGGTGCCGAAGATCTTCGGCAAGCTCCTCTACGGCTCCAAGTTCCACCGCCTGAAGCAGTCGCGCGGCCAGCAGGGCATCGGCATCAGCGCCGCGGCCATGTACGGCCAGCTCACCACCGGCCAGCCCATCCGCGTGGTGAGCCGCACCGCCAGGGGGAAGCCGGCGCACCTCTTCGAGATCCAGATCGACACCCGGAAGAACAACCCGGTCGTCACCCGCGACGACGAGCTGCGCGAGTGGCACCTGGACCACGGCACGCGGGTGGAGCTGGAGATCGTGGCCAACTGGCAGCAGGGGCAGAAGTTCGTGAACCGCTACGTGGAGCACACCGCGCTGGCGAACCCCCACGCCACGGTCCACTACCTGCGGCCCAAGCAGGAGCCGCTCACCTTCCCGCGCGCCACCGAGGACCTGCCCAAGGAGGCGCTGGAGATCAGGCCGCACCCGCACGGCGTGGAGCTCGGCGCGCTGATGCTCATGGCGGGCGAGTCGAAGAGCCACGACCTGAAGGGCTTCCTCGGCTCCAGCTTCTCGCGGGTGTCGCCGGCCGTGGCCGACGAGATCCTGAAGGCGGCGGGACTTCGGGACAGGGTCAGGCCCCGGGAGCTGGCGGAGGACCGGGCCCTGGCGGAGAGGCTCCACGCGGCCATCTCGGCGACCAAGATCATGGCGCCGCCGACCCAGGTGCTCTCCCCCATCGGCGACGACCTGATGCGGCGGGGGCTGGTCTCGTTCCTCTCGGTCATCGAGAGCGAGGGGCCCGAGGAGAACGGCGACGCCCAGCTCGACCTCGACAGCGCCGGGAAGCGCAAGAAGACCCGCAAGGAGAAGGAGGCCGCCGCCGCCGCGCCCGAGGTGCCGGACGCGCCGCCCGAGGAGGGGGTCGAGAAGATCCGGGGCCACAACTACTTCATCGCCACCGTCACCCGCCCGCCCAAGGTGTACCGGGGCAACCCCTTCCAGGTGGAGGTGGGCCTGGCCTACGGCGGCTCCTGGCCGGCCGACAAGCCCATCGAGCTCTTCCGCTTCGCCAACCGGGTGCCGCTCCTCTTCCAGCGCTCCGCCTGCGGCATGACCGAGGCCATCGTCAAGACCGACTGGCGCAACTACCTGATGAGCCAGCCGCGGGGCTCGCTGCCGGTCGGGCCCATGGCCCTCCTGGTGCACATCGCCTCGGTGTGGGTGCCCTTCACCAGCGAGGCCAAGGAGGCGGTGGCCCACTACCCGGAGATCACCCGCGAGATCCAGCTGGCGGCCCAGGAGTGCGGCCGCAAGCTGGCGGCCCACATCCGCCGGAAGCAGCACGCCGACTACCAGGCGCAGCGCCGCTCCATCTTCGAGCTCTACATCGAGGAGGTGGCGCAGGCCCTGGGCAAGATCACCGGGAAGAGCCCCCAGCCCATCAAGCGGGAGTTCCTCCGGGTGGCCGAGAAGGTCACCGAGACCGAGCTCGAGGAGCAGGACGCGAAGCTGAAGGAGGCCAGCGAGAAGGTCTCCCGGAATCCGCGCAAGCGGGACGAGGACGAGTAGCCCATGGCGCGCATGGACGCAGTCTCGAAGAGCACCGCCGGGAAGATCGAGAAGCTCGCCGAGTCGGTGATGCGGACGGTGAAGGGGGGCAAGAACCCCTTCGTCGAGATCCCGGTCCGCTCGCTGGCCAACGTCCGCTTCGACCCCAGGAAGCGCATCGTCCAGCTCGGAGGCCAGAAGCAGAAGCGCTACTTCTTCAACGTCTCCATGGCCAAGAAGTTCATGCAGACCTTCCTGGTCTCGGACGCCTGCAAGGAGCTGGTGGAGAGCGGCAAGACCACCAGCATCCGCGACCTCTACTACATCACCAAGCACACCATCGGCGAGACCCGCCAGAACACCTTCGAGGAGCAGGACGAGTCCGACCCCATCATCGAGGACCTGGAGGTCGCGCTCGACGCCCTGCGGGAGGAGCTGCACCTCTTCGCCTCGCGCAAGGGATCGATGGTCGGGCCGGTCACCATCCGCGACTCGGGCGACACCATCGACCTGCGGCGCATGGGGTCGGGCGGCTGGGCGGTCCCCTCCATCGTGGAGGAGAACGTCATCCAGTTCGTCCGCCACGAGGCGAAGTACGTCCTCCTCATCGAGAAGGACGCGGTCTGGACGCGCTTCAACGAGGACAAGTTCTGGAGGCGGGAGAAGTGCATCATCCTCCAGGGCGGGGGCCAGCCTCCCCGCGGCGTGCGCCGGCTGGTGCAGCGCCTGCACCAGGAGCTGAAGCTCCCGGTCTACGTGCTGGTCGACAACGATCCCTGGGGCTTCTACATCTACTCGGTGATGAAGCAGGGCTCGATCAACCTGGCCTACGAGTCCATGCGCATGGCGGTGCCCGACGCCCGCTTCGTGGGCCTCTCCAGCTTCGACAAGGGCAAGTACAAGCTGCCCTCCAACGTGGCCATCAGGATGGACGACGGCGATGTCTCGCGCGCCAAGCAGATGCTGGCCTACCCCTGGTTCAAGGACGAGCGCTGGCAGCGCGAGATCCAGGAGATGGTGCGCTCGGGCGAGAAGTACGAGCTCGAGGCCCTCTCCCGGCGCGGCATCAGCTTCATCACCGAGGAGTACCTGCCGAGGAAGCTCAAGGACAGGGACTGGCTCGCCTGAGCTCCCCCGGATCGAAGGAGGTCCCCATGGCACGCTCCAAGAGGAAGGTCTCGAACCGCAGCAAGGTGAAGCGCACCGCCGCCCGGCGGAAGCGCGTGCTCTCGGTGAAGCGGAAGCGCCGCGCCAAGCGGGGCCGCTAGCCCCGGGTGCTCCCGGCGGGGCCGGGCGCCGCCGGTCAGTCGCCCTTCCCCGCCAGGAAGAGGATCCCCATGGCGACGAAGAGGGCGCCGGCGGCCCGGCGGATCCAGATGGCGGGGACCACGCGGCTCACCGCCTCGCCGGCCAGCACCGCGACGGCGCTGGTCGCCACCAGCGCGGCGGCCGAGGCCCCGAAGACCACCAGGCGCGAGCCGCCGGCGGCCAGCGAGAGGGTGGCGAGCTGGGTCTTGTCGCCCATCTCCGCCAGGAAGATGGCGAGAAACGTGGAGCCGAAGAGCCTCCAGTCCATGCGGCCTCCGCGCAGAGGGTGCTAGAGCGCCTTGCGCAGCGGCGGCGCCGCCGCGTCGGCGAAGAAGGGCTCGCAGCGCTCCAGGAAGCCGTCGAGGATCTGGCGCTCCGCGGGCCGGAGCCGCTCGGCGAAGAGCGCCGGGAGCCGGTCGCGCGCCGAGGCCGCGCTCTGGGCGTAGCCGTTGGGCGTGAGCGTCCCGTCGAGCAGCCGCCAGCGCAGGAACAGCAGCCAGGTCTGGACCACGTCGGTCATGCAGTAGGCGGCGATGCGGTCGCGGGCGCCCCGCGCGTACAGCCCCTGGACGTCCTTGCCGGCGGTGTCCTCCTTGCCCGGGAGGCCCACCAGCTTGGCGTACAGGTCCAGCGGCGCGGGCGCCGACCCTCCGCGCGAGAGCACGTCGTAGAGGTCCACGTGCCGCTCCGGGACGCGACCGGCGGCGGCCTGCGGCGGAGCCGGCACGCCCAGCTTGAGCGCGCGCAGCTCCAGCACCGGCAGGTCGAAGCCCGCTCCGTGGAAGGAGACCAGCGTGCGCCCGGCCAGCCGCTCCCAGGTGCGGGCCAGGAAGAGCGCCTCGTCGCCGCCCTCGTCGGTCCAGCGGCCGACGTCGGTGACGCGGACCTGCGCGCCGACCTCCTCGGCCTCGATCCAGCAGGCGGCCACCGGCCGGTGGTAGGGGAGGGGCAGGAAGTCGCTCCGCCCGCCGCTCTGGGCGCGCCGCGCGGCCAGCAGCCGCGAGAGCTGCTCCTCGTACGGGCGCGAGGGCTCGCCGTCGACCGCCGAGACGAGCCGCTCGTCGGGGATGGTCTCGATGTCGAGGGCCACGAAGCGCTTCACGGCCCGAGGATAGGTTCCGGGTCTGACAGGTGGCGGCGGCCGGGGATGCCCCGCCGGCTCACCGCGCGCCCAGCCTCCAGAGGAGGGCCGCGCCCGCGCCCGCGCAGAGCGCCAGCCCCATCCCGACGAGGAGGACCCGGCGGCCCCCGCGGCGGGGTCGCTCCAGGGCCTGGCGGGCGGCCAGCAGCGACCCGAGCCACGCCTGGCCGTTCCGGGGCCGGCCGGCCGGGTCGGGCGACAGGGATTGCGCCACGGCGCGCGCCACCGCCCGCGGGACCCCCGGTGGCAGGCGGGGCGCCGGTCCCTGGCGGAGTGCCGTGGTCCAGCCGTCCTCCACCTCGAAGGGCCGCCGGCCGGCCAGCGCCTCGAAGAGGACCGCGCCGGAGGCGAAGACGTCGGCCCGCTCGTCCACCGCCTCGCCGCGCGCCTGCTCCGGCGCCATGTAGGCCGGCGTCCCGCCGCCGGGGGCGCCGCGGGTCCCGAGCAGGTGCGCCAGGCCGAAGTCGAGCAGCTTGACGCGTCCGTCCTCGGTCAGGAACACGTTGGCGGGCTTGAGGTCGCGGTGGAGCACCCCGCGGGAATGGGCGTGCGAGAGGGCCCGGGCGATCTGCACGGCCACCTCGAGCGCCTGGTCCAGGGGGAGCGGGCCGCGCGCCAGCCGCCTCTCCAGCGTCTCGCCGCGGAGCAGCTCCTCCACCAGGTACGGCCCGCCCCGCCAGCTCCCCACCTCGAAGAGGGTGACGATGGAGGGGTGGTCGAGCCGGGCCACCGCCTCGGCCTCCTTGCCGATCCAGTCGGCGGAGACGTCGTGGTGCGACCGCCCGGGGCGCAGCGTCTTGAAGGCCACCGTCCGGCCGAGCTCGACGTCGAGCGCCGAGTAGACCGCGCCGAAGCCGCCGCGGCCGATCTCCTGGAGGATCTCGAAGCGGCCCACGACCTCGCCCGGGGCGAGGCCCCTCTCCCACGCGGGGAGCGACTCCTCGCCCGGGGCGCCCGCGAGCTGCCGGAGCAGGCGGGAGAGGTCGCGGCGCGCCTCGGGCCTCTCCGGCGCGGGAGGCTCCAGGCCCGCGGGCTCCGCGGCCGCCGGCTGACCGGCCGCCTCGGGTGGTGCGCCGGCCGGCTCGGGCCCGGGGGTCCCGGCTCCCAGCTCGGCGAGGCGCCGGCGCACCCTCGCGGCCGCGGGGAGGGCCCCGAGCCCCTCGAGCGTCGCCAGGGCGCGGCGGAGGGCGTCGGGGTCGTCGCCCTCGAAGCAGGCCAGCGCGGCGTCGTAGGGGCAGCCGAGCCGCTCCCAGGCCGCAGCCGCGCCGCGCCAGTCGCCGCCGAGCTGGAGGGCGAACGGCCCCGCGACCTCGTCCGGCCGCGGAGGGCGCCCGCCGGCCCGCCAGATCCAGAGCCCGAGCCTTCCCAGGTACCAGCGCGGCCGCGTGCCCGCCGAGGTCGGTCCGGCGGCGACGCCGAGCGCGGCCGCGGCCTCCGCCAGCGAGCGCGGGAGGTCCCCCTCGAGCCAGGCCGCCTCGGCGCGCGCCGCAGCCACCGGGACGATGCGCTGCGACTCCCCGGTTCCCAGCGCCAGCTGCCGTGCCTCGTCGAGAGCCGCGAGGGCGCGGGGGTCGCCGCGGCGGGCCCGGACCAGGCCCAGCGCGGCCAGGGCCGGGATGCGGCTGACGGCCGATGCGCTCGGCTGGTCCAGCACCAGGGCCGCGTCGGCCTCCGCCTCGGCCCACCTGCCCTGGTCGTTCCGGATCCGGGCGCGCCAGCCGAGCATGTAGAGGCGCAGGATGTCGAGGTCGCGGCGCGTGGCGTAGTCGATGCCGGCCTCGAGCCACCGCTCGGCGCCGTGCGCGGTCTCCATCAGCTCGACGGCCGTGGTGGCGAGGTTGGTGTAGGCGCGGGCGGCGTGCTCCTCGAATCCGTGCTCCAGGCAGAGCCGCAGGCTCTCCTGCAGCTTGTCCCAGCCGGCCGGCTCGCCCAGCTGGCACTCCGCGGTGCCCACGTTGTTGAGCGCGTGGGCCTCGGTCTCGACGTCGCCGAGGTCCCGGGCCAGGGCCAGGGCCTTCGTCCCCCAGGAGGCCGCCTGGGCCAGCTCCCCCGCCAGCATGTGCAGCTGGGACCGGTTCGAGTAGGCCATGGCCAGCTCGCGGCCCGGGGGGAGCGGCTCGAGCGCCAGCACCGCCTCCGCGGCGTAGCGCCGGGCCTCGTCGTTCCGGCCCGCCAGCCAGCTCAGGCGCGACATCCAGCGCAGGGAGTCGCCGATGCGGATCGGCTCGCCGATCTCCCGCCACAGCTCCAGCGCCGAGCGGCGGGAGGCGATGGCCTCCTCGGTGCGCCCGGTGAGGTGGCACTGGTAGGCGTGCTCCTCGAGCAGGGCCACGCGGCGCTCCGGCGCCAGCCGCTCGGCGTGGCGCAGCGCCGCCGCCAGCAGGGCGGCGGCCTCCCGGTGCGAGTCCAGCCGCGCCGCCTGGGCGGCGGCCTCGGGGGCCAGCCGGAGCACGGCCTCGACGTCGCCCGCGCCCTCGGCGTGGTGCACCAGGCGCGCCGGGGCGGGCCGCCCGCTCGCGCCCAGGAGCTCCAGCATCCGGGCGTGGAGCCTCTTCCGGCGCAGCGGCGGCAGGGCGTCCTGCACCGCACGGCGCGCCAGCTCGTGGCGGAAGCCGGCCGCCTCGTCGGCCAGGACCAGCATCCCCGAGCCGAGCGCCTCGTCGAGCGCCGCGGCGGCGGGGCCGGCGGCGCGCTCGAGGAGCTCGAGCTCGATCCGCGGGGGGACCACCGAGGCGATGTCGAGCAGCTCCCGCGCCTCCGGGGAGAGCCGGGTGGCCCGGGCCAGGACCGCGTCGCGCACCGTGGCCGGGACGCCGCTCCCCCCGCTGGCCAGGGCCTCGGTGACGAAGAAGGGGTTCCCCCCGGTGGCCCGGTGGAGCCCCTCCAGGTGGCAGCCGGCGCGCTCCG
>DATIFE010000125.1:0-30038 GCA_035455425.1 Anaeromyxobacteraceae bacterium | reverse complement strand
CCCCGACCTCCCTCCAGGCCCTCAACGTCCCGCTCGACGGTCCCGCCGGCCAGGCCGCCACCTTCGCCGTCGGCGGGCACATCAACGACGACCCGAACGTGAACGTCCAGGTGAACCAGGTGGTGTTCCTGCCCGAGAACTCCTTCGGCCCGTCGAACCGGGTCCGCGACCTCACCAACGTCATCTCCCTCGCCGGCCAGGGCGGCCGGCCGATCAAGGTCGTGGTCCACTGCCAGGACCACGGCGACGGCACGCCCACCAGCGGGCGCCAGCTCGAGGTCGAGTTCGGCGTCCGGTTCGGCCTCTAGGAGGACCCATGAAGCCCCGCACCAGGAACCTCTCCGCCGCCGTCGCCGGGCTCGCGGCCCTCGCCCTCCTGCCGGCCCCCGCCGCCGGGCAGGGGGCATGCTTCAACGCCTCCAGCTCGCTGGCGAGCATGGTCAACGACCCGACGACCGGCGACGAGGCCTTCTTCAAGCTGCCCACCGGCCCCGCCAACGTGATGGTCCTGATGGACACCTCGGGGTCGATGGCCAACCTGCCCCAGTGCGGAGACAACACCTGGAACGACACCCTTTCCGGCAGCCTGATTCCGGTCTACACGGACGCGGCCACCGGCAAGAAGTACTTCTACTGCACCTCGCCCACCATCGCCGCGCCGCCGGCGCCGGTGGCGCCGGCGACGGCCACCGTCTACGGCACCTGCAAGCCCTGGGTGGCCGGGGACACGGGCCTCACCGCCAACGCCGATCTCTCCTGGATGGCGAACATCACTCCTAGTCGCAGCTACCCCGACCCCGGGCGCCCCACCAACGCGCTCGGCCTGCGGGACGACCCGGCCTGGGGCACGGGGTGCGTCGGCAACGCCTGCATGTTCGACCCCGACGCCTACTACTTCGCCGGCGACTGGAGCATCGACAACACCACCCACATCTCGACGGCCCGGCGGAGGGCCTCGGAGACCGACGCCACCCTGCCCAAGGCCTGCATCGCGCTCGACAACTCCGGGAACCCCATCCTGGACCTGAATGGCAACACCATCGACCTCGGCGCGGCGTGCCGCGCCTGCATGGGCAGCGCGGCGAGCGGCACCGACGGTCCCGGCTTCTTCTTCTACCGGGTCACCTACCAGACGGGTGCCACGACCTACGCCACCTTCCCCAGCACGACCCTGCCCCAGTTCGTGATGCGCGGCACCTTCCTCAACGCCAACCCGCCGAAGTTCGTCTCCTCCCGCAAGGTGGTGAAGGACCTCGCCTGGATGGACCCGGCGGCGCCGAGCAAGCTCGACCAGGTCCGCCAGGGGCTCTCCATCCTCTGCACCAGCTGCGGGACCCGCCAGAAGGCCACCCTGGTAGTGCCGCTGGGCCCGGACAAGGTGGGCTCCTTCCCGCCGACGCAGGCCGGCTTCGTCCAGGCGCGCCAGACCATCATCGACGCCGTGAACGACAAGATCCCGGGCCACTTCCACCCGGCCAACACCGCCACCCCGCTCGCCAGCGCCCTCTTCAACGTGGGCCAGTACTTCTCGACGCCGGGGCTCTACACCTCGCTCTTCGGCTCGAGCTACGAGATCGCCTCGTTCAAGGAGACGGCCGCCGGGACCGTGAACGCCCCCTGGGTCACCAAGGCCGGGGCGCAGCAGTGCTCGGTCTGCTGGGCTTGCTCGCAGAACTCCGTCATCATGGTGACCGACGGCGCGCCCAACAACGAGATCACGTTCCCAGCCGTCATCGCGAACTACGACGGCCTGGCCTACACCGCGTCGGCCAACTGCGGCACCAGCGGGGCCAAGTGCTTCGGCAAGGACCCGGCCCCGCGCGTCGCCTCCTGGGAGCACAACACCGATCTCCGGACCGAGCTGGCCATGGGGAAGCAGCAGGCGATCTCGGTCCACACCATCGGCTTCAACCTGCTCGACCCCCTGGCCGTCCAGTTGCTCAAGGCCACCGCCAACATGGGCGTGGGCAGCTTCCAGAACGCCAAGGACGCCACCCAGCTCTCCAACGCGGTCTTCAACGCCGTCAACACCGTCGTCCAGAAGCAGAACTCCTTCAGCGCCGCCAGCGCCAGCTCCCTGCAGACGGTGCAGACCGCCTCGGCGGAGGCCTTCCTCACCCGCTTCAAGCCCAACGAGACCGCAACCTGGGAGGGGCACCTCTACCGCGGCGCCTTCTTCGACGAGTTCCTGAACGGCTGCGACCCCACCAAGCCCCCCGCGCTGCAGCCCACGGTGCAGTGCGCCGGCAAGACGGTCTCGGCGAGCTTCAACGGCGTCACCGACCCGGTCACCGGGAACGCGGTCTGCACCGGCGTGTACCTCATCGACTCCGACTGCGACGAGGTCGCCGAGGATCCGCAGACCGGCGACTTCATCAAGAAGGGACAGGCCATCCCCGCCAACTTCCCCTGGGACGCGGGAGCGGTGCTCTCCACCCCGGGCAAGGTCGGATACCGCTCGGCCGACGAGACCGCCGCCAACGCGCGGAACATCTTCACCTGGCTGAACGGAGCCAGGGTGGCGTTCACCACCGCCAACGTGGCGGCGCTCAAGCCCTTCCTGAACATCGACCCCGGCTGGTGCAGCTCGTTCCTCACCCAGATCGGCATCGCCAGCGCGGACCCGACCACCGAGTGCGCCCGGCAGGTCATCCACTTCGTGCGCGGCTGGGACGTGACCGACAACGACCTCGACGGCTGCTGGGGCCCGGGGAACGGCAAGAACACGGCCGCCTGCCCCTCGGGCCTGAAGGGCGAGGAGCGCAACCGCATCAACGACAGCCGGACGTCCAACAAGGTGTTCTGGAAGCTGGGAGACGTGTTCCACTCCTCGCCGGCGGTGGTGAACCCGCCCATCGACGAGATCCGCTGCGACACCGGATACGAGAAGCAGTGCGTGGCCACGCTCCACAGCCCCCAGGCCTTCGCCAGCTCGACCCCCATCGCCACCTACACCGTCGCCGGCAAGAACGTGGACGCCTACGACGCCTGGCGCATCGCCCAGGGGAAGCGCAAGCGCGTGGCGCTGGTCGGCGCCAACGACGGCATGCTGCACGCCTTCGACGCCGGCGACGCCGACGTCAGCCAGCCGCAGGACGCCGCCGGCAACTGGCAGTACACCCTGGGCACCGGCGAGGAGCTGTGGGCCTTCATCCCGCCGGACCTCCTGCCGCGCCTCCGGTTCCTGATCCAGAACCACCAGTACATGGTGGACGGGTCGGTGATGGTGCGGGACGTGTGGCGCGACTTCAGCGACGACATGAAGAAGCAGTCCAACGAGTACCGCACCGTCGCCATCGTCGGCGAGCGCACCGGCGGGACGCAGTACAGCGCCCTCGACGTCAGCGACCCGGTGAACCCCACCTTCCTGTGGAGCTTCCCCGATCCCTCGGTGGGCGCCGCCTTCATGGGCCAGTCCTGGATGGACTTCGCCCCCCGGCCCCCGCCCATGGGCCCGGTGCGGATCGCCAGCAACCGGGACCCGCGCGGCTTCGAGGAGCGCTGGATCGCCATGATCAACGGAGGGTACGACCCGGCGATGACGCTGGGGCGCATCGTCTGGATGGTGGACGTGTGGACCGGCAAGATCATCTGGAGCTTCAGCGACAACGACTTCAAGAGCACCATGGGGTACGGCAGCGGCACCAGCATGTTCCCGGTGGCGGCGGGCGTCGCCCTGATGGACATCGGCGATCCCACCTCCCCCAGCCTCGACTCGGACGGCTTCTTCGACACCGCCACCTGGGGAGACCTGGGAGGCAACCTGTGGGTGGCGCGCTTCCACCAGCCCGGCGTGCTGGACGCGAGCGGGCGCGTCACCAACTGGTTCGCGGCGCGCAGCTTCGAGGAGCAGCGGCGGACCGACGACCTGCAGGGAGTCGACGGCCGGAACGAGTTCTTCTACATGACCGCCAACGCCTTCGAGCCGACCACCCGGACGCTCCGGACCTTCCTCGGCTCCGCCAGCCGCGAGCGCCTGATGGACGGCTTCTCCACCTGCGGCAGCGACAACCTCATGGGCTGCTGCCGCGCCGGCTGCAGCGCGGTCAGCTCCAGCACCACCGAGAGCTACGGGGCCTGCAGCGAGCAGACCTCCTTCACCTGCCAGAACGGCTTCTACCAGCTGCCCTCCATGTCCTCGACCTGCGGCCCCGGCTTCACCTGCGCCGCCGCGCCCACCAACCAGTACTCCAGCAGCGTGAGCCTCTCCTTCACTTGCCCCGGCGCCATCGCCGCCGCGGCCAGCGGCCACGTCGACGTCGACGCCAGCGGGGTGAGCTCCGTCGCCGGCTACCAGCCGGTGGGCGCCGTCTCGGTGAACGGCACCTTCAACCCGCTGCCCAAGCAGCGCTTCTACGCCATCTGGTCCTACGGCCGCGACACCGCCAAGATGTTCCAGGACGCCGCCAGCGCCAGGGCCTTCGACCAGAACCGGTTCACCGACGCCAGCTACGGGGGCGCCTGCACCGGGCCCACCGGGGGTACCTGCACGCTGGTGAACACCACGCCCTCCAGCACCAGCGTGGACCTCGCCTCCGGCCGGGTGACCAACTCCTGCGCGGTCGGCGTGACCAAGTGCGTCGCCGACGTGAACGACGCCGGCTGGTTCTACCAGTACGGCGACACCTGCCCCCTGGCGAGCTGCAGCCCGCCGCCGCCCTGGAACGACGAGAAGACGGGCTCGAGCGCCAACGTGATCCTGGGCTGCACCTCCTGGAGCGGCTTCCGCCCCGTCGGCAGCAGCACCTCCACCGACCCGTGCTCGGGCACCCTCGGGGTCCCGGTGAGCTACGGCTACCTCTCCAACTACGTCTCCGGCACGCCCACGCCGAGCTGCGGCTACTCCTCCTCGAGCGGCGGCGTGTACCGGGCGGGCGGGCGCGTCACC
Source organism: Anaeromyxobacteraceae bacterium (assembly GCA_035455425.1). Taxonomy (GTDB): domain Bacteria; phylum Myxococcota; class Myxococcia; order Myxococcales; family Anaeromyxobacteraceae; genus JACRMN01. The sequence continues at coordinate 25,150 of DATIFE010000125.1, read as the reverse complement.
ACCGCGCCGCCGTCGGGCGGCATGGTGCGCGTCACCGTGAGCCCGGACGGCAAGGTCGCCTACTCGACCCTCTCGTTCGACGCCGGCGCCCCCCCGGGCAGCAAGCAGCTCTCCGTCCGCTCCGAGATCGGCGAGCCGGTCTACTGGCTCGAGGTGTCGCGCTCGCTGCACGAATGCCGGCACGTGGCGGGATCGAGCGCCTGCGACTGACGGCGTCGTCTCACCTCTCCCCGATCCCGAACTTGGCGAGGCGGTAGCGGAGCGAGCGGAAGGTGAGGCCCAGGAGGCGCGCCGCCTCGGTGCGCACCCCGCCGGTGCGCGACAGCGCCTGCTCCAGGACCCGCCGCTCGATGGCGTCGAGGTGGGCCTGGAGGTCGAGGCCCTCGGCGGGGAGCTCCGCGGCCGCCGCCGGAGCCGGCGCCGCGCCGCCGCGCAGCGCCGGGGGCAGCGCGGCCGGGTCGACCACCTCGCCCTCGCACAGCGTCACCGCCCGCTCCACCACGTTGGCCAGCTCCCGGAGGTTCCCGGGGTAGTCCCAGGCCTGGAGGAGGCGCGCCGCCTCGGCGGAGAGCTGCGGGCGCGGCCGCCCGGACTCGCGGGCGAAGCGGGCCAGGTAGTGGTCCACGAAGACGGGGATGTCGCTGCGCCGCTCCCGCAGGGGCGGCATCCGGATCTGGATCACGTTGAGCCGGTAGAAGAGGTCCTCGCGGAACCGCCCGGCCTTCACCTCGGCCTCGAGGTCGCGGTTGGTGGCGGCGATGATGCGCGCCTGGATGGGGAGGTCGGCGCTCCCCCCCACGCGCCGGATCTTCCGCTCCTGGAGGGCCCGCAGGAGCTTCACCTGCACCGGCGGGGGCAGCTCGCCCACCTCGTCGAGGAACAGCGTCCCGGTCCCGGCCACCTCGAAGAGCCCGGGCTTGGTCTCGACCGCCCCGGTGAAGCTCCCCTTCTCGTGCCCGAAGAGCTCGCTCTCGATGAGCCCCTCGGGGATGGCGCCGCAGTTGATGGCCACGAAGGGCTGCCGGCTCCGGTCGCCGCGGCGGTGGATGGCCCGGGCCACCACCTCCTTGCCGGTCCCGCTCTCGCCGGTGACCAGCACCGTGGTCCGGGTGGGGGCCACCTTCTCGACGAGCTGGCGCACCTCGCGGATGGGGGGCGCATCGCCCAGGATCTCCTCCTCGCCCGTGCGCCGGTCGCCGACGCGGTGGCGCAGCACCCGGTTCTCGGCCACCAGGGCCCGGTGCTCCAGCGCCTTGTCCACCACCAGCTTCAGCTCGTCCACCTTGAAGGGTTTGAGGACGTAGTCGTAGGCCCCGAGCTTCATCGCCTGGATGGCGTTCTCGGTGGTGGCGAAGGCGGTCACCATCACCACCTCGGTGGCGGGGGAGGAGGCCTTCACCTGCTTCAGGATCTCGATGCCCGACTCCCGGCCCAGCCGGAGATCGGTGATCACCAGGTCGAGCGGCGTCTGCGCGGCGCGGGCCAGCGCCCCCTTCACGTCGGAGGCGGTGAGCACCTCGTGGCCCTGCTGCTGCAACAGGATCTCGAGGAACTCGCGCATGGACTGCTCGTCGTCGACGACCAGGACCGAGGCCATGGACCGGATCCTACCCCGCCCCGGACCCGGGCGGCGCCGGAGGCGGCAGCCACACGGTGAAGCGGGCGCCCCGGCCCGGGGCCGAGGTGGCCATCACCGTGCCCCCGTGCGCGTCCACGATGCGCTGCACGGTGGCCAGGCCCAGGCCGCTGCCCCGCGCCTTGGTGGTGAAGAAGGGGGTGAAGATCTGGGGCAGGTCGTCGGGGGCGATGCCGGGCCCGTCGTCCTCCACCTCCAGGCGCGCGCCGCCGTCCGCCATCGGGGCGCAGCGGATGCGGATGGTACAGGCGGCGCCGTCGCGCCCGGGCGCCGGGGCGGCCGGGCTCCCGGGAGCCGGCTGGCCGGGCGAGCCGGACTGGCTCGCCTGGCTGGAGTTGATGAGCAGGTTCCAGAGGAGCTGCCGCATCTGGTCGGGATCGCACCAGGTGGGGGTCTCCTCGATCTCGGGCTCCAGGCGCACCCGGGCCGCCGCCGGGTCGTGCGCGAAGACCTCCAGCGTCTCCGACACCACCCGCCCCAGGTCGGCCCGCGCGCGGCGCGGCGCATCGGGCCGGGAGTACTCGAGGAAGCGCGAGACGAGCTGGTCGAGCCGCCCGGCCTCGCGGAGCACGATGTCCATGAGGCGCCGCTCGTCCTCCCGCGCCGCCGACCCCCGGAGCAGCTCGACCGAGCCGGTCATCGAGGCCAGCGGGTTGCGGAGCTCGTGGGCCAGCCCCGCCGCCACCCGCCCCAGGTCGGCCAGCCGCTCGCTGCGCTGCACGCGCTCCTCCATGGCGCGCAGGTGCGAGAGGTCCTGGAAGATCACCGCCCGGCCGATCTCCTCGCCGCCCCGGGCCCGCAGCGGGAAGACCGTGAAGCCGAGCCGCAGCCGCTCCCCCTCCGCGTTCTGGAAGGCCACCTCGTCGCGGCTGGCGCGGCCGCCCAGCGCCGGGAACCAGTCGGCCGGGCGCCCCACCACGGCCTCGAGGCGGCGGCCGGTGATCTGCTCGCCGGCGCGGTTCAGGAAGGTCACCCGGTCCCGGGCGTCGAGCGTGAGCAGGCCGCTGGCCACCGACTGGACGATGGCCTCGTGGAGGGCGGTGATGGCCGCCAGGTCCACCTCACGCTCCGCCAGCCGCTCGCCGGTGCGGCGGAGCTGCTCCGAGAGGTACCCGGCCAGCGCCGCGGTGGCGAGCAGCGCGCCGGCGTGCACGAACAGGGTCTGGAGCGGCGGCCGGGCCGGCGCCCCGAGGAGCACCAGCGGCACGTAGGCCAGGAGCGCCAGCAGGGCCGCCAGCAGGGCGCCGCGGCGGAAGAGCAGCAGGCTCCCGTCGACGATGGCGATGACGAAGAGGAAGACGAAGACGCTGTCGGCGAAGCCGGTGAGCGCCACCACCGCGGCCGCCAGCCCCACGTCCAGCGCCACCTGGGCCACGGCCACCGCGGAGAGCCGGACCCGGAGCCGCAGCGCCACCGCCAGCCCCAGCGAGGCCAGGTAGGTGACCAGGATCACCGTGTAGAGCGGGCTGGCGTGGGGCTCCCCCACCCGGGAGACGCCCTCGCGCCACTCCCAGGCAGCGGTGCCCCCCAGCAGCACCGTGACCACCACCAGACGGAAGAGGGTCAGCCAGACGTGGCGCCGGAACGGGCCCTCGTCCCCGCGCGGGACGGGCGCCGGCGCGGCCGGCGGGGCCGCGAGCTCGCCTGCCGCCTCCACGGCCCGCTACTTGATGTTGCCGGCGATGCTGAAGATGGGGAGGTACATGGCGATGAGGAACCCGCCCACCACGCCGCCGAGGAAGACCATCAGCACGGGCTCGATCATGCTGGTGAGCGCGGCGATGGCCACGTCGACCTCGTCGTCGTAGAAGTCGGCCACCTTGTTGAGCATGGCGTCCATGGCGCCGGTGGCCTCGCCCACGCCGATCATCTGGACCACCATGGGCGGGAAGACCTGGGTCTCGGCCAGCGGCCCGGCGATGTTCTTGCCCTCGGAGATCCGGGCCCGGACGTAGAGGATGGCGGCCTCGACGGTGCGGTTGCCGGCCGACTTGGCGACGATCTCCAGCGCGTCGAGGATGGGAACGCCCGAGGAGAGCAGCGTGCCCAGGGTGCGGGTGAAGCGGGCCACCGCCACCTTGCGGATCAGGGGGCCGAACACCGGCAGCTTGAGGATGAACTTGTCCCAGGCCTTGCGCCCCCGCGGGTCGCGCAGGAAGAGCCGGAAGGCGACCACCAGCGCGACCGGGATGCCGAGGAACCAGTACCAGTTGTCCCGCAGGCCGTGCGACAGGTCGATGAGGAACTGCGTCGGGCCGGGCATGGCGCCGCCGAAGTCCTTGAACATCTTCTCGAAGGTCGGCGTCACGTAGGCGAGCAGCACGATGGTCACTCCCACCGCCACCGTGAGGACGATGGTCGGGTAGACCATGGCGCCGCGGAGCCGCCGCTTCAGCTTCTCGTTCTTCTCGAGGTAGGCGCCCAGCCGGTTGAGGATGGTGTCGAGGATGCCGCCGATCTCGCCGGCCCGGACGAGCTGCACGAAGAGCTCGTCGAAGACCCTGGGGTGCTCGGCGAGCGCGTCGGCGAAGGTGGAGCCGGACTCCACCCGCGACTTCACCGCCATCAGCACGACGCGGAAGGCCGGGTTGTCCGCCTGGGTGCCGATGATGTCGAGCGCCTGCACCAGGGGGAGGCCGGCGTCGATCATCACCGCGAACTGGCGGGTGAAGACCAGCAGGTCCTTGGTGGTGACGCCGCCGATGCCGGGGATGCGGAGCTTGATCTCGCCAAGCTTGCGGTTCACCCGCCCGGGCTCGATGCCCATCTGCTGCAGCCGGGCGCGCACCGACTCCTTGTCGACGGCCTCCATCTCCCCGCTGCGGGTCTCGCCCTGCTTGTTCTTCCCGGTCCACTTCCACACCGGGACCTTCGCCGGGACCGTGGTCTTGGTGGCACTGGCGGCGGCCTGGGCCATGTCTTCGCTCCTCCGCTCGCGGCTAGTCTACGGGAACCCCGGGGGCGGGTCGAATCATCGGCCCGCGGGGGGAACGGCCCGGGCCACCGGCTGGTTGGCGGCGCTGGCCAGGATGTTGCGCAGCTCGTCCGGGTCGGAGGAGCGGCCGATGGCCTCTTCGAGGGTGATGAGCCTCCGGTTGAAGAGCGAGGCCAGGCACTGGTTGAAGGTCTGCATCCCGAACTTGCTCTGGCCCACCTGCATCTGGGAGTACACCTGGTGGACCTTGTCCTCGCGGATGAGGTTCCGGATGGCGGGGTTCGGCACCATGACCTCGACGGCCAGCACCCGGCCCGGCCCGGTGGCGCGGGGGAGCAGGTTCTGCGTGAGCACCCCCTCGAGGACGAAGGAGAGCTGGGCCCGCACTTGAGGCTGCTGGTAGGGCGGGAAGACGTCGAGGATGCGGTTGATGGTCTGCACGCAGCTGTTGGTGTGCAGGGTGGCGAAGGCCAGGTGGCCGGTCTCGGAGATCACCAGCGCCGACTCGATGGTCTCGAGGTCGCGCATCTCGCCGATGAGCACCACGTCCGGGTCCTGCCGCAGGATGTACTTCAGCGCCTTCTTGAAGCTGGCGGTGTCGGCCCCCACCTCGCGCTGGTTCACCAGGCAGTTCTTGTGCGGGTGCAGGTACTCGATGGGGTCCTCGATGGTGATGATGTGCTCGTGCCGGTCGGTGTTGACCTTGTCGATGATGGAGGCCAGCGTCGTGGACTTGCCCGAGCCGGTGGGCCCGGTGACCAGCATCAGCCCGCGCGGCTTCTTGGCCAGCTCGGCGATGATGGGCGGCAGCCCCAGCTCGGAGAAGGTCAGGATCTTGAAGGGGATGGTGCGGAAGGCGCCCGCCACCGCGCCGCGCTGCATGTAGATGTTGGAGCGGAAGCGGGACAGCCCCTTCACCCCGAAGGAGAGGTCGAGCTCGCTCTCCTCCTCGAACTTGTGCTTCTGGGCGTCGGTGAGGATCGAGTAGCAGAGCTGCTTGGTCTCGACCGGCGTCAGCGGGCCGGTCTTGAGCGGCACCAGCTTGCCGTCGATGCGGAGCTGCGGCGGCGAGCCGGTGGTGATGTGGAGGTCGCTGGCCCCCTTCTCGACCATCGCCTTGAGCAGCTGGTGCAGGTTGGCCATGCGGGCCTCGGATCGGGTTCCCCGCTCCCTCCGGGAGGGAGGCCGGGGTGAGGGCTAGAACTTGTCCGGCGCGGTGTTGCCGACGGCCTCGGCGAGGGCGGTGACGCCCTGCTTCACCTTGTTGAGGGCGCTCATGCGCAGGGTCCGGAAGCCGAGGCGGATGGCCTCCTGCTTCAGCTCGGCGGTGGAGCTGCCGTTGATGATCAGCTCCTTGAGCCCGTCCCACAGGGGCATGACCTCGTACACCGCGACGCGGCCGCGGTAGCCGCGGTCGTTGCAGCTCTTGCAGCCGCCCGGCTCGTAGGGCGTGAAGCTCCCGATCTCCTCGGCGGGGAAGCCGGCGTCGAGCAGCGCCTGCTCGTCCGGAGGCGCCTCCTTCCGGCACTCCGGGCAGAGCCTGCGGCAGAGCCGCTGCGCCACGATGGCGTTCAGCGAGGCGGTGACCAGGAAGGGCTCGATGCCCATGTTGAGGAGGCGCGAGACCGTGCCCGGGGCGTCGTTGGTGTGGAGGGTGGAGAGCACCAGGTGGCCGGTGAGCGCGGCCTTGACCCCGATCTCGGCGGTCTCGAAGTCGCGGATCTCGCCGACCATGATGATGTCGGGGTCCTGCCGCAGGAAGCTGCGCAGGGCGGCCGCGAAGTTGAGGCCGATCTCCTCGTGCATCTGCACCTGGTTGATGCCGAAGAAGTTGAACTCCACCGGGTCCTCGGCGGTGGAGATGTTCCAGCTCACCTCGTTGAGCTTGGAGAGCGCCGAGTACAGGGTGGTGGTCTTCCCCGAGCCGGTGGGCCCGGTGACCAGCACCATCCCGTAGGGCCGGTCGATGGCCTCCAGGAAGTCCTTGAGCTGCTGCTCCTCGAACCCCAGCTTGGTCATGTCGAGCTGGAGGTTCGACTTGTCCAGCAGCCGGAGCACCACCTTCTCGCCGAAGAGGGTGGGGCAGACGGAGACGCGGAAGTCCATCTCCTTGCCCTTGCCCAGCTTGAGCTTGATGCGCCCGTCCTGGGGCAGCCGGCGCTCGGAAATGTCGAGCGAGGCCATGATCTTGAGGCGCGAGATGATGGCGCTCTTCAGCTTCATCGGCGGCTTCATCACCTCGTAGAGCACGCCGTCGATGCGGAAGCGGACGCGGAAGTCCTTCTCGTAGGGCTCGACGTGGATGTCGCTGGCGCCCTTCTTGATGGCGTCGAGCAGGATCAGGTTCACCAGCTTGACCACCGGCGCCTCGCCGGCGCTCTTCTCGAGATCGACGATCTCCCCGTCGACGTCGGCGTCCTCGATGAGGGCGACGTCCGAGTCGTCGAAGTTCGAGATCAGGTCCTCGTAGCTCGGCCCCTTCTCCGAGTAGTACTTCTCGATCGACTCGCGGATGGCCTGCTCGGAGGCGACCACCACCTCGACGTTGTAGCCGGTGAGGAACTTGATGTCGTCGATGGCGAAGATGTTCGACGGATCGCTCATGGCCACGATCAGGGAGGAGCCGGCCCGGTTCACCGGGACCACCTGGTGCTTCTCCGCCGTGGCCTTGGGGATGAGCTTGATGACCTCGTCGTCGATGTCGAAGTCCTTGAGGCTGATCGCCGGGACCCCGTACTGCTTCGAGAGGAAGTTGGTGAGCTCCCCCTCGGCGATGGCGCCTTGCTTCACCAGCAGCGAACCGATGCGGCCGCCGGTCTTGCGCTGCTCCTCCTGCGCCTTCTGGAGCTGCTGCAGGGAGATGAGGTTCTCCCGGACGAGGAGCTCTCCGAGCCTTCCGGACATGATCCCGCTTTCCCGCCCTCGCGAGGCGACGCTTCCAGCCGATCCTTGTAGCAGGCGGACCTTGCCGGGGCAAGGAACCCGACGGGCCTATCTTCCCGGAATTGCAGGGCTTGGCTCGCCTCCGGCACGGCGCGTCAGCAGCCCGCGCGCGGCCTCCACGTCCCTCGCGATCTGCTCGCGCAGGGCCGCCACCGAGGGGAAACGGCGCTCCTCGCGCAGCCTTTCCACGAAGGCGACGCGGATCCGCTCGCCGTAGAGGTCGCTCCCCCCGTGTCCGAAGAGGTGCACCTCCACCGACGGCGGCCCACCCTCCTGCACGGTGGGTTTCACGCCCACGTTGCACACCCCGTCGTACGCCGCGGCGTGCCGCAGCGGCCCCCCCGGCTCCTGCCCGCCGCCGACCAGGGCGCGCACCGCGTAGACGCCGATGCCGGGGAGCATCGCCTCGGTGACCACGTTGGCGGTGGGGAAGCCGATGCCTCGGCCGCGCCCGCCCCCGCGCACCACCGTCCCGTCGGCGTCGTGCGGCCGGCCCAGCAGCTCAGCCGCGCCGGACGCGTTCCCCTCGAGGAGCAGCTCGCGGATCTTGGTGGAGCTCACCACCAGCCCGTCGCTCGTCACCGGCTCCACCACCGTGAGCCGGATCCCGTGCTCCTCGAGGAGGGGGCGCAGGCCATCGACCCGGGTGCGCCCGTGGCCGGCGGTGAAGTCCTGCCCCACCACCACCACCGCCGCGCCGAGCCCGGCGGCGAGGTCGCGGGCCACGAACTCGGCCGCGCTGGAGGCGGCGTAGGCCAGGTCGAAGGGCTGCACCACGACGGCATCGAGGCCGCACCCGGCCAGGAGCTCGAGCTTGCGCGGCAGCGGCGTGAGGCAGGGGGGCAGGAGTCCGGGGCGCAGGACACGCACCGGGTGCGGGTCGAAGGTCAGGACCACCGCCTTGCCGCCGCGCGCCGCCGCCTGGGCTCGCGCCAGCTCGAACAGCGCCCGGTGGCCGAGGTGCACGCCGTCGAAGTTGCCGATGGCCACCGCGCAGCCCGCCAGGGGGCGCGCCCCGGCGATGGAGCGGAAGACCTGCATGCGGGGATGTATAGCGCGGGGCGGCGCCCTGCGGCACGCCCGCCGGGGACCACGGGGAAAGGCCGACTACTTGCCGCCCGACAGGCCCCGGGCCTGCTTCGCAGGCCCGAGGTGCTTGCCGAACGCCCGCGGCAGGAGCTCCCCCAGCGTGGTCTCCACCACCCTCCCGCCGGCCCCGGCGAGCGCCACCGGGAGCCCCGGCCCGGCGAACTCGGCCAGCGCCTGGAGGCAGGCGCCGCAGGGCGGCGCCGGCGGCTGCGTGCCGCTCGCGACCGCCACCGCCTCGAGCCGGCGGGCGCCGGCCAGGACCGCCGCGGCGACGGCGTTCCGCTCGGCGCACACCGTGAGGCCGTAGCTGGCGTTCTCCACGTTGGCTGCCGCGAAGGTCCTCCCGCGGGCGCGCACCGCCGCCCCCACCCGGAAGCCCGAGTAGGGCGCGTAGGCCCGGCGCCGCGCCGCGCGCGCCGCGCGGACCAGGTCCTCCTCGCGCGCCACCTCTACTGCCCCTCGAGGAAGCGGGCGATGGCCAGCTCGGACTCGACCGGCAGGTCCAGGAAGCGCACGTGGGTGCCGAAGGCTCCCCCCTCGCGCGTCACGCGCAGGACCTCGCCGAGGGCCCGGATCTCCCCCGCCGCGCCGGGCAGGAGGAAGCGCACCTCCAGCCGGGTGCCGACCGGGGGGTGACCATCCGTGAAATAGATCCCGCCCAGGGACAGGTTGCCCGGGCGCTCCTCGAAGGAGCCGCCCAGCCCGAGGTCGCGGATCATGAGCCGGATGGGCACGCGGCCGCTGTCCCGGCGCTCGTCCGGCGTCGCCTCCGCCCCCGGCTTCCTCTCCTCCATGCCCACCTCCCGGCCGCACGAGCGTAGCAGCCGCCCGCCACCGCCATCAACGAGCGCGCGCCACCGCGGCGGCCAGGAGCGCCGCCACCCGGTCGCCGCGCTCGGCGGCGATCCGCATCACCTCGTCGTGCGAGAGCGGCGCGCCGGCGAGGCCGGCGGCCCGGTTGGCGACGAGCGACATGGCCGCCACCCTGAGGCCCATGTGGCGGGCGACGATCACCTCGTGGACGGTGGACATCCCGACCAGGTCGGCCCCCAGCGTCCGGAGCATGCGCACCTCGGCCGGCGTCTCGTAGCTCGGGCCGGCCACGCCGGCGTAGACCCCGTGGCCGAGCGCGATGCCGAGCCGGGCGGCCTCCTCGTCCAGCAGCGCCCCCAGGCCCGGGTCGTAGGCCCCGGTCATGTCCGGGAAGCGCGGCCCCAGCGACTCGTCGTTGCCCCCGGTGAGCGGATTCAGGCCGGTGAGGTTCAGGTGGTCGGTGATGCGGACCAGGTCTCCCGGCTCGAGGTCCGGGCTCACGCCGCCGGCGGCGTTGGTGATCCAGAGGGACTCGGCGCCCGCCCGCGCCAGGACCCGCACCCCGAAGGCGACCTCGTCGGCGCTCCAGCCCTCGTAGGCGTGCACCCGCCCCTGCATCGCCGCCACCGCCACCCGCCCGGAGGGGGAGACGAGCTCGCCGACCACCATGCGGCCGGCGTGCCCGGCCACCTGGGAGACGGGGAACTCGGGGATCTCGGAGTAGGGGATGACGGCCGCGTTCTCCAGCCCCTCGGCGAAGCCCCCCAGCCCCGAGCCGAGGATCACCGCGGCGCGCGGGCGCAGGTCGGTGCGGCCGTGGATCCAGGCGACGGCGTAGGCCAGACGGTCCGCGAGCCGCGCCTTCTTCATGGGCCCATCCTCCCGCGCAACCGCGACCAGGCCACGGGCTCGCAGCCGACCCCGAGCCTACCCGATCCGCCCCAGGATGAGGGGGCCGGGAGCCGCCGGCGCGTCGCCGATGCGCCAGGCGCGCGCCACCCGCTCCGCCACCGCCTCGGGCGGCTCGCCCCGGTCGCCGCAGTGGAGCACCGCCAGGGGCTCCCCGCGAGCGACCCTGTCGCCCACCTTCCTCTGGAGCAGGATGCCCGCCGCCGGGTCCACGGACTCCTCGACGCGGGTCCGCCCCGCGCCGAGCGCCATGGCGGCCAGGCCGACCGCCTCGGCGTCGAGCGCCTGCACCACCCCCCCGGACGTCGCCGGGACCTCGCGCGTCCGGGCGGCGCGGGGCAGGCGCCCGGGGTCGTCCACGGCGCGCGGATCGCCCCCCTGGGCGGCCACCATCTCCCGGAGCTTGGCGAGGGCGCCGCCGCCGGCCACCGCGGCGTCCACCCGGGCCAGGGCCTCGTCCGGCCCCCGGGCCAGGCCGGCCAGGAGCAACATCTCGGCGCAGAGGGCGAAGGTGACCTGGCGCAGGTCGGCCGGGCCCCCTCCGCGCAGGAGCTCGATCGCCTCGGCCACCTCGAGCGCGTTCCCCACGGCTCTCCCCAGCGGCTGGTCCATGGCGGTGAGGAGCGCCACCACGCGCTTGCCCATGGAGCGGCCGATGCCCGCGAGCACGCGGGCGAGCCGCTCCGCGTCCTCGCGCCGCTTCATGAAGGCGCCGGCGCCCACCTTGACGTCCAGCACCAGGGCGTCGATCCCCTCGGCCAGCTTCTTCGACATGATGGAGGCGGCGATGAGCGGGATGGACTCCACGGTGGCCGTGACGTCGCGCAGCGCGTAGAGCTTCCTGTCGGCGGGGGCGATCTCCGCGGTCTGCCCGATCAGGCAGGCGCCGGTGGTGCGCAGGATCTCGCGGAAGCGGGCTACCGGGAGGTCGACCCGGAAGCCGGGGATGGCCTCCAGCTTGTCGAGCGTGCCGCCGGTGTGGCCCAGCCCCCGGCCGCTCACCATGGGCACCACCGCGCCGCAGGCCGCGGCGATGGGGGCCAGCGCCAGCGAGACCTTGTCGCCCACCCCGCCGGTGGAATGCTTGTCGACCTTGACGCCCGGGACGTCGGAGAGGTCCAGCACCGTGCCCGAGCGCAGCATGGCGTCGGTGAGCGCCGCGGTCTCGGCCTCGTCCATCCCGCGGAAGAGGACCGCCATGCAGAATGCCGCCAGCTGGTAGTCGGGGATCCGGCCGCGGGTGTAGCCGTCGACCAGGTAGCCGATCTCGGCGGCCGCGAGCGATCCCCCGTCGCGCTTCTTCCGGATGACGTCTACGGCGCGCATCGGCCGGCCACTCTAGAACGGGCGGCCGCGGCCCGGATACACCCCCCGAGGCCCGCCTACCGCGCCAGCTCCTCCAGGAGCCGGTCCTCGATCTCGAAGTTGGCGTGCACCCGCTGCACGTCGTCGAGCTCGTCGAGGAGGTCCACCAGCCGCAGGATCTGCCTGGCCTTGTCCGGGTCGGCGATCTTCACCGTCTCCTTGGGGACGAAGGCCAGGTGCCGGGCCCCGAGCGCGATCTTCCTCGCCTCCAGGGCGGCGGCGACGTGGTGCAGGTCGTTGGGATCGGTGCGCACCTCGAATCCCTCGGCGCCGGCGCCGACCACGTCCTCGGCGCCCGCCTCGATGGCGGCCTCCATCACCTGGTCCTCGCCGGGCCCGGGCTTGACCTCGATGACCCCGCGCCGCTGGAAGTGCCAGGCCACCGCGCCCTCGGCGGCCAGGTGCCCGCCGCCCTTGGCCAGGGAGGAGCGGACGTCGCCGGCGGTCCGGTGGCGGTTGTCGGTGAGGCACTCGACGATCATCGCCACCCCGCCCGGCCCGTACCCCTCGTAGAGCGCCTCCTCGTAGTTCACGCCCTCGAGCTCGCCGGTGCCCTTCTTCACCGCCCGGGTGATGTTGTCCGCCGGCATGTTGGCTTCCCGGGCGGCGTCGATGGCGGAGCGGAGGCGGGCGTTGCCCGACGGATCGCCGCCGCCCATGCGCGCGGCGACGGTGATCTCCTTGATGAGCTTGGTGAAGAGCTTGCCCTTGGCCGCGCCGTGGGCCTCCTTCTTCCGCTTGATCTTGGTCCAACGGTTGTGGCCCGACATGCGCCTCTCCCCGCGATCCGCGAGGTAGCACGCGCCCCCCGGCCGGTTCAAGCCGCCGGGCGACCCCGGGTGGCGGCCCCCCTCATGTCAACGCCAGCAGCGCGTACTCCGCGGCCCGGGCGAAGGGGGCCCCGTCCTCGGGCAGGTCGGGGTAGAAGCCGACGAAGGGGTGGGAGTGGCCCGCGGGCTGGCGCGCGTGGGCGTCGATGGCGTTCCGGTAGCAGAGCCGGGCGCGCGCGACGTCGCCCTGCGCCTCGCGGCAGCGCCCCAGGAAGTAGTGGGCCATGGCGACGTCCGGGTCGAGGAACAGGGCCCGCGAGATCTCCCGGGCCGCCTCCTCCAGGCTCCCCTGCCCGAGCAGGTGGACGCCGAAGAAGAGGTGGGCCTCGGCGCTGAGGGGCTCCTGCAGCAGGGCCGCCCGGTAGCAGGTGGCGGCCGCCTCCGGCTCCCGGAGGATGCCGAGGAGGTTCGCCAAGGTGAGGCGCACCGCCAGCTCCCCCTCGGCCTCCACGCCCTCCCGGGCCTCGGCGACGCGCCGCTCCAGCCGGGCCCGGGCCTCGGCGAAGCGCCCCGCCCCGCAGAGCTGGACGGTGGCGTCGAGGAGCTCCTGGGCGGAAAAGGCCACCCGGCCGGCGGCCCCCGGCGCCGGCGTGCGCGAGGGGAGGTGGCGCACCGGCCCGGGCGCGTAGCGCGCCGCGGGAGGCGGCGCCGGCGTCGGGAGCCTCGCGGCCGGCGCGCCGGGGCGGGCCTCGGCCGGGCGCCGGTAGAGGAATGCGCCGCCCACCTCGGCGAGCTCGAAGCCCTCGAACATCCGGAAGAGCGACTCGGAGTAGCCGAGGAAGAGCCAGCCTCCCGGCGCCAGGCCGTCGAGGATGCGCCCCAGCACGGCCTGGGTCGTCGGCGTGTCGAAGTAGATGATCACGTTCCGGCAGAAGATGACGTCCCAGGCGCCGGCCCGCGGCCGCGGCCAGGACGGCGAGACGAGGTTGTGGGTCCGCACCTCCGGCAGCAGGCCGCGCAGCCTCGGGCCCACCCGGAGCTCGTCGCCCTCCGGCTCGAAGTAGCGCCGGAGGAGCGGCGCCGGGACCTCGCCCGTCCGCCGGGTGGGGAACCGGCCGGCGGCGGCGAAGGCCACCGCCTCCGGGTTCACGTCGGTGGCGAGCAGCTCGAGGTCCGCCGGCTGCGCCCCGGCCTCCGCCGCCACCATGGCGATGGAGTAGGGCTCCTCGCCCGTGGCGCACCCTGCCGACCAGATAGCGAGCGGCCGCCCGCGGGCCTGCGCCGTGCGCAGCAGGCCGGGGAGGAGCTCCGCCAGGGCCCGGAACTGGCGCTCGTCGCGGAAGAAGTGGGTCTTCCCCACCGTGACCAGCGGCAGGAGCCGGCGCAGCTCGTCCTCGCCCGCCGGGGACCGCAGCAGGTCGAGGTAGCCCTCGGGGGGCACCGAGGGCGGAGCCGGCTCCTCGTAGCGGGCCAGCACGGCGATGCGGAGCGCGGCCTGCCCGTCGGGGCGCAGGTGGAGCCCCACCCGCTCCCGGAGGAGCGCCGCCAGCCGTCCCAGGTCCTCCGGTCGCGGCTCCGTCATCGCACCAGCTCCACCAGCGCCGCGGGAATGTCCTCGAGCGGCAGCACCCGGTCCACCCCGCCCGCCTCGATGGCGGCCCGGGCCATGCCGAAGACCGCGCTCGAGGCCTCGTCCTGGGCCAGGGTGTAGCCGCCCGCCTCGCGGAGCGCCCGCAGCCCGGCGGCCCCGTCGCGCCCCATGCCGGTGAGGATCACGCCGCAGGCCCGCGGCCCGTAGACGCGGGCCGCCGAGGCGAAGAGCGGGTTCACCGACGGCCGGAAGCTCTCGATGGGCGGGTCGTCGCTCAGCCGGACGTAGCCGTCGGCCAGCACCAGGTGGCGGCCGCTGGGCGCGATCAGCACCCTGCCCGGCTTCAGCACGTCGCGGTCGGCGGCGGCGCGCACCTCGAGCTCCGTCTCGGCGTCGAGCCAGGCCGCCAGCCCCTCGGCGAAGCCGTGGGCGATGTGCTGCACCACCGCCACCGGCACCGGGAGGTCCGCGGGCAGCGCGCGCAGGATCTGGGCCAGGGCGCGGGGGCCGCCCAGCGAGGCGCCGACGACGACGATCTCCCGCTTGCCGACCGGCACCCGGGCCGCGGCGCGGCTCCCGGCCCGCAGGCCGCGCGGGTGCCGGATCACCTTCACCCCGGCGAGGAGCCGGAGCCGGCTCCGCAGCAGGCTGCCGTAGCGCCAGAGGTCCTCGCCGGGGCCGGGCTTGCCCAGGATGTCGAGGGCCCCGAGCGAGAGGGCCTTGAAGCCGGCGCTCTCGGTCGGGCTGGCCGCCAGCACCAGGATGGGCGTGGGCGTCTCGGCCATGATGCGCGCGATGCCGGAGAAGCCGTCGGCGTCCGGCATGTGGAGGTCCATGGTCACCACGTCGGGCCGGAGGCGGCGCGCGGCCTCGGCGGCCTGGTCGCCGTCGGCGGCGGTGGCCACCACCTCGAACCCCGGCTCCGCCCGGATGAGCCCCTCCAGCGCCTCGCGGAACAGGGCCGAGTCGTCGGCCACCAGCACGCGGATGGGGCCCGCGGCCGCGGTCACCGCCGCACCCCGCAGAGCCGCTCCAGCGCGGCGGCGATCGAGTCGGCGTCCATCTCGCCCTTCACCAGGTAGGCGTCGGCTCCGGCGTCGACGCCGCGCCGCCGCTCCTCCGGCGCCGAGAGGGAGGAGAGGATCACCACCGGCAGCCGGGCGTGGCGGGCGTCGCCCTTCACCCGGCGCGTGAGGTCGATGCCGTCGAGCCCCGGCATCTGCACGTCGGTGAGCAGCAGGTCGTGCCCGCCGGCCGCCAGCCGGGCCCATCCGTCCTCGCCGTCGAGCGCCTCCTCCACCTCGTGTCCCAGGCCCCGCAGCAGGGCGGCCTCGGCCTCGCGGGCCACGGCGCTGTCGTCCACCAGGAGGATCCGCAGCCGGCGCCGCTCGCGCACCGGGGCCGCCACCGCGCCGGGCCTCCGGGCGGCCGCCAGCAGGTCGGGGGTGGAGAGCAGCAGGGCGGCGCGCCCGTCGGGCAAGGGCGCGGCGCCGGCGACGAAGCGCATACCCCGCAGGAACGGGCCGGGGGCCTTCACCGCCACCTCCCGCTCGCCGGAGAGGCCGTCCACCACCAGCGCCGCCGCGTCCTGGCCGTGGGAGAGGAAGGCCGCCGCCGGCCGGCGCGCCCGCGGCCCGCCGTTGAGCGAGAGCAGCGGCCCGAGCGCCACCACCGGCACCAGCCGCTCCCGGTGGCGCACCGCGCGGATGCCGGCCACCTCGGTGAGCTCGGCCGGGTCGATGCGCCCCACGCTCTCCACGTCGGCCGCCGGGATGGCGTAGACGTCCTCGTCCACGCGCACCAGCAGCACCTTGAGGAGCGCCAGCGACTGCGGCACGCGCAGCGTGAAGCGGGCGCCCTTCCCCGGCTCGGCCTCCACCAGCGCCGAGCCGCCGACCTCGGAGACGCGCCGGCGCACCACGTCGAGGCCGATGCCCCGCCCGGAGACCTCACCCACCTGGTCGCGGGTGGTGAAGCCCGGCAGGAAGAGCAGCTCCAGCGCCGCCCGCCCGGCCAGGCCGGTGGCCTGGACCTCGCCCACCAGGCCGCGGCGCACCGCCGCCTGCACCACCTGGACCGGGTCGATGCCGCGGCCGTCGTCCTCCACCGAGACCACCAGCTGGTCGCCCTCGCTGCGCGCGGCGATCTCGATGCGGCCGGCGCGGGGCTTGCCCGCCCGCTCCCGCTCCTCGGGCGGCTCGATGCCGTGGTCCACCGCGTTGCGCAAAAGGTGCACCAGCGGGTCGCCGAGCGCCAGGAGGACGGCGCGGTCCACCGCCGCATCCGAGCCGCGCAGCTCGCAGGTCGCCTCCTTGCCCTGCTCGCGCGCCAGGTCCCGCGCGGCGCGGGGGAAGGCCTCCAGGATGGCCGCCAGCGGGACGAGCCGGGCCTGGCCCACCTGGTCGGCGAGCTGGGCGAACTGGCCCTGGACGGCGCTGACCGCGTCGGCGTGGCGCCGGACGAGGCGGAAGGTGTCGGAGCGGAGGATGTGGACGTCGCGCTCGAGCCGCTCGGCCGACCGGTCGCGGCCGCGGGATCGCTCGCCCGCGGCGGACCCGGCCAGCGCCCTCTCGGCCAGGCGGCTCCAGCGCGCGAACAGCTCCTGCAGCTCCCGGCTCCGCGCCTGGGCCCGGGCGCCGTCGACCAGCAGGTCGCCGGCCAGGGCCGCGATCTCGTCGAGCCGCTCCACCTCCACGCGCACCGAGACCTCGCCCCGTACGGCCGGCCCGGCCACCGCGGAGCGCGCCCCGGCGCCCGCTCCCCCGGCCGCCGCCGGCGCCCCCGGCCCGAGGGCGTTCCGGAGCCGGGCGGCGATCCGGCTCGCCTCGGCGCCCCCGTCGGGCGGCCCATCCAGGAACCTCGGCACCTCGTCGCAGGCGCGCAGCAGGGCGTCCACGGCGCCCCCGCGCGCCGCCCCGGCCGGCAGGCCCCGGACCGCGTCCTCGGCGGCATGCAGCACCTGGGAGAGCCCGGAGAAGCCCATGAGCCGCGCCTCGCCCTTGAGCGTGTGCAGCTCGCGGAGGAGGTCCTCCAGCGCCTCGGCCCCGGCCCCGCGCTCCAGCCCCAGCAGGAGCCCCGAGATGCGCGCCACCCGGTCCTGGGTGGACTCGCGGAACTTGGGGAGGAGCTTCTGCCGGGTGCGGTCGTCCATCGGCCCTCGGCTACTCCACGCGGAAGCGCCTCACCAGCTCGGCGAGCCGCTCCGCCAGCCTGGCCAGCTCGGCGGCAGCGCCCGTGGCCTGGCGCGAGCCGGCCTGGGCCTGCCGCGTCGCCTCCTCCACCTCCGCCATCGACTGCACCACCTGCTCGGTGGCTGTGCGCTGCTGCTGGGTGGCCAGGTGGATGACGCGGGCGGCGCTGGCCGTCTGCTCGGCGCCCTCGAGGATCGAGGCGACGCTCCCCATGGCGACGGTGCCGAGCTGCTCGCCCTCGCCCGCCATGCGCTTGTTGCCGTCGGAGGCGTCCTTGGCGGCGTGGGTGGCCTCGCGGATCTCGGCGATGAGGTTCTTGATCTCCTTGGTGCTCTCCAGGACGTTCTCCGCCAGGCGGCGCATCTCGGCGGCCACGATGGAGAAGCCGCGCCCGGCCTCGCCGGCCTTGGCCCCCTCCAGCGCCGCGTTGAGCGCCAGCAGGTCGGACCGGTCGGCGATCTCGTCGATCACCTCCACCACCGTCCCGATCCGCTCCACCCGCCGCGAGAGCCGGGCGATGGCGTCGTCCACCTCCACGGCGTTGTGGCGGACCTTCTCCATGGCTCCCAGGAAGGCGCGGATGGCCCCCTCGCCCTGGCGGGTGGCGCCCAGGGTCCCCTCGGCGATGGTCGAGACGGTGTGGGCGTTGTCGGCGATCTGCTTGGAGGCGCCCTGGAGCTCCTCCATGGTGGCGGTGGTCTCGTGGACCGCGCCGGCCTGCTGGGTGGTGGAGGACTCGTTCTGGGTGGCGGCCGCCAGCAGCTGGGAGGCGCTGGAGGACAGCCGCAGGCCCGCCTCGCGCGCCTCCAGCACGAAGCGCTTCAGGGTCTCCATCACCTGGCCCAGCCCGGCGATGAGCGGGGCCAGGGCCGCGTCGCTGACGGCCAGGCGGAGCCCGCCGGAGAGATCGCCCTTGACCATCATCTTCACCAGCGAGTCGATGGCCTCGTCGACGCCCTGGGTGACGGCCGAGAGGCGCAGGTTGGCCTCGGTCCCGTCGGCCTGGACCCGCTCCGCCGCCCGGCCCAGGGCGGCGGCGATCTCGCGGAGCGCCGGATCCCGGAAGCGCTCCGGGTCGAGCCGCGCCACGTCGAGGTTCCCCTCGGCCATGGCCGACAGGACCTCGAGGATGGGGCCGGCCTCGGCCAGGCCGTCGCGGCGCCCCGCCACCGGCGCCCGGGCCCGCGTCCGTCTCCGTTCACGCATCGGTGGACCTCGCGTCGCGCGCGGCAGCCTGCTGCTGCTCGCGGATGAGGGTGGGAAGGTCGACGAGCGGCGTGGGCGCGCCGTCCAGCATCACCAGGCCGGCCACCGCCGCGGTGGAGAGCGCCCCGGCCGCGAGCGGAGGCAGCGGCAGGAGGTCGGCGGCGTCCACCGACCGGACCCCCAGCACCCGGTCGACGCACAGGCCCGCCTCGAGCCCCGCCTCGGAGAGCACGATCAGGCTCCGCAGCGGCACCCAGGGCCGGCCCAGGCACGACTCGGCCAGGAGCCGCGAGGCGCCCTCCTCGCGCGGGTTGCCGATGCGCTCCACCCCGCCGGCGCGCGCGGCCAGGATCCGCGGCCCCAGCTGGAAGAGCACCACCGGCTCGGCCCCGGTCACGAGCCCAGGCTCCGGTCCCGGGCGGCGGCCACCAGCCGGGCCAGGTCGAGGACGGCGACAGGCCCGCGGCCGTCCCGGCCCACGGCGGTGAGCCAGGCCGCGGCCGGCCCGCTCCCGGCAGGCGGGGGCTCGAGGGTCCGGCGGGGAACGGCGGCCAGGCCCTCGACGGCGTCGGCCAGGAGCGCGAGCCTCCACTCGCCCACCCGGAGCACCGCCGCGCGGGCGCTGGCGCCCAGGGAGGCGGCGGGGAGCGAAAGCGCCTGGCAGAGGTCCAGCACCGCCAGGACGTCGCCCCGGTGGGTGAAGACCCCGGGGAGGAAGGGCGGCGCACCCGGCAGGCGGGTGAGCGTCCCGAGGCGGACCACCTCGCTCACCAGCGCGGCGTCGAAGGCGTAGCGCCCGCCGCCGGCGCGGACGCAGAAGAGCCAGGCCTCGCCCGGCGCGGGCGCAGTCGGCGCCGCGCGGGGCGCGTCGCTTGGCTCGGCCATCTTGGGATTTTGGCCCCGGCCCGGCAGCCGTGGCAAGATCGCCGCCAACGTGTCCCGCGGGCTGCGCCGGTGAAGATCCTCGTCTGCTCCGAGAGCGAGCTGGTCCAGGAGCTGCTGCGCCTCGCGCTCGAGGCCGGCGGCCACCGGGTGACCGCCGCGGCGGACCCCTTCGCCCTCGCGGCCGCGGCCCGGGACGCCGGCGCGCTGCTCGTCGAGCCGGCGCGGGCCCGCCAGGCGGTGGCCCTGCTGCGGGACCGCGGCTTCGCCGGCCGCGCCCTGGTGGCGGCCGACAGGCCGCCGGAGGACCTCCAGCGGGCGGCCCGCGAGGCGGAGGCCGACGGCGTCCTGGCGCTCTCGCCCCCCGAGGACCTGGCCCGGCGGTTCGCCCAGGCCGTGGGCGGGCGCCGCCGCGTCCTGGTGGTGGACGACAGCGAGATCGCCGCCCGGCTGCTCGCCGAGGAGCTGCAGCGGGCCGGCTTCGAGGTGCAGACGGCGCGCGACGTGGAGACGGCCACCTCGGCCATCCTGAAGCGCGCCACCCGGCCGGACCTGGTGCTGCTCGACATCCACATGCCCAAGGTGGACGGGGCGCAGTTCTGCCGCTTCATCAAGAAGAACTCCATGTTCCGGTCGATCAAGGTCATCTTCTGCTCGGGCGACAGCAAGGAGAGGGTGTCCAGGCTCGCGAGCGAGTGCGGCGCCGACGGCTTCGTGCTCAAGGACGAGCTGCTGGGGAAGTGGATCGTCGAGAACATGTGACGGCGGGGGCGGCCGCGGACCCGCGTCTCACCGCCCCGGGGAGACGGTCCCGGTGCAGGCGAGGTTCGCGGGCGCGTCGGGCCCCGCGGGGTCGATGCGCTCGAGGGAGCCCGCGGCGCAGAGCGGCGCCGCGGCCGCCCAGCCGAGCGACGTGAGCAGCGCGCCCCCGGGCGACTCCAGGGCCAGCGCCACCGCGCGGTCGTCGGCGAGCCCGCCCAGCAGCGCCGTCGCCCCGCAGCGGTGGACCGGCGTGCCGGCCGGGAGCGGGTAGCGGCCGTCCCAGGCGCCTCCGGCGACGACGGCCCGGCCGCCCGGCGCCAGCAGGCCGGCGGCCGCCGGCTCCACGGTGCAGCGCTGCACGCCGGTCGCGGTGCGCTTGGCGAGCCGGAAGCCGGCGAGGTCGGCCGGCCGGCCGCCGAGGTTCGCCACCTCGGCGTACTCCCCGCCGGCCTCCGGCGCGTCGGCGCGGGCCAGCGCCTCGGTGAGCGCCAGGAGCGGCAGCTCGCCCGGCGGGATGTCCCCGGTCTCGAACGGGTGCTTGAGGGCGCGCTGGCGCCCCTGCGGATCCAGGACCGGCCGCCCCTCGGCGTCGAGGACGCCCTTTCCCATGACCGCGACCCAGGAGGCCATGGGCCACAGGGGCCGCTGCGGCTCGAGCCGGATGCGCCTGCCGCCGTCGAGCAGGTCGATCCGCGCCGCCAGCACCGGCGCGCCGGGAGAGAGCCCCGCCCCGGCGCTCGCCGCCGCGGCCACGCCGTCGGCGTCGGCGGCCCTGCACAGCGCCACCCTCCGCCCGTCGAGGATCCCCTCGGGCGAGACCGGACCGCTGAGCTCGATCTCCACCGCCACCGCACCCGGCGCCACGGTGCCCTCCGGCCTCACCGCGGTGACGCGGGTGAGCGGCTCGGGGAGCCGGCCGCAGGCCGCCGCGGCGAGCAGGGCGGCGAAGAGCGGGGCCGCGCGCTTCATCGCCGGCCCCCGAACAGCCCGCCGGTGAGGAAGTCGAGCTCGGCCGTCACCTCGTCCACGGCCAGCTCGGCGGCTGCCCGGGCCGAGGGCTCGGCCGGCGGCGAGAGCCAGAGCGCCGCGACCAGCTCCCGCCGGCGGAAGTAGAGCCGGGTGGCCCGCTCCGCCGCCTCGGCCCGCTGCCTCGCGGCCCGCGCCGCCGCCTCGGCGGCGCGCAGCTCGCCCTCGGAGAAGGCGATGGCCTGGAGGTCCCAGGTGGCGCGGACGCCCACCTCGTCGGTGGGCGCGAGGCGCACGTAGTCCACGGCGGAGGACGAGGTGAGCCCGAGCGTGCGCGCGGCGCTCTCGCCGTGCCGGTACCAGGTGGTGAGCCGGGGAAGCCAGGCGGCCCAGCGGGCGCGGCCCCGCCAGGAGGCGGCGTCGGCCGGGGGCGCGGCGGCGCGCAGGGCCGCGGCGCGCTGGACCTCCTCCACCGGAGGATCCGCGGCCGCGAGGCGGGCGAGGAGGCGGGGGACGTCGCGCGCCGGATCGGCGCCGGCTGGGGGCGCGGTCAGCGCCAGCGCCAGGAGGAGGGGTGCGGGCATGGCCGCGACGGGAGCAGGAGCGGTGCCGCCCGCGCCCGCCCGGGAATCGCCGCCGCCGGGCGCGGCCCGGTCCGCGGGGCGGCCGCGGGTGCGGGGGGCAGCCGCCCGCTCAGCGGGCCGCGTCGAGGAGCGGCGACATCTCGCGCAGCTTCGCCACCTTGCGAGCGAAGAGGTCGACGGCGAAGTCCACCTCCTCGGCGGTGTTGAACCGGCCGAGGCCGAAGCGGATGGAGGCGTGGGCCAGGTCGTCCGGCACGCCCATGGCGCGGAGCACGTAGGACGGCTCGAGCGACGCCGAGGTGCAGGCCGACCCCGAGGACACGGCAACGTCCCGGACGGCCATCATCAGCGCCTCTCCCTCCACATGGGCGAAGCTGACGTTGAGGCAGCCGGGGAGCCGGTGCTCCAGGGAGCCGTTGACGGTGAGGCCCTCGACGCCGCGCCCGAGGCCGTGGCGCAGCCGCTCGCGGAGCCCGAGGACGCGCGCCGCCTCCTCCGCCATCCCCTCGCCGGCCACCTGGCAGGCCCGGCCGAACCCGACGATGCCCGGGACGTTGAGCGTGCCGGAGCGCAGCCCGCGCTCGTGGCCGCCGCCGTCGATCTCGGCCAGGATGCGCGCCCGCGGCCGGCGGCGGACGTAGAGCGCCCCCACGCCCTTGGGCCCGTACATCTTGTGCGCCGAGAGGGACAGCAGGTCCGCGCCGAGCTTCTCCACGTCCACGGGGATCTTGCCCGCCGACTGGACGGCGTCGGTGTGGAAGAGCACCCCCCGCTCGCGCGCGATGCGGCCGATCTCCTCGACGGGGTGCAGCACGCCGGTCTCGTTGTTGGCGTGCATGACGGAGACCAGGATGGTGTCGGGGCGGATGGCCTTCGCCACCTCGCCGGGGTCGATCCGGCCGTCGCTCCCGACCGGCAGGAAGGTCACCTCGAAGCCCTGGCGCTCCAGGGCGTGCATGCTGTCGAGCACCGCCTTGTGCTCGGTGCGGCAGGTGACGAGGTGCCGCCCCCGGGACTGGTGGAAGCGGGCCGCCCCCTTGATGGCCAGGTTGTCCGACTCGGTGGCGCCGGAGGTGAACACGATCTCGCGGGCGGTGGCGCCGATGAGCCGCGCCACCTCGGCGCGCGCCGCCTCCACCGCCTCCTCCGCCCGCCACCCGAAGGAGTGGCTCCGCGACGCCGCGTTCCCGAAGTCGACGGTGAAGAAGGGGAGCATCGCCTCGAGCACCCGCGGGTCGACGGGCGTCGTGGCGTTGCAGTCCATGTAGACGGGAACCTTCATGCCGCCGCCGGCTCCAAGGAGATGGGGAGTTGTAACGGGCGGGGCGCCCGGGCGTCGATCCCACTTACCCCGGCCCGGGAGGCGGGACAAGGGCCTCCGGCGCGCCAACTCTCGGGTGCGACAGGGATTTTCGGGTGTTAGACTAGCCTTCTGGGGAGCAGGACCCGATGAAGCTCGCAAAGCGCATCCTCGTCGCCTCGCTGGTCTTCGCGGCCGTGGCCTGGCTGCCGGAGCTCGCCACCTCGGGCTCGACCGGCGCCGCCAGCGATCTCGGCCTGGCCCGCTACCTGGCGCAGGGGTCGCTGCTGGCCTTCGGCGCGGCCTTCGCCGGCGGCGTGCTGACGAGCCTCACGCCGTGCGTCTACCCGCTCATCCCCATCACCGTTTCCATCTTCGGCGCCCGGAGCGCCACCTCGCGGCGGCAGGCGGCCGGCCTCTCGCTCCTCTACGTGCTGGGCATCGCCGCCACCTACACCGCCCTGGGCGTCGGCGCGGCGCTCACCGGCAAGGCCTTCGGGACGGTCATGACCAACCCCTGGGCCATGGGGTTCGTGGCCCTGGTGCTCGCCGCCATGGCGGCCTCGATGTTCGGCGCCTTCGAGCTGCAGCTGCCGGCGTCGTGGCAGGCGCGGCTCAGCACCGTCGGCGGCGCGGGGCGCGCCGGCGCCTTCGCCATGGGGCTGGTCGGAGGGCTCATCGCCGCCCCCTGCACCGGGCCGGTGCTGGCGGCCGCGCTGGCCTTCGTCGCCGCCAAGGGGTCGGTGGCCTTCGGCGCCGGCATCATGTTCGTCTACGCGCTGGGCATCGGGCTCCTCTTCTTCCTCATCGGCGCCTTCAGCCTGCACCTCCCCAAGAGCGGCCCCTGGATGGACGGCGTGAAGAGCTTCTTCGGGGTGGCCCTGCTGGCCGCCGCCGGGCTCTTCCTCAAGGACGTCATCCCGGGGGCGCGGGGGGTGTTCTCGGCGGCGCGCAGCGCCTCGCTGGTCGCCGCCGGCGCCGCCGCGCTGGGCGTGCTCCTGGGTGCCCTCCACGGGGACTTCGCCGGGACGCTCCGCCGCCGCCTGCTCAAGGGGGTCGGGGTGGCGCTGGCGGTGCTGGGCACGGTCTACGCGGTCGGGGCCGGGAACGCCCGGCTGGCGCGGGCGTCCGCCTCGGGCGAGCTCGCCTGGATGGTGAACCGGGAGCCGGAGGCGCTGGCGCTGGCGCGGGCCGAGCACCGGCCGGTGATCATCGACTTCTGGGGCGACTGGTGCGCCGCCTGCAAGGAGCTCGACAAGACCGCCTGGAGCGATCCCGCGGTGCGCGAGGAGGCGAAGCGCTTCGTGCTCATCAAGATCGACAACTCGGCCGACAAGCTCGAGGACCCGAAGGTGGCCGACCTCGTCGACCAGGCCATGGCCAAGTACGGGGTCATCGCCCAGCCCACCGTGCTCTTCATCGACCAGCGCGGGCGGGAGGTCCCCGCCCGGATCACCGGCGTGGTCTCGGGCGACGAGATGCTGCGCTGGATGAAGGGCGTCGACCGGATGTGCACGCCGCTGGTGGCCTGCGCCACCCGCTGGTGAGGGATCACCGGGCTCCCCCAGCCGGCTCCACCTTCTCCTTGCGGAAGCGGGCTTCCCAGGTCCACTTGCCGTCGACCAGGCGCGGCACCCTGTGGATGAGCACCTCGGCCACCGCCAGCTTGCCGCCGTCCGTCGACACCCGGATGTCGATGTCGTAGCGCTTCTCGGGCGGTCCGCCGCGGGGGTGGAAGTTCACGCAGGCGAAGTAGCCGCGCGCATCGGGCGAGACCTTGCGAGTCGGGTCGTGGATGCGCCAGAGCCCCTCGGTGCTCACCATCGCCACCTGCTCCATCTCGAGCTCGAGCACCTCGCCCGTCAGCTCGTCGCGGAGCCGGTAGGCGCCGCCTCCCTCCCTCACCTTGGCCCGGATGTCGTCGACCACCGCGGCCCGGATCTGCTCCGGCGTGAACCGGGCCGGCACCTGCCCCTGGGCGGCGGCGAGGGGCAGCGTCAGCGCAGCAGCCAGGGTCGAGAGGCGCACGGGCAGAGGCTCCCAGAGCCCCGCGGCCGGGCGCAACTCCCGTACCCAGACGTGATGCGAGGGCGGGCCGCTCAGAAGAGCCGGTAGCCCAGCAGGAAGAGGAGCTCGACCACGGTGTCGGGGGAGCGCAGCGCCCCCGGCGCGCCGCCGCCGTCGTAGCGGCGCGCCAGCGAGAACCTC